>DATIPA010000111.1:0-29771 GCA_035472475.1 Xanthobacteraceae bacterium | reverse complement strand
GGCGCGCATCCAGTCGCGGTTTTCCCAGAAAGAGCGCGAATATTGGAACTCCGAGCTCCGCATCGTCGGCTGGGAGTACATCCGCGAGCAGGCCTTTATGCCTTGGCACTACGCGTCAATCCCGCGCCGTTTCTGCACCGGCAAGGTTCACATCAATGACGGCACGGTGCACCGGATCCATTATTCGATCGCTGAAGACACCGGCATCATCGGGGCAACCTGGGGTGTCAACTGGTGCGTCGACGGCTACGATCGTAACTGGGCCTATGCGTCTCCGACCATGCCCCCAGGGCAAAGGCGGCCCTCCTGCAAGGAGGCTGGTCCCTAGGGCCAGTGCGACGGCACGTAAAATTTGCGGGTCTTTCAAATTTTGTTCTTGATATGTTCCGGTAGCCGAGCTAGGCTCTCTCCCGTTCAAGTTGTTGTTCCCAAGTTGTTGTTCCCAGGGAGGCGTTATGTCCGGGATGTGCTTGCGTACGACCGCTATCTCCGCCGCTGTTGCCCTTTGCATGCTCCCAAGTTGGCCAGCCTCGGCTCAGGACAGCCGTCAGAATGAGCCCGGCCAGTTCGATTTCTACCTGCTGACATTGTCGTGGTCGCCGTCGTTTTGCGAAGCCTCGGCCGAGCGCTCGAGCCGGACAAACCGAGACGAGCAAAATGCCGATCAGCAGGCGACCGCCCAGACCCGGGGTGGGGACGCTCAGGCACAAACCGACAGCACCGGCGATCAGGCTCGCCGCAACAATCGCCGCAGCCGCAACGAGCAGTGCGGTGATCGGCCCTACTCGTTCGTCGTGCACGGGCTGTGGCCGCAATACGAGCGCGGGTTTCCCGAGTTCTGCCAAACTCCGGCACCGCGCCTCAATCGCAACATCGTGTCGTCAATGCTCGATCTGATGCCAAGCCCGCAGCTGATCTTCCGCGAATGGGACCGGCACGGAACCTGCTCGGGTCTGTCGGCTCGCGCCTATTTCGACAACGTGCGGCGCGCGCGGGCGAGCGTGAAGATTCCCGAACCATATCTCGCGCTGAAGGACCCGCTGACGGTGACCCCTGGCGAAGTCACGGATGCGTTCGTCAAGGCCAATACCGGGATGACGCGCGCCAGCATTTCGGTTGCATGCGATGCCAAGCGCCTGAATGAGATCCGGATCTGCATGAGCAAGGACTTCAAGTTCCAGGATTGTCCGGATGTTGTTCAGCGCAGCTGCAAGCGCGAAACCCTGGTGATGCCGCCGGTGCGCAAGGCGGCCGACGCGAGCGCGCGCTGAGAGCTCCAATATATTGCAGATGTCGTTGAGCTTTGATGGCCGGGCCGCTCCCGGCCATCGTCATTCCAGGGCGCGCCGATGCACGCCGCGGCAATGTTTGGATCGTGCGGCGGTTTTGTGCAATGACACGCCATGAACTACCGCCATGCGTTCCACGCCGGCAACTTTGCGGATGTGGTCAAGCACGCGGTGCTCGCGCGCATCCTGGTACACCTGCGTGAGAAACCGCAGCCGTTTCGCGTCATCGACACGCATGCGGGCGCGGGGCTCTATGATCTTGCCGGGCCGGAGGCGAGCCGTTCCGGCGAGTGGCGCGCCGGGATCGGGCGCCTGAACGCGGCAGCGCTTGCGCCGGCTGCGGGTGCGCTTGTTGCGCCATATCTCGACGTGATTCGGGCTCTCAACAAGGACGCGGACCTGCGCCGTTATCCGGGTTCGCCAGTGTTGGTGCTCGGCTTGCTGCGGCCGCAGGATCGGTTGATTGCCTGCGAGCTCGAGCCGCAAGCCGCCGCGGCGCTCGCCGGCAACCTGCGCGCCGACAAACGTGCGAAGGCAATCGCGATCGACGGGTTCGTGGCGCTCAATGCCTACGTGCCGCCGAAGGAGCGGCGCGGTCTTGTCCTGATCGATCCGCCATTCGAGGATCGCGACGAGTTCTCGCGCCTTGCGAAAAGCCTCGAGGACGCGCATCGCAAGTGGCCGACCGGCATCTTCCTCGCCTGGTATCCGCGCAAGGATCCCAACAGCGCGCGGGCGCTGGCGACCCGTCTTAAGCGCAGCGGCATCCCAAAGCTGCTGCGCGTCGAGCTTGACCTTGGCGGCGATCTCACGCGCCTCGTCGGTGCCGGCTTGCTGATCGTCAATCCACCGTGGCGGCTCGATGAAGAACTGGCAATTTTGCTGCCGGAACTCGCGCGCGTGCTGGCGCAGCATCAGCGGCCGCAGGTGCGGATCGACCGATTGGCCGCTTGACTTGAGCCGATTGATCAAGCCTCCGGTGCCTCTGCGCCGGATGCGCGGCCCGTGCGCACCACGGTCACAGTGCATGGTGCCTGCGCCACGACGTGCGCCGAGGTGCTCCCAAGATGGCGCCGAACCGCAGACGTTCCGCGCGCACCCAACACCAAGTGGTCGACGTTGTTGTTGCGGGCATAATCGACGAGAGCCGCACCCGGATCGGTCGCTTCAAGCACGTGATAGGTCAGGCGGGCGGGATCGACCTGCAGGGAACGAGCCCAATGCTTGAGCTCGATCATCCGCTGCAAGTGGCGGTTGCGGCCTTGCTCATCTTCCCACGGATCGATTGCGAGGCGCGCGATCTTGAGCACGTTCACACAGGCAAGGCGCGCCGATGGATCGGTGGCCAGAATACGTTCAGCCGACGCCCGCACCGCGTCGGCCAGCGCTCCGTCGCCCGCAAGATCGACCGCCGCCACAACAATCGGTGCGCGCGCCAGCACGCCCGACACGCGCTTGCGAAGGCGCGGCGCGGATCCACGACTGGCGCGAAAACGGCGCAGCGCGACCGTTATGATCCCGTCGCGGTGGATGCGTTGCGCGCGTGCCGTCAACGCCACCTCGCTCGGATGCTGCAGATCGAACGCAAGTTGCGCCGCGGTGGCATAACGGCGTTCGGGATCAACCTCGAGGCAATGCAGAATGATCTCCTGCAACCAAGGAGGAATGTTCGGATTCCAGGCGCGCGGCGGAAACGGGTCGCGCCAAAGTCGCCGCCGCCATTCGGCCGCGCCTTGCGGTTCGCCGAACGGGCGCTCGCCGGTGGCGAGGAAATACAGAATCACGCCAAGCGCAAAGATGTCGCTGCGCGGATCGGTGCGATCCCGCAACACCTGTTCCGGCGCCACGTAGGGGCCGGTACCGACCGGCTCGTCCATTTCCTCGGCGATCAGATCGGGAAGCAGCTCATGATGCGCCAGACCGTAGTCGATCAGGACTGCGTCATCGCCTGATCGCAGGAACACGTTGCTGGGTTTGAGGTCGAGATGGATCACGTGCTGGCGATGAATATCGTGCAACGCGAACGCAATCTGAACGCCGATCGCGGCAACGCGTCCGGGCGCCAGCGGTGTTTCCGCGATCAGTTCTTTGACCGACGTTCCGGAAATAAACTCCATCACGATGTAGGGCTGCTCGAATGGCCCCGCCGCGATGAAGCGCGGCACGTGCGGGCCGTGCAGGCGCGGCAGGATCATCCGCTCCATCTCATAACCGACGATGGTGATCGGATCCTCACCCGGGCGCAGCAGCGGAACTTTCATGATCAGCGGCAGCGCAAAATCCGGGTGCGTCACCCGCCAGAAGCTCGCCATGCCGCCCGACGGGAGCGCTTCCTCGAGATGAAACCCGTCGACCGTCTCGCCGACCCGCAGGTGCCGCATATCGTGGACTGGGGTCGGTGCCGGCGCCGCGTCTGTAACGAATGTCTCCATGGCGCGGCTCCGTGCTTCAGCGTCCCGCGTAAAGTCGATCGGCGAGCCGCGCCGGGAGCCCGGCGGCGCGGATTTTGCGCGCCGCGCTGTCGATGTCGTAGGGAACGCGCATGTAGGTCAGCGTTTCTCGCGCGTCATCGAGGATGGCATAGCAGGCTGCCGAATCACCATCGCGCGGCTGCCCGACAGCGCCCAGCACCGCCAGCCATCGCCGATGCCGCGACAGTGGAATGTCAATCCCGCCGATCGGCTCGAAGCTCGCGACCTTGCCGGTCGGCGACATGTGATAGAGCGCCGGCACGTGAATATGCCCGCACAGCGCGATGTGCGCGCGCATCGCGATGAGACTGCGCGACGCGGTGTAGAGATCCGTGATGTAGTCCCAGCCCGCCGGCGCATCGACGTTGGCATGGACGTAAAGCCGGTCGGCTTCGCTCGCGCTCAGCGGCAACTCGCGCAGAAAGGTCCGCTGCGAGCCGGTAAGTTGACCGCGCGTCCATGCAATCGCGCGAGCGGCCGACTCAGTCATCTGGTCGGTGCCGGTTTCGATCGCGTCGTCGTGGTTGCCGCGCACGGCGATTGCGCCACGAGACACGTGTGCCTGCACCGTGTCCACCACGAACCCGGGGTCCGCGCCATAACCGACGTAGTCGCCGAGGAACACGTAGCGGTCGACCTCATTCGCGCGCGCGTGGTCGAGGCAGGCCGTCAGCGCCTCCGCGTTGGCGTGAATGTCGGAGAAGAGCGCGATTCGCATGAGCCCACATTCCGCGAATGGCGTCGGGTTTCAACGCTTCCTTAAGCCCGGTTGCCGCTAATGCATTGATCAGTCGCAACTTCGGCTGAGTCGGTCGGAGACCTGCGCCCATTGACGCCCATATTTTCCCATGCTATCCCATATTCGCCCATTAAATGTATCCAGCGTCGCGGTCGCCTTTTCGTGGGCGACGAGGGTGATCGTGCGGGCGCGTAGCCGAGCGTGGAGTGCGTATGGACCGCTTCGTGTCGAACTACACGTTGCGGCTCGATGCCAAGGGTCGGGTGTCGATTCCGGCACCCTTCCGGGGGGTGCTCGTGCGCGACGGGTTCGAGGGGCTCTACTGCTATCCAACGCTCGACCAGGCGGCGATCGATGCCGGCGGCAATGCGTTGCTCTCGGACATCGAGAGCCTGATCGCCCGCTATCCGCCCTACTCGAACGAGCGCGAAGAATTTCTGGTCGCACTCTACGGCACGAGCGAGACCTTGAAGGTCGACAGCGAAGGCCGGGTCGTTCTGAGCGACGAACTGAAAACCCACGCCAGCATCAACGACGCGGTGACCTTCGTTGGGCTCGGGCACAAATTTCAGATCTGGGAACTGCAGCGCTTTCGCGCGCATCTCGCACAGGCCACGGCGACGCTACGTGCGGCGCGGCGTTCCCAGGAGGTGGGGCCGAATCCCCAAGGAGCACGGGAATGATGGCGGGCCGCGGCGCCGGGCAACCGGGCGCCGCAGGCGGACCGGCTCGTCACATTCCCGTGCTCGCACCCCAAGTCGTGAACTTCCTCAATCCACGCGACGGCGGCCTGATCGTCGACGGCACATTCGGCGCCGGCGGCTACTCGCGCGCTATCCTGGCGGCGGCCGATTGCCGGGTCATCGGCATCGACCGCGACCAAACCGCAATCGCAGGCGGCGCTGATCTGGTCGAGGGCACCGGCGGCCGGCTTACGCTGGTGGAGGACAGGCTTTCGGCGCTCGCGACAATTGTCGCGGCCGGTGAGGTCGACGGCGTGGTCTTTGATCTCGGCGTGTCGTCGATGCAACTCGACACGGCGGAGCGAGGCTTCTCGTTCCGGCTGGACGGAGCGCTCGACATGCGCATGGAGGCGGCGGGCCCGAGCGCCGCCGATGTCGTCGCGCGCGCCTCCGAGCGCGACCTCGCCGTGGTGATCGCTACTCTCGGAGAGGAGCGCCACGCGCGCGCGGTCGCGCGCGCGATCGTGGCTGCACGGGCGCGGCAACCGATTACGACGACGACACAACTCGCCGAGATCGTCGCGCAGGTGGTTCACACGAAGCCCGGCGATATTCATCCCGCCACCCGCACGTTCCAGGCGCTGCGTCTCCTGGTCAACGACGAGCTTGGCGAACTCGAGCGCGGCCTCGTTGCCGCGGAGCGCGTGCTGCGGCCGGGCGGCCGGTTCGTGGTCGTCGCGTTTCATTCGCTGGAGGACCGGATCGTCAAGACGTTTCTGGTCTCGCGCGGCGCCGCGCGGCCAGGTTCGCGTCACGGACCACCCGTTGCATCGGTTCCCGCGACGTTTAAGACCTTGACCAGGCGCCCGGTCACGCCCGACGCAAACGAGATTGCCGCAAACCCGCGTGCCCGCTCCGCCAAGCTGCGCGCCGGTGAGCGCACCAGCGCACCCGCTCGCACCGACCCGCCGCCGACCACGCGGTTTCCGGCGCTCGCCGAACTCCTGGAGGCGCGGCCATGATGATGCGGCTGCTGCATCTCGTAGTGATCGGTGTGCTCGTCGCGTCGGCCGCCTACGTCTACAAGATCAAGTTCGATTCGACCTTGCGGGCCGAGCGCGTCGCGCGTTTGCGCAGTGAGATCAAGCGCGAGCGCGACATGACCGCGGCGCTGCGGGCGCAATGGGAGACCTTGGACAACCCGGCGCGAATTCAGGCACTGGCGGAGCGGCACCTGGCGCTCAAGCCGCTCGACGCGACCCAGGTCGACAGCCTTGATCATCTGCCAGAACATCCGCAGCCGCAGACGTCGGCCGAGGGGCCCGATCCGATTGCGGCGATCATCGAAGGCGACAACGCGTTTCCGACCGCCGACAGCGGTCCATCAGCGGCGCAATGACGACACCCGAACAGCCGAAGCCCGCCGACCGCGCCGATGCGAACGCGTCGCGCAAAGGCGCGCAGCCGTGGCATCGCCGCCTGGCGCAGGGGTTGCTCTATGGGCGCGGGGTTGACCGCGCCAAGAAGGCGAGGGCGCGGCTCGGCCTGGCGCTGCTGGTGTTCTCGCTCGTCTATTTGATCATTGGCGGGCGTCTGGTGCTCTATGCGGTCGCCCCGGAAAGCCACGTGGCCCGCCGCGCCATCAACACCGACGCCGTCGCCACCGCGCGTCCCGACATTCAGGATCGCAACGGCGAGGTGCTGGCCACCGACGTGGTAACGCCGTCGCTGTTCGCAGCGCCGCGCCGGATCATCGATGCCGACGAGGCGAGCGAATTGCTGACAGCGGTGATGCCCGACCTTGCCGGCACCGATTTGCGCGAGCGTCTCGCGTCCAAACGCGGCTTTGTCTGGCTCAAGCGCGAAATTTCCGCCAAGCAGCAACTCGAGGTGCATAAACTCGGCGTCCCCGGCCTCGGATTTCTGAACGAGACCAAGCGCGTCTACCCCAAGGGCAACGAGGCGTCGCACGTCATCGGCCATGTCAATGTCGACAACCAGGGCATCGCAGGTCTCGAGAAATGGCTCGACGGGAACGGACTGGCCGATCTGCACCGAGCGGGCTTTGCGTCGGATCGCAATCAGGCGCCGATTGAGCTCGCACTTGATCTGCGCGTTCAGCACGTGGTGCGGGACGAGATCGTCGCCGCCCGGGAAAAATTCAAAGCGCTCGCCGCCGCCGGAGTCGTTGTGAATGTGCGCACCGGCGAGATCGTGGCGCTGGTGTCGGTGCCCGATTATGATCCAAACAATCCGCGTGAGGCGCTCGACCCGACCCGCATTAATCGGCTCACCACCGGTGTTTACGAGATGGGGTCGACGTTCAAGGCGCTCACGATTGCGATGGGGCTGGATTCCGGCAAAGTCAGGCTCAACTCCACGTTCGATGCGCGCATGCCGCTGCGCTTCGGCAAGTTCGACATTCACGACTTCCACGCGCAGAACCGGGTGCTGAGCGTGCCCGAGATCTTCACCTATTCGTCCAACATCGGAGCGGCACGCGTCGCGCTTGCGGTCGGCGTCGAAGGCCACAAGGCGTTCCTGCGCAAGCTCGGACAGCTCGACCGCCTGCGTACCGAGTTGCCGGAAAGCGCAGAGCCCATCATTCCGAAGCGCTGGGGTGAGCTCAACACCGTCACGATCGCGTTCGGTCACGGTCTCTCGGTCGCGCCGCTGCAGGCAGTGATGGGCGTCGCGGCGCTGGTCAACGGCGGTCACTTGATCCCGCCGACGCTGCTCAAGCGCAACGAGCAGGAGGCGTTGGCGGTGTCCCGTCAGGTGGTCAAGCCGGAAACCAGCACGATGATGCGCTACCTGATGCGGCTTAACGCCGAAAAGGGCAGTGCCACCAAAGTCGACGTGAAGGGATACTATGTCGGCGGCAAAACCGGCACCGCCGATAAGGTCGTCAACGGCCGCTATTCCAAGACCAAGGTACTGACCGACTTCATGGCGGTGGTGCCCTCGGACGACCCGCGCTACCTCGTGCTGGTCATGCTCGACGAACCGCAGCCATTGCCGGAAACGCATGGTTTCACCACGGCGGCCTGGAACGCGGGTCCGGCCACCGCGCGCATAATCTCCCGCATCATGCCGATGCTGGGGGTCGAGCCGCGTTTCGATCTTCCCCCTGCCGAACAACAGATTCTCGCTTCCGCCGGGCGGACGCGCTAAATGAGCGACGTGATCAGGTATCGCAATCCATTTCGATGAAGCTGCGCGATCTTCTGCCGCCCGAGGCAAGCTGCGCCGCGCGTTACGACGCGCTGGAGATCGGGGGCATCGTGTCCGACAGCCGCGCCGTCAAACCAGGCTTTTTGTTCGTTGCGGTGCCCGGGACGAAAGCCGACGGACTGGCCTTCGTCCCGCAGGCGATCGCCGCCGGTGCCAGCGCGGTGCTCGCCGAGCGCGCGCCGGCGTTGCCGGAAACGGTGGCGCTCGCGCTCGTGTCGAACGTGCGGCGTGCGCTGGCGCTGCTGGCGGCACGATTCTATTCGCGCCAGCCCGCCACGATCGCGGCCATCACCGGAACCAGCGGCAAGACCTCGGTCGCTGCCTTCACGCGGCAGATTTGGTCAACGCTCGGGCACGCGGCGGCGAGCGTCGGCACCATTGGCGTCGTCTCGCCCGCGGGCGCGGTCTACGGTTCGCTCACGACGCCTGACCCGATCGAACTGCACAAGACGCTGGATCGCCTCGCCGGCGCGGGCGTGACTCATCTCGCCATCGAAGCGTCATCGCATGGGCTCGATCAGCATCGGCTCGACGGCCTGCGCATCGAGGTCGGCGCCTTCACCAACATCACGCGCGACCATCTCGACTATCATCAAACATTCGACGCCTACCTGCGCGCCAAGCTGATCCTGTTCGAGCGCCTGGTGCGCGCCGGTGGCGTTGCAGTGATTGATGTCGATCACGACCACGCGGACACTGTGGTCGAGGCCGCCCGCGGGCGCGGCCTCGATATCGTGAGCGTCGGCCGGCGCGGACGCGCCATTAGGTTGATCGACACGCGGATCGAGGGCTTCGCCCAGATCATGCGGATCGCGCACGGCGGTCGCGAGCACCGGGTACGCCTGCCGTTGGTGGGCGGCTTTCAGGTGGAAAACGCGCTGGTCGCGGCCGCAATTGTGATCGCGACCGGAGGCGATCCGGCCACCGTGTTCGATGCGCTGTCAACTCTGGAGGGCGCCAAGGGGCGTCTCGAACTCGTCGGCGACAAGAACGGCGCGCCGGTGTTCGTCGATTACGCGCACAAGCCCGATGCGCTCGCTAAGGCGCTCGACGCGCTTCGACCCTACGCGACGAGGAGACTTGTGGTTGTGCTCGGCGCCGGCGGCGACCGCGATCAAGGCAAGCGCCCGATGATGGGCGCGATCGCGGCCGAGAAAGCCGATCGCGTCATCGTCACCGACGACAACCCGCGCAGCGAAAATCCCGCCTCGATTCGGGCCGCGATTCGCGCCGCGGCGCCCGGAGCGTTGGAAATCGGCGATCGGCGCGCCGCCATAGGCCATGCCATCGACGAACTCGCGCCCGGCGACGTGCTTCTCATCGCCGGCAAGGGTCACGAAACGGGCCAGATCGTTGGTGACAAGGTGCTGCCGTTTTCGGATCAGGAAGCGGCGCGCGAGGCGATTGCGGGGACGTCGGAGCATTCGCGCTGATAAGCGCAACGTGTTGCTCCGGGAGAGGGCTAGATGAGCGTCCTGTGGACGATCGATGAGATGGCCGCCGCCATGGGGGCGCGGCCCGCAGGCCTGCTGCCGGACGCCGTCGGCGGGCTATCGATCGACAGCCGCACCGTCGTGCCGGGAGAAGCCTTTTTCGCGATCAAGGGCGATGCGCTCGATGGTCACGATTTCGTTGCAACCGCGCTGCAGGCGGGCGCCGGCCTCGCGGTTGTGTCCAACCGGAAACGAGCGGCGGCCGCCGACGATGCGCCACTGCTGATCGTGCGCGACGTTCTGGTGGCGCTGCGCAAGCTCGCGCGCGCGGCGCGCGCCCGCGCGAGCGCGCGCGTCATCGCGGTGACCGGATCGGTCGGAAAGACCTCCACCAAGGAGGCCCTGAGTCTCGCGCTGTCGCGCGACGGGGAGACCCACGCCTCGGTCGCATCGTTCAACAACCACTGGGGCGTTCCACTCTCGCTCGCGCGTCTGCCCGCGAGTGCCCGTTACGCAATCTTCGAGATCGGCATGAACCATGCCGGCGAAATTACCCCGCTCACCAAGCTGGTGCGCCCGCACGTGGCGGTGATCACCACGGTCGAGCCCGTGCATCTCGAGTTCTTTTCCTCGGTCGAGGCGATCGCCGACGCCAAGGCGGAAATCTTCGCAGGCGTGGCGCCCGGCGGTGCCGCCGTGCTCAATCGCGACAACCCGCACTTCGAGCGCTTGCGACGGCGCGCCAAGCGCGCTCGCGTCGCGCGGGTCGTTTCGTTCGGCGAGCACGAGGCGGCCGACGCGCGCCTCATCAGATGCGCGATGCAACCGGAATCCACGACGGTCGAAGCCGATATCCTGGGGTCGCGGGTCGCCTACAAGCTCGGCACGCCCGGGCGGCATCTCGTGCTCAATTCGCTCGCGGTGCTGGCGGCGGCCAGCATCGTCGGCGCCGATCTCGCGCTCGCCGCGCTTGCGCTCGCGGATCTCCGTCCGGCTGCCGGGCGCGGCACGCGTCTCACGATCACGTTGCACGGCGGCGAGGCCCTGGTAATTGACGAGAGCTACAACGCGAACCCGGTCTCCATGCGCGCGGCGCTCGCTCTGCTGGCGCAGGCCCCGCTGAGCCCAAGCGGCCGGCGTATCGCGGTCCTCGGCGACATGCTTGAGTTAGGCCCCAAGGCGTCCGATCTACATCGCGATCTCGCCGACGTCATTAACGACATCGGTATCGACCTTGTGTTCTGCGCCGGCCCGCTGATGCACGCCTTGTGGCAGGCCCTTCCCCCCGAGCGGCGGGGCGGCTATGCGGAAAGCGCCGCGGCACTCGAGCCGGACGTCGTAGCGGCGATCCATGCCGGCGACGCAGTCATGGTCAAAGGGTCGGCGGGCTCGAAAATGGCGCCGATCGTCAAGGCGTTGGTCCGTCACTCGTCTCGCCAGGCCGTGCCTGAGCGGATGCAAGGCTAATCATGCTCTATTGGCTGGCTGGTCTCTCCGACAAAGTCTCTCTGCTCAACCTCTTCCGTTACATCACGGTGAGGTCGGGCGGCGCGACCATCACGGCGCTTGCGTTCGTGTTGGTGCTCGGCCCCGCGATCATTCATCTGCTCCGCATGCGTCAGGGCAAGGGACAGCCGATCAGAGCCGACGGGCCCAAGTCCCACCTGCTCACCAAGATCGGCACGCCGACCATGGGCGGGCTGATGATCCTATTCGGCGTGATGGTCTCGGTCCTGCTGTGGGCGAATCTCACCAACGCCTACGTGTGGGTCGTGTTGGGCGTGACGCTCGCCTACGGTGCGATCGGATTCTACGACGACTATCTGAAGGTGACTAAGCAGACCCACGGCGGCTTTTCAGGTCGCGCCCGGCTTGCTTGCGAAGCGGTGATCGCGCTCGCCGCCTGCTTTGCCATCGCGAGCCTCGGCCGGCCGCCCTTCAGCACGTCGCTCGCGTTTCCGTTCTTCAAGGAACTGATGGTCGATCTCGGCTGGTTCTTCCTGGTGTTCGGTTCGTTTGTCATCATCGGCGCGGCCAACGCGGTCAACCTTACCGACGGCCTCGACGGGCTTGCCATCGGCCCGGTCATCATCGCGAGTGGCGCGTTCGTGGCGTTCTCCTACATCGTTGGGAATTCGGTCTACTCGGACTATCTGCAGCTCAACTACGTGGCCGGCACCGGCGAGCTCGCCGTGCTGTGCGGGGCGGTGATCGGGGCGGGGATCGGGTTCCTGTGGTTCAATGCGCCGCCGGCGTCGATCTTCATGGGCGACACCGGCTCGCTCGCGCTCGGCGGTCTGCTCGGCGCGACCGCGGTGGCGATCAAGCACGAAATCGCCCTCGCGATCGTCGGGGGCCTGTTCGTGCTCGAAGCCGTATCGGTTATCGTGCAGGTGGTCTCGTTCAAGCTCACCGGCAAGCGGGTGTTTCGCATGGCGCCGCTGCACCACCACTTCGAGCAGAAGGGCTCGACCGAGCCGCAGATCGTGATCAGGTTCTGGATTATTTCGATGATACTGGCGATGGCGGGTCTTGCGACGCTGAAGTTGCGGTGACGCAAGCGCCGCCGCTATGTTGAGTTGGGTTGACACTCCATGATCCCGGTTACGTCGTTTGCAGGTCGCAAAGTCGCGCTGTTCGGGTTCGCCGGCTCCGGTACCGCGAGCGCGAGCGCGCTGCTGGCTGGCGGCGCCGACGTGGTGGCGTTCGACGACAGCCCGGAGCGCGTTGAAGCGGCAAACCATGCCGGGATCCCGACCGCGGACCTGCGCGAGATCGATTGGAGCAAGATCGCCGCGCTGATCCTCAGTCCGGGTGTCCCGCTCACCCATCCGGCCCCGCACTGGGCAGCGAGCCTCGCCCACGCGGCCGGGGTTGAGGTGATCGGCGACATCGAGCTGTTCTGCCGTGAGCGGCGCCTGCACGCGCCCGACGCCCCGTTCATCGCCATCACCGGGACCAACGGCAAATCCACCACGACCGCGCTGATCGCCCATCTGCTCAAGACCGCCGGCAAGGACGTGCAGCTCGGCGGCAATATCGGCACCGCGATCCTGTCGCTCGAGCCGCCGCGCGCCGGTCGTACCTATGTGATCGAGTGTTCGTCCTATCAGATCGACCTTGCGCCCTCGCTCGATCCCTCGATCGGCGTTCTGATCAACCTGAGCGAGGATCATCTCGACCGCCACGGCAGCATGCGCAACTACGCCGCCGTCAAGGAGCGTCTGGTGGCGGCCGTGCAGCCGGGCGGCACCGCGGTGATCGGCGTCGACGACGACTGGTGCGCGGCGGCCGCCGACCACGTCGAGCGCTCCGGCAAACGGGTGGTGCGGATTTCGGTGCGGCACCCGCTGACGGACGGTCTCTACATCGACGGCGAACAGATCGTGCAGGCGGCCGGCGGGACCGCGCACGCAATTGCGCTGCTCGGCAGCATTCGGTCGTTGCGCGGTATCCACAACGCGCAGAACGCGGCCTGCGCCTCTGCCGCCGCGCTGGCGTCGGGTCTCGACGAACGCGCGATTCAACGTGGATTGTGGTCGTTCCCGGGTCTCGCGCACCGCATGGAAGAGATCGGCCACAAGGGCAATGTCCTGTTCGTCAACGACTCCAAGGCCACCAACGCCGACTCCGCCGCGCAGGCGCTCGCCTGCTTCAAGGACGTATTCTGGATCGCCGGGGGCAAGGCCAAGACCGGTGGCATCGCGCCGCTCGCGCGATTTTTCCCGCGCATCCGCAAGGCCTATCTGATCGGAGAAGCCGCGCCTGAGTTTGCTGCGACGCTCGCCGAGGAGGTCGCCAACGAGGTGGTCGAAAAACTCGATCGCGCGGTCGCCCGGGCGGCCCAGGACGCCGAGGCCTCCGGCTTGTCCGACGCGGTCGTGTTGCTCTCGCCCGCCTGCGCGTCGTTTGATCAATATCCGAATTTCGAGGTGCGCGGGGATGCGTTCCGGACGCTGGTCAAGGCGATCCCCGGGCTACAGCAAGCTCCAGCCAGCTGAAATCCTGATTGAAATTTCTTGTTAAGCGTTTGTGAACCATAGTGGATGCACGGCGTCCGGGGCGCAGCGCATCGTGACATGGTGCCGGCTAGTGTCCCGAGTCCGAAGTTCGCTTTATCTTGCGGCACGCTCGGTAGCGAACTTCGGAATCAAAGGGGCAAATATATGATTCTAGTGCGGCTTTGGATTTGAAGTTCCTATGACGAGTGGGCCGCAAGAACGTAGGAACTTCGAATTCGCCACACTCGTGCCTGCCACACATCGAGGTCCAGCATGATTGCGCGCAGCCGCCGTTTCGCTTTCACCGCCTGGTGGCGAACCGTGGATAAGCTGACGCTCGCCGCCTTGCTGGTGGTGATGCTCGCCGGCATCGTGCTCTCGCTGGCCGCGAGCCCGCCGGTGGCGGCGCGGCTCGGCCTTGATCCGTTTTATTTCGTCAACCGGCACGTTCTCTATCTGGTTCCGGCGGTCGCGGTGATGCTCGGCACGTCGATGCTGACGCCGCGCCAGATCCGGCGCATTGCGCTCGTCGTGTTCGCAGTCAGCTTCGTGATGGTGATCGCGACCTTGTTCTTCGGCGCGGAGATCAAGGGTGCGCGCCGCTGGCTGATCATCCTGGGAATCAACATTCAGCCGTCGGAATTCCTCAAGCCGGCGTTCGTCATCCTGACCGCCTGGTTGTTTGCCGAGTCCGCGAGCAAGCCGGACGTGCCCGCCAACGCATTCGCGATCGTGCTGTTGCTCACGACCATCGTGGCGCTGGTGGCGCAACCCGATTTCGGCCAGACCACGCTCGTTGCGCTGGTGTGGGGCGCGCTGTTCTTCATGACCGGCATGCGGTTCATCTGGGTGATCGGGCTAACCGGCGTCGCTGCCGGCGGACTGATGGGCGCCACCATGATGATCCCGCACGTTGCCGCCCGCATCAAACGCTTCCTCGACCCCGCATCGGGCGACACCTTTCAGGTCGACACCGCGGTCGAGTCGTTCATGCACGGCGGCTGGTTCGGCCGCGGTCCGGGCGAAGGCACCATCAAGCGCGTCCTTCCCGACAGCCACGCCGACTTCGTATTCGCGGTCGCGGCCGAGGAGTTCGGCATCGTGCTGTGCCTCGCGCTGGTCGCTTTGTTTGCGTTCATTGTCCTGCGTGCACTGACCAACGCCATGCGCAACAGCGATCCATTCGCGCGCTTCGCGACCGCGGGCCTTGCGATCCTGTTTGGCACCCAGTCCGCGATCAACATGGCGGTGAACCTCGCGCTGATTCCCGCCAAGGGCATGACGCTCCCGTTCATTTCCTACGGCGGTTCGTCGATCATCTCGCTCGCCTACGGCACCGGCATGATGCTCGCGCTGATGCGCGAGCGCCCGAACGTGGAGCCGATCGGCGTGGCCAGGGGCCTGGTCGTGGCCGGGAGCCCCGCTTGAGTGATGCGCTGGTCGTCGTCGCCGCCGGCGGCACGGGCGGCCATCTGTTTCCCGCGCAGGCGCTCAGCGCGGCGCTCGCACGGCGCGGAATTGTCGTAGATCTTGCGACCGACGCGCGCGCAACCCGCTATGGCGGTGACTTCCCGGCGCGCACAACCCACATCATCCCGAGCGCAACCGTGCACGGCGGCAACCCGATCGCGCTGGCACGGACGCTCGCGGCGCTTGGGAACGGCACCGCGGTGGCGTTTCGCCTGTTCGGGCAACTGCGGCCAGCGGCCGTCGTCGGGTTCGGCGGCTATCCGACGATTCCGACGCTGACCGCCGCGGCGCTGCGCGGCATTCCGACCGTGATCCACGAGCAGAACGGCGTGATGGGCCGCGCCAACCGGCTGTTGGCGCCGTTCGTGCGGGCGATTGCCACGAGCTTTCCCGGTGCGCTCGATCGCGAGCGCCACCTGCTCGCCAAAGCGACCCACACCGGCAACCCGGTGCGCGAGGCGGTGATCGCGGCCGCCGATGTCTCCTACACAGCGCCTGCCGACACGCTGCGCCTGCTGGTGTTTGGCGGCAGCCAGGGGGCCCGCATCATGGCCGACATCGTGCCGGCGGCGATCGCGCTTGTCCCAGACGATGTGCGCGGCCGCCTGATGATCGTGCAGCAGGCGCGCGACGAGGACATTGCGCGGGTCGAGGGCGCCTACGGGCGGCTCGGCGTGCAGGCGAGCGTCGCGCCGTTCTTTCCGGGCCTGCCGGCCCGCATGGCGGCGAGCCACCTGGTGGTATCCCGATCCGGAGCATCCACGGTGGCGGAACTTGCCGCAGTCGGCCGACCCGCCATCTTGGTGCCATTGCCGCATGCCCTCGATCAGGACCAGCGCGCCAATGCCAAGGTGCTGGAAGCGGCCGGCGGCGCCATCCGCATCGAGCAGGACGGATTTACGCCGGAGCGGCTCGCGGCGGAGATCGCCGCGCTCGCCAGCACGCCGCAGCGGCTCGTTGCCATGGCCGCGGCCGCGCGCGGCTGTGGTGCGCTCGATGCCGCCGACCGGCTTGCGGATCTGGTGCAAAGGGTGGCAGGGCTTTCTTCAGCGAACACGGGGGTTTCCAACCGATGAAACTGCCGCAGCATATCGGTCCGATCCACTTCGTCGGCATCGGCGGCATTGGCATGAGCGGGATCGCTGAGGTTTTGGCGAACCTGGGCTACACCGTGCAGGGATCGGACGTCGCCGACAGCGCCAATGTGAAGCGGCTGCGCGACAAGGGCATCGCGATCGCGATCGGGCACAAGGCCGAGAATCTCGACGGCGCCGAGGTGGTGGTCGTGTCCTCCGCCATCCGGCGCGACAATCCCGAGCTGGTCGCCGCGCGCGCGAGCCGCCGGCCGGTCGTGCGTCGCGCCGAAATGCTGGCCGAGCTGATGCGACTCAAGCGCTGCATCGCCATCGCCGGAACCCACGGCAAGACCACCACGACCTCGCTCGTTGCCGGCCTGCTGGAAGCCGGTCAGTTCGATCCGACCGTGATCAACGGCGGGATCATCAACGCCTACGGAACCAACGCGCGGCTCGGTGCCGGGGAATGGATGGTGGTCGAGGCCGACGAGTCCGACGGCACCTTCCTCAAGCTGCCGGCCGACATCGCGATCGTGACCAACATCGATCCCGAGCACCTCGATCACTTCAAGACCTTCGAGGCCGTGCAGGACGCGTTCAAGGCGTTCGTCGAAAACGTGCCGTTCTACGGGTTCGCGGTGATGTGCACCGATCATCCGGTGGTGCAGGCGATGGTCGGACGGCTCGAAGACCGCCGCGTCATCACCTACGGGGAAAACCCGCAGGCCGATGTGCGCCTGATCGATCTCGACCACGCCGACGGGCGCTCGCGCTTCGGCGTGCTGTTTCGCGACCGCGCCGGCACCGAGACGCACCGGGTGGGCGGCCTGAGCTTGCCGATGCCGGGCCGCCACAACGCCCTCAACGCCACCGCCGCTGTCGCGGTGGCGCGTGAACTCGGAGTTTCGGACGCACGCATCCGCGCGGCACTTGAGGGTTTTGCCGGCGTCAAGCGCCGCTTCACCCGCACCGGCACGTGGAATGGCGTTGCCGTGATCGATGACTACGGCCATCACCCGGTGGAGATCGCCGCCGTTCTCAAGGCCGCACGCGAGTCCACGAACGGGCAGGTGATCGCGGTCGTGCAACCGCATCGTTACACGCGCCTGCAATCGCTGTTCGAGCAGTTCTGCACCTGCTTCAACGACGCCGACGCCGTCATTGTCGCGCACGTCTATCCGGCGGGCGAAGCACCGATCGCCGGCGTCGACCGCGATCATTTCGTGGCCGGGCTGCGCGCCCACGGGCATCGACAGGTCATTGCACTCGACGGCCCGGACCAGCTCGCAGGCGTGGTGCGGGCACTCGCGCGGCCGGGCGACCATGTGGTGTGCCTTGGTGCCGGTTCGATCACGCAATGGGCCTACGCGCTGCCCGGCGAACTAGCCGGGGCGGCCGCATGAGCGACTGTCCGCGCTGGCTGCCCTGATGTTCGCCGATCTCATCCCGCAGCTGAAGGCCGTGATGCCCGATCTGCGCGGGCGCCTGCTGGCGAATCAGCCGCTCGCCGAGCTGACCTGGTTCCGGGTCGGCGGACCGGCGCAGCTCCTGTTCATGCCCGAGGACGAGGACGTTCTGGCGCATTTTCTGGCGAGGCTGCCCGCCGACATCGATGTCACCACGGTCGGCCTCGGCTCCAATTTGATCGTGCGGGACGGGGGCATTCCGGGTGTGGTGATTCGGCTTGGACGCGGGTTTGGCACCGTCGCGGTCGAGCCTAATGCGCGCGTTCGCGCAAGCGCGGCCGTGCCGGATGTGCGGGTCGCGCGCGCCGCGCAGGAGGCCGGGATCGCCGGGCTCGCGTTCTATCGCGGCATTCCGGGCGCCGTCGGCGGTGCGCTGCGCATGAACGGCGGTGCCTACGGACGCGAGACCAAGGACGTGTTGATCGAAGCGCGCGGAGTTGATCGCGCAGGCCGCGTGCGCGTGTGGTCGAACGCCGACCTGCACTATAGCTACCGGCACTGCGGCGCGCCCGAGGACGTCATTTTCACACAAGCGCTGTTCCAGGGCGCGCCCGGAGATTCGGCGGCGATCGCGCAGGAGATGGACAAGATCACTGAGTCGCGCGAGGCAACACAGCCGATCAAGAGCCGCACCGGCGGATCGACCTTCAAGAATCCGCCCGGCCACAAGGCCTGGCAATTGATCGACGCTGCCGGCTGTCGCGGCCTTCAAATCGGAGGCGCGCAGGTGTCGACCATGCACACCAACTTTCTGATCAACCTCGGCGGTGCAACGGCAGCCGACATCGAGACCCTGGGCGAGACAGTGCGGCGCCGTGTTTTGGAAAATTCCGGCGTCACCCTTGAGTGGGAGATCAAGCGAATCGGACGGGAAGGAGTGGGTGCGTGAAACACGTGGCCGTGCTGATGGGGGGCTGGTCGGCCGAACGCGAGATCAGTCTGCGCTCCGGCAAGGCCTGCGCCGACGCGTTGGAGCGTCAGGGCTTTCGGGTGTCACGCATCGACGTCGGGCGCAATGTCGCCTCGGTTCTCGCAGCCACGGCGCCGGACGTCGTGCTCAACGTGCTGCACGGCCGGCCGGGCGAGGACGGTACGATCCAGGGCATCCTGGAGATCATGCAAATTCCCTACAGCCACTCCGGCGTGCTCGCCTCCGCGCTCGCCATGGAAAAGGATCACGCCAAGACCGCCCTCAGTGCGGCCGGGGTTCCGGTTCCGCACGGGTGCGTGGTGTCGCGATTCGCCGCCGCCAAGGCCCATCCGCTCGAGCGTCCTTACGTGATCAAGCCGATCGCCGAGGGGTCGAGCGTTGGAGTCTTCATCGTCACCAAGGAGCATGCGCATCCGCCCCAGGAGCTCACCCGGGAGGATTGGTCGTTCGGCGACAACGTGTTGTGCGAGACCTACATCCCCGGGCTTGAGCTGACCTGCGCCGTGATGGGCGATCGCGCGCTCGATGTCATCGAGATTGTACCGACGGTAAGTTTCTACGATTTTGAAGCCAAATACGCTCCCGGAGGCTCCAAACACCTTCTTCCGGCACCTCTTAAACCAAATGTTTACCAGGAAGTTAGAAGTTTGGCTCTTCAGGCGCACCAGGCGCTCGGATGTAGGGGCGTTAGTCGAGCGGATTTCCGCTATGACGAACGTGCGGGGACGGCGGGGCTCTACTGCCTCGAAGTCAACACGCAACCAGGCATGACCGAAACGTCACTGGTGCCCGAGCTCGCAGCCTATGCGGGCATTACGTTTGAAGAGCTGGTGCGATGGATGGTCGAGGACGCGTCGCTCAACCGCTGAACCGCGCAGAGCCGGCCGTTAACCCGGCCGAGCGCCGGCGCACGTCGCGCCGGCCGACGAGCCGCGCGTTGGTGCCGGTGCGGCCGCGAGCGAGCGGCCGTCTTGAGCGCTTCATCGCGCGTTACGCGCCGCTGGTCGAACGCCTGCGGCTGACGCGCGGCGGGGGCATCGCGGCGTCCATCATTCTGGTCGCGGCCGCTGCGACCTATGGGGTCGTCAAAGGCGATCACGTGGAAGCGGTCGAAGCCGCTCTCCACGACATTCAGGACGTGGCCGGCAATGCCGTCGGCTTCCGCGTCACAGGTGTCGCGTTGACCGGGAACAAACATCTCAACCGCGAGGAAATCCTCGCGCGCGCCGGTGTGACCGGCAACACCGCGCTGCTGTTCTTCGATGTCGCCGACGCGCGGGCACGTCTGCTCGCCGATCCCTGGATCGCCGATGCGACGATCCAGAAACTTTATCCCGATCGCCTGCAGATCACACTGACCGAGCGTGAGGCGTTCGCGCTCTGGCAGAAGGACGGCCGCATCAGTGTGATCGGGGCTGACGGCACGGTGCTCGAGCCGTTCGTGTCGCGGCCCTACATTCCGTTGCCGCTTGTGGTCGGGCGCGGGGCCGAGACGCGCGCCAAGGAGTTTCTGGCGTTGCTCGCGCGCTTCCCCGACGTTCGCGACAACGTGCTGGCCTCGATCCTGATCGCGGAGCGGCGCTGGAACCTGCGTCTCAAGAACGGCATCGACATCCGCCTGCCCGAGCAGGACACCGAGGGCGCGTTGGCCGAACTCGTCGCGCTTGATCACGACAAGAAACTCATGACGCGCGACATCGCCGCTATCGACGTGCGGCTGCCTGATCGTGTCACCGTGCGGCTCTCCGAGGCCGCGGCACAGGCGCGTGACGCCGCCTTCAAGGAACGGGCGAAGGCCCGCAAGGGAGGCGCCGCATGAGCACGCTCAACTACGGCCTCACCCCGAAGATGAAACCGGTGTCGCCGCGGCGCTCCGCGCTGGTCGTCGCGCTCGACATCGGCACCAGCAAGATCGCCTGCCTGATCGCGAAGCTGCGTCCCAACGCGCAGGGTGAAGCGTTGCGCCGACGCAGTCATTCGATCGAGGTGCTCGGCTTCAGCCACACGATCTCGCACGGGATCAAGGGCGGGGCGGTGGTCGATCTGGTCGCTGCCGAGGCGGCGGTGCGCAACGCCGTCGACCTGGCCGAGCGCTCGGCCAAGGTCCAGGTCGACGCCATCGTGGCGTCGATCTCGGCCGGGCGAATCAGCAGCGAGCGACTCGCTGCTCAAGTCGACATCCAAGGGAGCGTCAGCGACAACGACATTGCCCGCGCGCTCGCGGCCGGTCATCGCAGCTCGGCCCGGCAGGGCCGTGTCTTGTTGCACGCGCTGCCGATCGGGTTTTCACTCGACGGCACCCAAGGGGTGCGCGAGCCGCGCGGGATGTTGGCCCGCCGCTTCGGTCTCGACATGCATCTTGCGACCGCCGATCTCGGCGCCTGCCGCAACCTGATGCTGGTCATCGAACGCTGCCACCTCGACGTCGAGGCCATGGTGGCGGGCGCCTATGCGTCCGGGCTCTCCACGCTCGCCGACGATGAGGCCGATGTCGGCGCGGCAGTGATCGATTTCGGCGCCGGCACCACGACACTTTCTGTTTTCGGCAACGGCCGCTTCGTGCATGCCGATGGTTTTGCGCTTGGCGGCAATCACGTGACGATGGACTTGGCGCGCGGGCTTTCGATCGGTCTGCAGAGCGCCGAACGGCTCAAGACGCTCTACGGCAATGTGCTTCCCGGCGGCGCCAACGATCGCGACCTGATCGCGCTGCCCGAGGTGCGGGGCGAGGACGCCCCCGCTGCCGTCTCGCGCGGCACGCTGACCCAGATCATCGGACCTCGGATTGAGGAAGTTCTCGAAATGGTGCGCGACCGCCTGATGACCTCGCCGCTCGCGGCGGAGCCGCGTGGGCGCGTCATTCTCACCGGCGGCGGCAGCCTGCTCACCGGTTTGGCTGACCTCGCCGGCCGCATTCTTGGCCGCCCGGTTGCGCTCGGGCGTCCGCTTGGCATTGCGGGCCTGCCCGATGGCGCCAAGGGACCGGCGTTTGCCGCCCTGGCCGGGCTTCTGGTCTATCCCCAGGCGGCGCACCTCGAACACTTCGAGCCGCGGCACAC
Source organism: Xanthobacteraceae bacterium (assembly GCA_035472475.1). Taxonomy (GTDB): domain Bacteria; phylum Pseudomonadota; class Alphaproteobacteria; order Rhizobiales; family Xanthobacteraceae; genus JAFAXD01. The sequence continues at coordinate 7,919 of DATIPA010000111.1, read as the reverse complement.
GCGGCAATACCGAGCCGAGACGGGCGGCTACGTCGCCCGCGTCGGACGATGGTTGCGGGAAAGTTTCTGATGCGGGGCACAACTCGCGGACAGATACAAACGCAGGCCGGTCGTGTGTGCGGCACGCGACCGATCACCTATCAGGAAATTAACAGCGCCGGTGGCGGACCGGCGGCAACCGGCGGCTCGCTCCGCCCCAACAAGAGGCACCCATGAGCATCAATCTAAAAATTCCCGACATCAGGGAGTTGAAGCCGCGGATCACCGTGTTCGGAGTCGGCGGTGCCGGTGGCAACGCCGTCAACAACATGATCACCGCCGGGCTCCTGGGCGTCGATTTCGTCGTCGCCAATACCGACGCCCAGGCGCTGACCTTGTCGAAGGCCGAACGCATCATCCAGATGGGCGTGACCGCCACCGAAGGCCTCGGCGCTGGGTCGCAACCCGAGGTCGGCCGCTCCGCCGCCGAGGAAGTCATTGACGAGATCCGCGATCACCTGACCGGCGCCCACATGGTGTTTGTCACCGCGGGCATGGGCGGCGGCACCGGCACCGGCGCAGCGCCGGTGGTCGCCAAGGCCGCGCGCGACCTCGGCATCCTCACCGTCGGGGTGGTGACCAAGCCGTTCCATTTCGAAGGCCAGCGCCGCATGCGGGTTGCCGAAACGGGCATTTCGGAGCTGCAGAAGGGCGTCGATACCCTGATCATCATCCCGAACCAGAACCTGTTCCGGGTCGCGAATGAAAAGACCACCTTCGCCGACGCCTTCGCGATGGCGGACCAGGTGCTCTCCTCGGGCGTTGCTTGCATCACCGACCTGATGGTGAAGGAGGGCCTGATCAACCTCGACTTCGCCGACGTACGCGCGGTCATGCGCGAGATGGGCAAGGCCATGATGGGCACCGGCGAGGCCTCCGGCGAGAAGCGCTCGCTGCGAGCCGCCGAGGCGGCGATCTCGAACCCGCTGATCGACGATGTTCGATGCGCGGCGCCAAGGGCCTGTTGATCTCGATCACCGGCGGCAATGACCTCACGCTCTACGAGGTCGACGAGGCCGCGACCCGCATCCGCGAGGAGGTCGATCAGGAAGCGAACATCATCGTGGGCGCTACCTTCGATCAGAGCCTCGAGGGCATCATTCGCGTGTCGGTGGTTGCGACCGGCGTCGATGCGGCGGTTGCGCCGCGCTCGGCGACGCCGCAGGAAGCGCGCGTCACCGAAGCGCCGCCGCCGCGCATGCGCGCCGAGCCGCCGCCGCGCGCGCACGAACGCCACGAGGTCCGCCCCACCGCGCATGCTCCGGTTCCGCCGGCGCCGCCGCCGCAACCGCAGCGGCCGTCAGCGGCATCGATCCAGGCGCAGGCCGCGGCCGCGGTCGCGGCCGCCGTGCTTCCGCGTGGAGGCGCCGACGATCTGACCATCCGGCCGATCCCGCCGAAGCCGTCCCTGTTTGTGGAAACGGCCGCGCAGGAGGCAGCGCTGGAACCGCCCCCGCCGCCCAAGAGCTTCATTCCGCCGCAGCCGGAGCGCCCGCAGTCGCGCCCGCGGATGCCGAGGATCGACGAGCTGCCGGTGCCGGCGCAGAACCAATTGCGTGCGCGCGAGCGCATCGAGCCGGTCGAGGATCCGATGGAGAAGCCACGCATGTCGCTGCTACAGCGGCTTGCCTCTGTGGGACTTGGCCGCAAGGAGAGCGAGGAGGAAACGTATCATCCGCAGCCGGCGCCGCGCCCGATGCAGATGCCCGAGCGGCCGCGCCCAGTTGCGCGCTTGCCCGAAGCGCTGGCGCAGGAGCCGGTATCGGAGTTTGCCAAGCGCCCGCAGCAATCGCCGTCGCTCGGGCTCGATCTCGATCGACCGGCGCCATCGCATGGCGGGGGCGTCGACGACCAGCTCGACATCCCGGCGTTCCTTCGCCGCCAGGCGAATTAGCAAAGCGAATCAAGGGCCGCTTGTTGCGCCGCAGCGCGGGTCAAAACCCCGCCTGCGGCGCTTCTTTATTGCGTGAATGATACATTGTTTGATGCGTTCACGGGTCGCGCGCGTAGATCCATGACCCCCTTTTGCGGGCTTTGGCGGCGCGGACTTTTGGCCCTCAAGCGGTGTGACGGTGTCCCCGCACCAACAGATAAGCCTAATAATTACAATGACATAGTTGTCACCGATTGGGCGGCGCCGTGTCTCCAATGGGGCCGGACGCCGATTCGTTTTCATCGATGTGCCGGTCGCAAGGCCACATCCGGTTTGAAATAAGACTTCTTCAAGGTAACAGTCGGTAAAAAAGCGTGAGTTGGTGCAGTGCGACGGTACGGTTAAGGTTCGCGTCGCTAACGGGCTTTTCGCTTGGGGAAGAGCTTGCCGGGTGTCTGGGTGGCACTCGGGAAAGTGGCGAAATGGCGACGGATGCCATCGGGCGAGATCTAGGGGCAAATCTCACGACTGCTGTCAGACCTGAACTTGGTTGCTGCGGGCGCGAGGTTTCAACGGGGGTAGGGGCATGAAGGCGGGCAAACAGACCACGCTTTGCAACGAAGCGTCCATTTCCGGAATAGGCGTTCACTCCGGATCTCCTGTCAGTCTCACACTTCATCCAGCCGACGCCGGCACCGGCATCGTTTTTCTGCGCACCGGGTTGCCGGGCCGCTCTGATTGCGAGATCCGCGCCGACGTGCGCGCAGTGACCGCAACCGAATTTGCCACCGTGCTCGGAGATGACGACGGTCCGCTGTGCGCGACCGCCGAGCACGTGCTGGCCGCTCTCGCTGGCCTTGGTGTGGACAACGCGGTCGTCGAGGTCGATGGCCCCGAGGTGCCGATCATGGACGGCAGCGCCGAAGCGTTCGTTGCCGCTATCGACCACGCCGGTGTGCGCGCGCTCGACGCGCGGCGACGCTACCTGAAGGTGCTCAAGCCGATCCGGGTCACGCGCGATAAGGCGCGCGGTGAACTCGTTCCCAATGGCAGCGGGCTGCGGCTCGACGTGGAGATTTCATTCGATCATCCGTCAATCGGCCACCAGCGCTGCGTCGTCGACGTGACGCCGGACGCGTTCCGGCGCGAGCTCGCGCGCGCGCGTACCTTCGGGTTCATGCGCGACGTCGCCAAGCTTTGGAACCAGGGTTATGCGCTCGGGGCGAGCTTCGACAATACGCTGGTGGTGAGCGAAACCCGGGTGCTTAACGCCGACGGACTGCGCTATCCGGATGAGTTCGTGCGCCACAAGACGCTCGACGCACTCGGCGATCTCGCGCTCGCCGGCATGCCGTTGCTTGCCACCTATCGCTCCGTGTGCGGCGGCCACACGCTCAATCACGCCGTGGTCTCGGCGCTGATGGCCGATCCGACGGCCTGGACCATGGTCGAAGCGGCGCCGACCGCACCGCCACGGCGGGTGCGTGGACACGCCGGCGTAACGTCGCTTGCCCCGGCCTACGGCCCTGACGTGTCCTAAAGCCGTCCTTCGGTCCTCCGGATGGGGCCGAAAGGGCATCATCGCCAAGCTCTCCAGCTATGCGCCCCGCCACATTCCGGGCCGAATGTGCGCCTATTTCTCAAGCCCTTGGTGGGTAGATGCAGCCGCGGGGGCGCAGGGGCTGGATGGGGTCGGGGTTGTCACGAAGTGAAGCCTGGTCAGGCGTGCGCGCGCTCGCGCGCGGGCTCGTTTTGGTGCTGGCGCTGGCATTCCTCGGCGCGTGCAGCGATTTCAGCCTGTTCGCCAAGGAGGAAACGCCCCCCGACGAACCGGCCGACCAGCTCTACAACCAAGGCGTCTTCCTGCTGAACGAAAAGAAGGACTACAAGGAAGCGGCGAAGAAGTTCGACGAGGTCGACCGCCAGCATCCGTATTCGGATTGGGCGCGCAAGTCGCTGATCATGTCGGCCTATGCCTACTACGAAGGCCGGCAGTACGACGACTGCATCGCGACCGCCAAGCGCTACATCAGTCTGCATCCCGGCACGCCGGAAGCACCCTACGCGCAGTATCTGATCGGCTCGTCCTATTACGATCGGATTCCCGACGTCAGTCGCGACCAGGGGACCACCGAAAAGGCTATTGCGGCACTCGACGAGGTCAACCGCAAATACCCGACCAGCGAATATGCCAATTCGGCGCGGCGCAAGATCGAGATGGCGCGCGACCAACTCGCCGCCAAGGAAATGGAGATCGGGCGCTACAATATGCAAAAAAAGAACTTCATCGGCGCCATCAACCGCTTCAAGGTGGTGGTCACGCAATATCAGACCACGCGCCACGTCGAGGAAGCCCTGCTGCGTCTCACCGAGTGCTACATGACGCTCGGCATCGTCCAGGAGGCGCAGACGGCGGCCGCGGTGCTTGGGCATAATTTCCCCGACAGCAAGTGGTACCAGCAGGCGTACGACCTGGTGAAAAACGGCGGGGTCGAGCCGAAGCAAAAAGAAGACTCCTGGATCAGCCAGGCGTTCAAAAAAGTCGGGCTCGGTGGTCTGACCCGTAGCTGACCCTGCCGCTTCCGCGGCTCGACGCCGGATGTCGTGGGCCGGCAGTTGTGCGAATCCGGAACTCCTCTAAAACGGGTTGGCTTCGCGACAACTGCGAGGACGCCCGATGCTGACCCGGCTCTCGATCCGTGACATCGTCCTGATCGATCGCCTTGATATCGATTTTGCCACCGGCCTGTCGGTGCTCACCGGCGAAACCGGCGCCGGCAAGTCGATCCTGCTCGATGCGTTCGCGCTGGCGCTCGGTGCCCGCGGCGACGCCAATCTGGTGCGCGCCGGTGCCGAGCAGGGCCAGGTCACCGCCGCGTTCGACGTTCCGGCCGATCATCCGGCGCGTGCGTTGCTCGCCGCCAACGAGCTTCCCCCCGAGGACCAGCTCATCATGCGCCGCGTGCAGCTCGCCGACGGCCGCACCCGCGCCTTCGTCAACGACCAGCCGGTCGGTGTGCAGGTGCTGCGCAGTCTCGGCGGCGCGCTCGTCGAGATTCACGGCCAGCATGACGAGCGCGCGCTGGTGGACGCCGCAACCCACCGTGCGCTGCTCGACGCGTTCGGCGGCCTCGACGAACAGGTCGCGGAGGTCGGCCGGCTGTGGCAGGCACGACGGCAGACCGAGGCCGCTGTCGCCGCGCATCAGCGCGAGGTCGAGCGCGCGCAGCGCGAGGCCGAGTTCCTGCGCCACGCGGTGGCCGAGCTCGCCAAGCTCGCGCCCGAAGCGGGCGAGGCGACTGCGCTCGCCGAACGGCGGACCGTGATGATGCAGGGCGAGAAGGTCGCGGCCGATCTGCGCGACGCACTGGATGCTGTTGCGGGCTCCGCCTCGCCGATCCCGGCGTTGGCGGCCGCCGTGCGCAGGCTGGAGCGCCGGCAGGGGCAGGCGCCGGCTTTGATCGCGCCGGCAGTGAAGGCCTTCGACGTAGCGCTCACCGCCCTCGACGAGGCACGGACCGATCTCGAGCGCGCGCTCGCAGCAGCCGACCACGATCCGGCCGAGCTCGAGCGCATCGAGGAGCGGTTGTTCGCCCTGCGCGCGGCCGGCCGCAAATACAACAAACCGGTCGATGATCTCGCGGCGCTGGGCGCGCGCTATGCCGGCGATCTGGACTTGATCGATGCCGGCGCGGCACGTCTCGCGCAGCTGATCGAGGCCGCGCGCGAGGCCGACGCGCGCTTTGCCGCAGCCGCGGCGATGCTCGCGCAGGCGCGCCGGAAGGTGGCAACGCGGCTCGACAAGGCAGTGAACGCCGAGCTGGTTCCGCTGCGGCTCGAACGGGCGCGCTTTTCCGTCAATATCGAAACCGTCGAGCCGGGGCCGGCCGGCATCGACCGCATCGAGTTCTGGGTGCAGACCAATCCCGGCACCCGTCCGGGCCCGCTGATGAAAATTGCCTCCGGCGGCGAACTCGCGCGCTTTCTGCTGGCGCTCAAGGTCGTGCTCGCCGGCCGCGGCTCCGCCCCGACCCTGGTGTTTGACGAAATCGATACCGGGGTCGGCGGCGCGGTTGCGGATGCCATCGGCCTGCGGCTGGCACGCCTCGGCGAGCGCGTGCAGGCCCTGGCAGTCACTCACGCGCCACAGGTCGCTGCCCGCGCCCAGCATCACTATCTGATCACCAAGGATGCGCTCGACAAAGGTAAGCGGGTGGCGACGCGCGTGAGCGAGCTTCCGTCCGAACGTCGGCGCGAAGAGATCGCCCGCATGCTCGCGGGCGCCGAGATTACCGCCGAAGCGCGCGCCGCCGCCGAACGGCTGATGCGCGCGGCGAGTTAGTGAACCGGAACATCCGCCGCGGCCTGGCGATGTGGCGAGTTTGTTGCTGATGAGCAAGAACAAGAGCAAGAGCAGAAACGCGTCGACCATTCCGCCATCGGATCTCACCCAGGCCCAGGCCAGGGCTGAGCTCAAGCGTCTCGCGCGCGAGATCGCGGCGCATGACGAGCGCTACTATCAAAATGACGCGCCGACGATTTCGGATGCGGATTACGACGCGCTGCGCCGCCGCAACGCCACGCTTGAGGCGCGCTTTCCGGAGCTGGTGCTCGCCGACTCGCCGTCGCGCCGCGTGGGCGCCAAGCCGGCGCGCGGATTCGCCAAGCTGCGCCATGCGGTGCCGATGCTGTCGCTCGACAACGCGTTCGGTGACGAGGACGTGGCCGATTTTGTCGATCGCATCCGCCGCTTCCTGCGCCTTTCGGCCGACGAGCCGCTAGCGTTCACGGCCGAGCCGAAGATCGACGGCCTGTCGCTATCGCTGCGTTATGAAGATGGCCGGCTCATCAGCGGTGCGACCCGTGGCGACGGCATTGAGGGCGAAGACGTCACCGCCAACGTGAAAACGCTGAGGGACATCCCCAAGGAGCTGCGCGGGAAGCGCGTGCCGCCGCTGTGCGACATTCGCGGCGAGGTCTATATGACCAAGTCGGCGTTCCTCAAGCTCAACGAGCGTCAGGAGGCCGAAGGCAAGCCGCTCTACGTCAATCCGCGCAACACTGCCGCCGGCTCGTTGCGCCAGATCGATGCCAGCATCACCGCGTCGCGTCCGCTCGGCTTCTTCGCCTACGCGTGGGGCGAGATGAGCGAACTGCCGGCCTCGACCCAGCACGGCATGCTGGACTGGTTCGCGCGCTGCGGCTTTGCGACCAATCCGCTGATGAAGCGCTGCAATTCAATCGAAGAGCTGCTGGCGTTCCACCGCGAGATCGAGCTCGCGCGCGGCACGCTCGATTACGATATCGACGGCGTCGTCTACAAGGTCGATCGGCTCGACTGGCAGGAGCGGCTGGGATACGTGTCGCGCACCCCGCGCTGGGCGGTCGCGCATAAGTTCCCGGCCCAGCGCGCGACCACCGTCGTGCGCGACATCGACATTCAGGTCGGCCGCACCGGCGCGCTCACGCCAGTCGCGAAGCTCGAGCCGGTGACGGTCGGCGGCGTGGTGGTGCAGAATGCAACCTTGCACAATGCCGACGAGATCGTGCGCCTCGACGTGCGCATCGGCGACACCGTCGAGGTCCAGCGCGCCGGTGACGTCATTCCCCAGGTCCTCGGCGTTATTCTGGAGAAACGGCCCGCAGGGGCGAAGCCTTATCGGTTTCCGACCAAATGCCCGTGCCCGCTGCACACGCCGGTCGTCCGTGAGACTACCGCGACCGGGGAGGAAAGCGCGGTCATCCGCTGCACCGGCGAGTTTGCGTGCCCCTATCAGCGGATGGAACATCTGCGGCATTTTGTGTCGCGGCGCGCGTTCGACATCGAGGGGCTGGGCGAAAAGCAGATCGCGCTGTTCTACGAGGAGGGCTGGGTCAAGGAGCCGGCCGACATCTTCACGCTCGAGGCGCGCAACCAGAAGATCAAGCTCGAGGATTACGAAGGGTTCGGCGAAACCTCGGTCCGCAATCTGTTTGACGCGATCAACGCGCGCCGCGAGATCTCGCT
>DATIPA010000110.1:0-15706 GCA_035472475.1 Xanthobacteraceae bacterium | reverse complement strand
TCAGTGTCACCGGCGTTTTGAATCGAAACCTTCACCATGACGGTGAAGATCACAATCAGAGCGAAGATTCCGCTTACCGTGCTGACGGTTTCACGGGTCATGATGGCTTTGATCTGGGCGCGCAAGGCGTCGCGCAACCTGACCTTGAAGCCTGCGAGCCAGAGCCGCAGATTGTAGCGGTTACCGGCAAAGACATTGTCCCAAGCCGTGTACCCCTGCGCGGTCATGCGGTTGGTCATGCGCTGATTTTCGAGATTGGCACGCGCCACCGGCTTGCGCGCAAGCATTTGGAGGCCGATCAGCACAACGAAAATGATCCCATAGGCGACCGGGAAGCTGGTGTCGATCTCGCTGCCGATCACCGCGATATTGAGGATCAGGTGGAAGAACAGCTTGAGATCGGCTTCGAGTTCGTAAACCAGTTGAAAGAAGATGTGGAAGGTCTCCCCGGTAAGGAACGGCTCGACCAGCTCGCGCGTGCCCTTTTCATTCAGCAGTTTGGTCTCGTGCCGGTTGTCACGCGCGAAACGCTGCATGTAGCGGCCGAAGGCGCCGAACCCGGCCCGTTCCGCAAAGATCCAGCTGACCGCACCGACCGCATAAGCGCCACCCTGGGCCAACAGGATCCAGATCAGATCGGTGGTCAGAAAGTCGTCGTTGGCGACATCGCGACCAGCCTTGATGATCAAGTAGGTGGTCGCCGCGGTGAGCGCCGATTCGATGAGCAGCAGCGCCACCATCAAGTAAAAGGAACGCCCAAGCACGAACTTGGCAAGTTCCATACGCGTCATCTGCGGTCGGGTAGCGGGTTTGTCGAGCATGATAGTCGCGGTTCTTCGGGCGGACCGTGTGACCGCGGGCCGATGGCTGATCGGCCCGGATTCCATCACGGATTCAGGCGTCTAGGGCTGACTATACCCCGCCATTCGGGAACGAAATGTGGGAGTCAGACCTACGGGTGGCCGATGCTCTTAGCAATTTTTAATGTCGGCCAACAAGCACAACAGGCAAGAAATTCCTGTTGCGTTGCGAGATGAACGAATAGTCAGACTGCGGTGCGCCGCAGGGTGAATTTTCAGGCTGCGGTGCGGCGTTCGGCCCGCGCAAAATCCACCGGGGTGCCGCGTGGAATGATTCCGGTCGGATTGACATTGGTATTCGAATAATAGCCGAGCACGTAGTAGCGGGCGTTGACCGTTCCGGCCACGCCGGGAATGCCCAGGAGCATGTGCATGTAGCGGTTGAGATTGGGGAAATCGGCGATCCGCTGCCGGTTGCACTTGAACAGCGAAAAATAGACAACGTCGAACCGCAACAGGGTGGGCAAAAGCCGCCAGTCGGCCTCCGTGATGCGGTCACCGACGAGGGAGCGCTGGCGCGCCAGACGGGATTCGAGCTCGTCCAGCGCGGCGAACAGGTTGTCGAAGGCCAGATCGTAGGCCGCCTGCGACTTGGCAAAGCCGCAGCGATAGACCCCGTTATTTACGTTGGCGTAGACGATCGCGTTGACGCGATCGACCTCGGCGCGAAGCTCGGGCGGATAGTAGTCCGTGTCATCGCCCGCGATCCCGCGAAACTCGCTGTTGAGCATGCGGATGATCTCGGAGGATTCATTGTTTACGATCCGACGCGTCTTTTTGTCCCACAGCGTCGGGACGGTGACCTTGCCGGAGTAGTTCGGGTTCGACGCCGTATAGGCCTGATGCAGATAGCGAAAGCCGTTGACGGTGTCAGGCAGGCAATCGGGAAATTTCGGATTGGCTTCGTAGGCCCAGCCCTGCTCACGCAACCCGGGAATCGCGTGCGAGATCGTGATCGCTCCTTCAAGCCTCTTGAGCACCCGATAGATCATGGTCCGGTGCGCCCACGGACAATTGTGCGCCACATAGAGATGGTAGCGCCCGGGTTCAGCTTCAAAGCCGGACGAACCATCGGCGGTAATGCGATCGCGAAAACGGCTGTCGATGCGCTCGAACGTGCCGCTCTTGCCGAACTCCTCCTGCGGATTGCCCTCGACCCACTGACCGTTCAACAAGTAGCCCATTGCTGCGTCCTTCCGGTTTCAATAACTCCGCGGCATCCCAAGTACGTGCTGTCCGATATAAGCCAGGATCAGATTGGTTGAAATCGGCGCGATCTGATAGAGCCGCGCCTCGCGCCATTTGCGTTCGATATCGTACTCGCGCGCAGCCGCGAAACCACCGAAGGTCTGCATGCAGGCCTCGCCCGCGTGCCACGCCGCTTCCGAGGCCAAAAGCTTCGAGGTATTGGCCTCCTCGCCGCACGGCCGGCCGGCGTCGAACAGCGCTGCGGCCGACCGCGTAACGAGATCGGCTGCCTTCCATTCCGCGTAGGCGCGCGCGATCGGAAACTGGATGCCCTGGTTCTGGCCGATCGGACGGCCGAACACCACGCGCTCGCTCGCATAGGCGGAGGCGCGGGCGATGAAATAGCGCGCGTCGCCGAGCATCTCGCCCGAGATGAGGATACGCTCGGCGTTCATGCCATCGAGAATATAGCGGAAGCCCTGCCCTTCCTCCCCAATCAGATTTTGGGCTGGCACTTTCAGGTCATCGAAGAAGAGCTCGTTGGTCTGATGGTTGATCATGGTGTCGACGCGCCGGATGGTCAGGCCCTTGCCGACCGCGTCCTTCATCTCGACTAGCAGGCACGATAAGCCCTCCGTGCGCCGCTTGACCTCCTCGGCCGGCGTCGTGCGCACCAAGAGCAGCATCAGATCGGACTTGTGCGCGCGCGAGGTCCACAGCTTCTGGCCGTTGACGACATAATGGTCGCCCACCCGAACGGCACGTGTCTTGAGCTGCGTCGTGTCGGAGCCGGTGGTCGGTTCGGTCACGCCGAACGCCTGAAAACGAATTTCGCCGCTGGCGATCCCTGGAAGGTAGCGCTGCTTCTGCTCCTCACTGCCGTGACGCAGCAACGTCCCCATCATGTACATCTGCGCGTGGCACGCGGCCGCGCTGCAGCCGCTCGCGTGAATCTCCTCTAGAATCACGCATCCGGCGCGCAACGGCAGCCCGGCGCCGCCGTACTCTTCGGGGATGAGCGCTCCGAGATAGCCTGCGGCCGAGAGCTCGTTGACGAAATCGTCGGCATATTCGTCGTTCTTCTCAAGCTTGCGCCAGTACTCGCCAGGATATTTGGCGCAGATGGCGCGCACACCGGCGCGGATCTCCGCGTAATCTTCGCCGAGCCGCACCATCGCGACATCGACGCCCTTCGTACGATCATCCATGATCATCGTCCTTCGTAATCAGATGCGCGCCTCATTCCGCCGCCTTTCCGCGCACACTACCCAGCACCTCGGCCGTCGCTTCGCCGAGGCGCGGCGCACTCGCACGAAACGGCGGGCGTTCACCGTCGAAGCGCAACGGAATCCCCATCAGCGGAATTCCGCCATCGGGCGCCTCCTGCAGCATGCCGACCGCGTGGCTCTGCGGGTGTGCCAACACTTCGTCGAGCGCGAGCATTGGAGCGCACGGGACGCCGGCGGCATCCAGCACCGCTTGCCAGTGATCGCGCGTCGCGGTCTTCACCACACCGGCGATCAGCGCGTTGATGCGCGTGCGGTTCTTCACCCGATCGGCGTTGTTGCGGAAATTCGGGTCGCTCGCCCATTCAGGATGGCCGAGCGCTGCGGCAAGGCGCGCGAACTGGTGATCGTTGCCGGCACAAATCACCGCCCAGCCGTCCGACGCCTCGTAGGCCTTGTAGGGCGCAAGGCTGACGTTCTCGGTCCCGAGCCGATGCGGCACCTCTTTGCCGGCAAAGAAGTTGGCGGTCGGAACGCCCATCCAGAACAATGCAGTTTCATAGAGAGACGCCCCGATCACGCCGCCTTTGCCGGTCGCGGCGCGCTGGTGAAGCGCCGACAGGACGCCGATCACCATCCACATGGCGGAGCCCTGATCGATGATTGCGGGCCCAACGCGCACCGGCGGGCGGCCGTCCTCGCCGGTTACGCTCATGAGACCGCCGAACGCCTGGATCAGCGGATCGTACCCCGGCTTGCCGGCACGCGGGCCCTCATCACCGAACGCCGAAAGATTGCAGTAGATGAGCGCCGGCTTGGCCGCCGTCAGGGTTGGACCATCGAGCCCAAATTTTTCAACAACGCCGGCGCGCAGGTTTTGCAGCACGATGTCAGCGCGCGCGAGGATGAAGCGGCGCAACGCATCGCGCTGCTCGCTGTCCTTAAGATCGATCGCCACCGAGCGCTTGTTGCGGTTGATCGCCACGAACATCGCCGCGACACCGTCAACGAATGGCGGCCCCCACGAGCGCGCATCATCCCCGCCCGCGGGGTTCTCGACCTTGAAAACGTCGGCGCCGAGCTCAGCGAAGATCTGCGCCGCTGTTGGTGCGGCGACGCTGGTGCCGATTTCGACGACTACGAGGCCGGAAAGAGGAAGCGGTCCAGTCAAGGCGGGGTTCCTTACGAACGTTGATCGGCGCAGCCCCATTATAACAAGTTCGATTTCATTGTTGCTGGCGAGACCATCCGATTTCGCTGGAGGCACCCGCGCTTTCACGACGGGGGACACGCGCTATGGGATGGCCTAAGTTACCGTCCACGCGGGCTGGGCAACGGCATCGCCACGGAACAGGGAGGCCGCAATGGGTTTGACCCGGGAGATCGGCGAATTCGTCGCCAGCATGCGGTTTGAGCGCGTCCCGCCAGGCGCTATCGACACCGTCTGCCGCGGGTTTACCGATTGCGTTGGGGTGATGCTCGCCGGCGTGCCGGAACCGGTCGTGGCCGTGGTCGCTAAATCCGTCGGCCTGCCCGATCCGGTTGCTCGCCTCGCCGACTTTGGCGCCGCGAGGGTGCCGGCCCCCGATCTCGCGTTGATCTACGGCACCGCTGCTCACGCACTCGACTACGACGACACCGGCCTCAACGGCCACCCGAGCGCCGTGCTGGTTCCGGCGATTCTGGCGGAAGCCCAGGAGGTTGGTGCCAACGGCGAGGCGATGATCGCGGCCTACGCGACCGGTTACGAGATCTGGGCCGAGCTCGCCGACCGCGAACCGGACTCGCTGCACCAGAAAGGATGGCATCCGTCCGCGATGTACGGGACGCTCGCCGCCGCCGGCGCGTCCGCGGTGCTGCGCCGGCTCGATGCCGAGCACGCAAGCCGCGCGGTCGGGATCGCAGCGTCGCTCGCTGGCGGCGTGGTCGCCAATTTCGGTTCGATGACCAAGCCCTTTCACCTCGGACGTACCGCCCAATCCGGCCTTGCCGCGGTGCGCCTCGCGCAAGCCGGCATGACGGCGTCGATCGATGCGGTCGAGCACGACCTCGGCTTTCTGCGGGCGGTGTCGCCGCGCGGCGCGGTCGATACCACGCGCCCGGCGCAGCTCGGCCGACGGTGGTTGATCGAAAAGTTCGGGATCAACGTAAAGCTTTATCCAATGTGCTTTGGCGCGCACCGCATCCTGGATGCGATGGTTGACGTCTGCGCTGCCAACCAGATCAGCGCGCGCGATATCGCGTACGTCGACGTCGAGGTGTCGGAGAATTCGGCCAAGGTGCTGCGCAATCACCAACCCAAGACCGCGCTGCAGGCGAAATTCAGTGCCGAGTTTGCGATGGCGGCGGGAGCTTTTGCGGGCCGCTGTGGCGGCGAGGAGGTGAGCGATGCGTTCGTCGCACGGCGCGACATCCAGGATTTCTTCAGCAAGGTCCGGATTCACCCTCTGACCGAAAAGGATCCGGATGAGCCGACGCGCTCGCCGTTCGACCGGGTCCGGCTCACGCTCGCGGATGGCCGCGTCCTCGCATCAGAGCCGGTCCGCGAGCCGCGCGGTCATTTCAAGCGCGGCATCGAACGCGACGTGCTGTGGCAAAAATTTGCCGGGTGCGCCGGTGGCGTCGTCGATCAGGCACGCGCGGCCGAGCTATTTGACGCGCTGCAAAACCTGCCGCGGCTTGCGAGCATCGCCGATCTGCCTCCGCGTTTTGCGGCGGCGGCGGAGTGATACTGGTGCGGACTTCGGCGTGTGCCGCGTATCGGCTGGCTCTGCTGGCCGTGATCGCTTTGACGGTGCCGGTCAGCGCACAGGATTATCCGGCGCGGCCGATCACGATGATCGTCGGCTTTCCGCCCGGAGGATCGACCGATGCGACCGCCCGCATCCTGCAGGATCCACTCAATCAGGCGCTCGGACAGAATATTATTATCGACAACCGCGGCGGTGCCGGCGGCACCACCGGCGCTGCCGCCGTCGCCAGCGCGCGACCCGATGGCTACACCCTGCTGTTCTCGGTCAACGCCGCGCTGACCATGAACATGTATCTGCAAAAGAGCTTCCCGTTCGACACGCTAAAGGCATTTGCACCTGTCACGATTGCGTCCGATGTCGTCCTCGTACTCGTGGTCAACTCCGCGCTGCCGGTCAAAACCGTCCCCGAACTGATCGAATACGCCAAGCGCAATCCCGGCAAGCTCGCTTACGGGAGCTCGGGCGTGGGCTCCGGCCATCACATCTGCGGCGAGCTCATGAAACAGAAGACCGGCATCGACATGGTGCACGTGCCCTATCGCGGCGGCGCCCCGACCATGCAGGACCTCGTGGCCGGCAACATTCAGGTCGCGTTCGGGACGCTGCCTTCAGTCCTGCCGCACGTTGCAAACGGTTCGATCCGCATGATTGCCGCCGCCGAGGCCAAGCGGCTAGCCGACTACCCCGATCTGCCAACCATCAATGAGACTATACCCGGCGTCATCAACATCGGGTGGAATGGACTGCTCGCGCCGGCCGGTACGCCAACCCCGATCATCGATAAGCTCAACGCCGTGACCGTCGACGCACTGAAGAAGCCCGATGTGATGGCCAAGATGAAGCTCCAGGGTTTGACGCCCATAAGCGACACGCCGGCACAGTTTGCCAAGCTTATCAGCGATGAGATCGCATACTGGGGCAAGGTCATCCCGGCGATTGGCATCAAGCCCGAGTAGCATCAGTGGAGCGAAGGGCGTCAAAGAGGTCGAATCATGGGACTGCTCGAACGAAAAGTCTGTGTCATCACCGGGGGAGCCGGCAGCGTTGGACTGGCGAGTGCGGACACGTTCGTGCGCGAGGGTGCACGGGTGATGCTCGTCGATCTGCGCGAGAGCGATCTCGACCGCGCGGCGCGCACGGTTGCCAGTCCGAACGTGGCAACGCACGCAGCCGACGTGAGCCAAATCGGAGATACCAAAGCCTACATCGACGCAACCGTCGCCACGTGGGGCAAGATCGACGTTCTCTTCAGTAACGCTGGCACCTCGGGCGTCGTGGCCCCGGTGCCGGACTATCCGGAAGACGTTTTTGATTCGGTCATCGCAGTGCACGTCCGCGGCGCATTCCTGGCCTGCCGATACGGCCTGCCGCGGATGAACGACGGCGGCAGCATTATCATCACGTCCAGCATCGTCGGCTTACGCGGAGACGGCGGCGGGGCTTGCGCCTATGTGACGGCCAAGCACGCACAAGTTGGATTGATGCGCAGCGTCGCCAAAGGGGCCGCGCGCCGGAATATTCGCGTTAACACCTTGCACCCGGGACCAATCGACAACGAATTCCAGCTGGGCATCGAGCGCGGCATCAGCCGGCTCGTAGGACGCGACGCAACCGAGATGCTCAACGAGGCCATCCCGCTGCATCGCCACGCCCGCCCTGACGAGATCGCGCGCGCGGCGCTGTTCCTCGCTTCCGACCAGTCGAGCTTCACCACCGGCGCAACCTTGACGGCCGACGGCGGGCTTAGCGCGTAGCCGCATCAGTTTTTTGCCCGGTCGAAGACAATCTCGCCGTTGACGATCGTCATTTCCGCAACGGTATCGCGCAGGACTGCGAGATCGCACGTGAGCGGATCCTGCGACAGCACCACGAGGTCCGCGAGCTTGCCTGGCTCAAGCGAGCCCTTGCACGTTTCGTCGAACGTCAGATAGGCGCCGCCGAGGGTCGCACAACGCAAGGCTTCTTCGCGAGTGAGAGCTTGACCGGGCGCAACAGGCGCACTGATCGTGCGATCGATGCGCGCCACCACCTGCCAGATGGGATGCCAGAGCGAGACCGGAACGTTATCGGTCGCCAGCGCCACCGGCACACCATTATCGACGAGCCGGCGCAGTGGTACGACGTCGTTCTCGCGTGCCGTGCCGATACGATCGCGCAGCGCAGCGCCCTGTTTGTAGATATAACCGTTGCTGTGCGTGGTTACGCAGAGCCCGAGATCGCGCACCACGTCGATCTGGTGCTGGTCGAGTGCGCTGACGTGAGCCAATATCCAGCGCTGCGCGTCGATCGGCGTTGCGCACGCAACCTCGGCAATCAAATCCAACAAATCGGTACCGATCACCTCCACGCGGATGCCGTTGCTGGCACACTCGGTCAGCAGCACCTTAACGGCGTCACGCGGGAGACCCGCGTAGTTGAAGCCGGCCCAGCCGGTGTTCGGAAAAGCGGCTCGGCGCAACCCATGTTCGACGGAGGTATCAACCTCAGTGAAGATCCCCTGGATACGCAGCCAGTCGTCGCCGAGCCCGCGGCCCGCCAGCCAGCGCCCCCAGCCACTGATCAGCGCCTTGATGTCCGCTTCCGTGGTGTTGCACCAGGCCGGGCTGAACAACAGCGTGACACGCACGCTCGGCCCCATGTCATGCACACGCTGGTAGGCAGCGATGACGTCGCCGGCAACGCCATGCCCTTCGAAAACGCTGGTGGTCCCGAAGCTGTTGTAGATCTGCATGGAGCGCGCGAGCGCTTGGACGCGTGTTGCAAGATCAAACCTTGGCGCAACCCGCATGAGGGTGAGCTCGCTGATCGGCATCGCATTGAAATCGCGAAAGATGCCTGTCGGCACGCCGTTGGCGTCACGGTCGATCACGAGCGAGGTTGCGGGAGACTGCGTGTCGGCGGCTATGCCCGCGGCGGCAAGCGCGCGGCTGTTGGCGATTCCGACAAGCGGCATGGTGACGCGCCAATACCCCCAGCCCGGTTTGATGAAGACCGGGTTATCGGGGGCGACACGGTCGAGATCCGATCTGGTCGGAAAGCGCCGTTCGCGGAGCAGCTCAGGCATCCCTTCAAACTCAGGGGGCTCCCCAAGCGGCATCGTAACGATCCACTCCCCTGGTGTACGCTCATGCACCAGCGTTTCGATGCGTTGCAGGACATCGTCGATGCTGCGAACTCCAGCCATGGAGGGCAGCGCCTCCTTCAAACCCTCCCGATCCATGTGAGCGTGCGCGTCGATCAGACCTGGAATGACAGTGCGCCCATCTAGGTCAATCACGCGGGTATGCGCATCAATCAATGGCGCGATGTTCGCGTTCGATCCGACCGCGTCGATGCGTTCGCCGCTGAGCGCGATCGCCTGCGCAATCTCAAAACGCGCGTTGATGGTGATGATCTTGCCGTTGCGCAGGACGAGACGCCGGGAGCCCGCAGCCGGGTCACGCATTGATGGCCTGTACCTCATGGGCACACGCCGCCAGCAAGGACTTGGCGACCGGGTCGTCCGGGAACACGTCCGACAGCTTGCGGTAGCGGCGCGCCGCCTCGGCTAAATCGCCCCGCTCAAAGCAGGTCGACGCTTCGCGCGTCATTGCGGCGAGCCTGGCGTCATCGCCGCGAACGGCCAGTTCCGGATCGTCCGTCTCGGTGAAGCCAAGCAATTGATAGATCATGAACCTGTGCTTGCGGCCCTTGACCTGAACGGTTCGTAACGGCCTGACCAGAATGCCGGTCCCCGCAGCGTCGCATACGCTATCGCTGATGCAGATCGTGGTGCCGAACTCTTTGTTCATCCCTTCGAGCCGAGCGGCAACGTTGACGCCGTCGCCCATCGCCGTATAGCTCAATCGTTCGGACGAGCCGACGTTCCCCACCAGAACATTCCCGGTGTGCAGTCCGACGCGCATACGGATGGTTCGGCGACCCTCCGCTTTCCACGCCGCGTTGACTGCTTCCATCCGCCGTGCGGCCCGCAGCGCGCCGGCGCACGCCCGCAACGCGTGATCGGTACGCGGCATCGGGGCGCCCCAGAACGCCATGACCCCGTCGCCGATGAACTTGTCGACGGTGCCGTGCTCCTCCGAAATCGCCCTCGACACCTGCTCAAAGTAGACCGACATCTGACCGAGCAGCTCATCGGGAGCCATCGCTTCCGCGTGGGTCGAAAAGTTCTCAAGATCGGAGAAAAACACCGTCAGTTGGCGGGACTTGACACCAAGCGTCAGCGGCGTTCCGGAGCGCACAAGCTCGCGCACCACGTCGAGCGGCACGAACGAAGAAAACGATTGCAGCGAATTGCGCAGCAGCGCGGCAGCGGACTGAAGCTGAGCAATTTCCTTGATCTGTGATGGGCGCGTCGGCGTGCTGTCGAACGACAGCCCCTCGACCGATTTAAGGTCCTGCGACACGCTTTCGATCGGGCGCGCAAGGCGAGTGCACAGAAAGTAGATCAGCACAAATTCGATGGCCGTCAGCCCCATGATGACGGCCGCCATCTGCCGACTAGTCGTCTTCAGGTTGCCGACGAAATCATCGGTCGGGGTCAGGGTGACGACTTCCCAGCGTTGTCCCAAGCTTCCCGGAAACCGGATGAATGATGCACTCAGCTCCTCGCCATTGACCGGCGATCGAAGCAAAAACTGGTCCTGGTTGGTCCTGACCTGTTGCCGGTAGGCCTCGCGAACATTTGGGTTCGCGATATTATCGAGGTTCGCCACTTCGAGCCGGCCGTCGACGGTTCGGACGCCGTTGTTGCGATCAGGGGTTGCAATGATCTTGCCGTCGGACGGGTCGGCGACAAGCGTTGTGCTGTGCTCGCTGGCACGGTGATTGGCGAGAAAGCGGGACAGCACGTCGAGGGTGATGTTGGCCGACGCCACGCCGATGAATACGCCATTGCGAATGATCGGATAGCGCACATAAATCACCGGATAACCGGTGTCGGGATTGATGGATGGGTCGGTGACCGCAAAGCCGCCTGACGCCTTGGCCGCCGCGTAGCCAGGCAAGGTGCGGATATCCATGCTGGTTGCGACGGAGTATTGACCGACGACATGGGGCCAAGTGTCGGAGAAGGTGCGGCGTCGGGCGCGATCCTTGCCGGCGGAAAAATCGTCAATATAGCTCGAGTGCCAGTTCGCAGTCGCCGGGATCTCGGGATCGGAACGCCGGCGGTCATCGTCGATCCGCGTGACGACGCGATGATACCCGTCCTCGAAGCTGACGTAGACCGCGTCGATCTGCTCGGCGGAGGTGAGCGCGTCGTAGAGGAGCTGCGCGCTCGCCGCGGTTCGGAAGAAACCAAGATCCGCCGCGGCCATGCCGGCGAGCATCCGAAGCGCGCCGGCGACCGGTTGCAACAGCTCATTGGTGCTCTCGATGCTGGCTTGATTGGCTTTTGCGACGCTGTTTCGCAATGTTGAAACGATGTCAGCAGACGTCCGCTCATAATTGTACAGCAGAATGAAGATCAGGATTGGAATGCTGAGACAGACAAAGACAGCCGACATCACGGCGCTCAGCCTCAACGCTCCCAGCGCCGCGGTGAGACGGCCGCCGCGCAATGTGATCCACAACAATCCGCCGATAGCGACAAGCGCCAGCACCAGCAGCCCAGCCAACGCGTAGTTGAACCAGTCCGTCCGATGGCTGTCGTCCAGCCGGTAGAATGCATCGTCCGGGAGTATGCTGTCGTGCAGCAAGCCCAGATCGCGAAACGTCTCGGCGATATGCTGCCAGTGCAGCCTGTTTTGGCTGCCGAGCTCGATCAGCTGCGGGTGGATCAGAGCCTCGGTCCGCTTGGCTTCGAACAGGAGTGCATCGCGACTCTTCTGCTTAGAATAGCGATCACGAATGAGATCGACGATCTCTTCCTGATGATCGAGCGCATATCGCCAGCCCTTCAGACTGGCGGCCAGAAAAGCGCGGACGCGCGCAGGATGCGAGGCTAGCTCTTGCGTCGAGGTGCAGAGGTTATCGCCGTAGAAGTCAAATCCGTATGCCCGTGGCGCAAACGTCTCAAAGGGCGCGCTGAGCTGGTCCAAGATGAACGGCTCGTTGGTGCTGTATGCGACCATCGCGTCGGCCTTGCCACTAAGCAAATCCTGAGGATCACCATTGTGCTTCACCCGCGGCATGGCAGCGTAGTCGACGCCTTGGGATTTGAGCATCGCCGCGAGGTCGTCGCTGTCGGGAGCGTCCATCAAACGGCGGCCCTCGAGGTCCGACAACGTCGTGATACCGGCGCGGCTCGGCACCAACAGGATCGCTGCGGAGTGCTGAAAGACGACGCCGAGCACGACCAGGTTGTGGCCGCGAGCCCTGTTGATCAGAACGCTTGAGGTGCAGACGCCAAAATCCGCCTTGCCCTCGGACACAACCTTGGCGGCGTCGATGTCTGGGCCGCCCTCACGTATCTCAACGTCGAGGCCGGCGTCGCGGTAGAAACCTTGCGCTAGCGCCGCGTAATAGCCGGCAAATTGAAATTGATGCATCCACTTAAGTTGCAACGAGACATGGTCGAGCGCGAAAGACGGCGCTGTGAACAACAATAAGGTAAAGCAGGCCAGCAGGCTTCGCGGCCATTTGATGGTTGCACGTGGAAAGCCGCGCACCACAGCGTGCGCTTTGCTAAGGAACGAGGCGCTCATCGCACTCCGTCATCCATGATCGACGCGCCCCTCCATGCGGAATAGCGGCAATCCACCAGACTCGCGCGGCCATGTAAATGCGCGAATCGGCCTCAGTTGCACGGCGGTCCTGCCTCTTGCTGCTTCGCATTTAGACCGGCGCCGGCCGCAGAGCGCGCCCCCGGATCAGATCGGACGCCTTCTCGGCGATCATGATGGTTGGAATATTGGTATTGCCTCCGGGCTCTTCGGGCATCACCGAGGCATCGATCACGCGCAGGCCTTCGAGCCCGCGCACGCGCAACGCTTCGTCAACGACGGCCTGCGGCCCAACTCCCATGGCGCAAGTGCCGACCGGATGCTGGCGATTGTGACCAAGCTGCCGGATCGCGTGCTCCAGCTCGGCGTCGGTCCTGGCGCCTTCCCCCGGGGTCATCTCGTCTCCGATCAGGTCTTTCTGCGGTGCCGTGTTGTAGATCTCGCGCGCGATTCGCAGCGCGCGGATCATATCGTCGACATCGGCGCGCTCGCCGAACAGATTGAAGAAAATGCGCGGCCGGTCGGTCGGATCGGCCGAGCGCAGCTTCAACCAGCCGCGTGAGTGCGGGTAGAGCGTCCCAACGCGCGCCGTAAAGCTGTGCACGGGCGAGGCGGTCAAGCCCGGGAACCACAGACTGGCGTCGTTCGCGACCGACGAGCACACCATTTGCACGTCGGGACGCTCGAGGTGCTTCTGGCTGCGCAAGAATACGACGGCGGCGCTGCCGTTGGTCGCGAACGGGCCCGTTCTGAACAAATGCCAGCGAGCCCCCGACGCAAGCGCGCGGTCCAGCCGCAGTTGATTCAAGAAAGTGTTCTTCTGTCGCGCCTTGTACATGAGCAGCATGTTGGGATGCTCGGACAGGTTCTGGCCGACGCCGGGCAGGTCGTGAACCGGGGTGACGCCCACCGATTTGAGATGGTCCGCTGGTCCGATCCCAGACAACAACAGCACCTGTGGAGAGTTGTAGGCTCCGCCGCTCAGGATCACCTCGCGCTCGGCATGAACCCTCGAGAGCCGTCCGCGCTGCGCATATTCGACGCCGATCACGCGTCTTTTCTCGATCAGAAGCCGTGTCGTGAGCGCCCCGGTCTCAACGGTCAGATTTGGCCGCGCAAGCGCCGGATAAAGATACGCGCGTGAAGCGCTCTGGCGCTCGCCCTTGCCGACGAACAGCTCGATGCGGCTGATGCCTTCGGTGTCCTCGCCGTTGTAGTCATCGCGCACGGGCAGTCCGTAGTTGACCACGGCCTGTTCAAACGGCTCGTACAGATTCTGTTCATGATGAACTTGCGTGACTTGAATCGGCCCGTCGCCGCCGTGGTAGGGGCTCTCTCCGCGCCAGCTCGTTTCGAGCCGCTTGAAGTACGGCAGCACGTCGGCGTAGCTCCAGCCCTTCATCCCTTGCTGGCGCCACAGATCGAAGTCACGCCGGTGCCCGCGCGCGAAAATCATGCCGTTGATGACCGACGTGCCGCCGAGCGCCTTGCCGCGGCGGAGCGGGATTGTGCGTCCGGCGAGGCCCGGCTCGGGTTCCGTCTCGAACTGCCAGATGTAGCGGGGGTGCCAGGACATCTGCACAAAGGCGATCGGCATGCGCAGCCAAGGGTGAGTGTCCCGTCGTCCGGCTTCGAGCAACAGAACCCTGACGTCCTTGTCCTCGGTCAGTCGGTTGGCGAGCACGCAGCCAGCGGACCCGGCACCGACAATGATGTAATCGTAAGACGGCATGGCGTTTTTTCTGGGATGGGAGCTACGTGAGGATCCGTCGCGGAATGGAACCGGTCCGCGACCGGCCTTGGCCTAATCGATGATCGCCTGATAGACGAGCACATTGATCAGCCGCCGATAGTGCCATCGGATCGGGCCCGGGGCATGCGACATGAATGCGACCGCGAGGTCTTCTTGCGGGTCGGCCCACCAATTGGTGCCGCTCATCCCAGGCCAGTTGAACTCACCGACCGAGCCGAGCAGAGGCGAACTTCCCGGCATAGTGCGGACTGCGAGCCCCAAGCCGAATCCGTAGCCGGCGCGGGTCGGGTCGGTTTTCGCGATCTGGTTTGTCACCTCCGGCCCGAGCTGGTTCGACAGCATGTATTCGACGGTCTTGCGACCCAGGATACGCGTCCCCGCGTGTTCGCCCTTGTACAGCAACATGAGGGCGAAGCGCATGTAGTCCTCGGCGGTCGACACCGCGCCACCACCGCCGCAATCGAACTGCGCCGGCTTTGTTAGATCCGGCAGAGATTGCGCTTCGCCGGTCAAAGGATCATGGGGTAATGCCCTGGCGTAGCGGGCGACTTTGCCAGGCGGAACGTGGAAGGCGGTGTCGCGCATGCCTAGCGGGCCGAACACACGTGCATCGAGAAACTGACCAAGCGTTTGTCCCGTCACCTTCTCGACGACGAGCCCGAGCACATCGAGGCCGAACCCGTAGTCCCACACCGTGCCCGGATGGTGCAGCAATGGCGCGGAACCCAGGCGATCAAGAAACTCCGATCCGTTCATCGCAGCCGCCGCCGCACTGCTGCCGTGCGGATATCGCCTGTGCACCACGGTGGCCCCGCTACTGCCGTAAGGCAGTCCGCACGTATGACGCATTAGATCGAGCATGACGATGCCGCGCGTCGGGTGTTCTGTCCTGACGACGGCCCCGGTCTCGTCAACGATCGCGACCCCGTTGGCGCCAATCTTCGGGAAATATTTCCAAAGCGGTTCGTCAAGCTGCAGCCTGCCTTCCTCGACGAGCATTAGGGCCGCGACCGCAGTCATCGGTTTGGTCATCGACGCGATGTTGAAAATGCAGTCGGTGGTCATCGGCACCCCGGCTCCCTTGTCGCGATAGCCGTAGGCATCGTGCGCGACCAGCTTGCCTCGGCGCACAATCGCAACGACGGCGCCCGGTAGCTGGCCGCGCGCTACGTCGCCGTAGAGCATGGCAGCAATGCGCGCCAGCCGGGTCGGACTGAGTCCGACATCTTCGGGAGCGGCGCGCGGCAGGGCACCGCCGGAC
>DATIPA010000109.1:0-21938 GCA_035472475.1 Xanthobacteraceae bacterium | reverse complement strand
CTCGGCAAGGTCGAAGAGCGTCAGTGCGACCCGGCCCCGCAGCGGCAAGAAGCTCTCGGCCGCTATGACATCGTTGGTATCGCGCAAACGTGAGGCAAGCAGCGTCAACAGATGCGAATAGAGCTCTTTGGTGGCGCATTGATCGAATTTGGCCTTGCTGACGAATAGGAGCTCGCTGTCACGCAACGCCAACACCGTGGCCGAGCGTGGCAACCCATCGAGCACCGCGAGCTCGCCGACAATGGCGCCTGTCCCGAGGATCGCAAGAATGCGTTCGGCGCCCGACGCGGAGATTATACTGACCTTAAGGAGCCCCTTCTCAATCCGATAGCAGCCGTCGCCTTCATCATCGGCGGTGAACAGCACGTGGCCGGCCGGGAGGTGGACGGGCTTTGCGTTCGCGAACAGGAGCGCAGATAGCCGCGGCGGGAGCGCGGCGAAAAGTCCTGTGACTGCGTTTGTTGCCGCCATGCGAAATTCGCGCCCAAAAGCTTCGCTAACCTGCGCGCTGATCCTCGGCGGGGGACAGCTTCGTCACAGGCCAAGCGGCGTGCGGTGAAGCTAGATTGCTCCCCTTGGACAGATGATCCAACTCGTTGGCTTTCGCATCGAACTCGTAAGCGAGGCGGCGGAACTCTTCCTTGGCGAAAGGATCGGAGCAGTTGCGAGCCGCTCTATTGCATCGGGACGCAAGGGCGCGGAAATCGCTGGCAGTCATGGCGAGGTTCCTCTGCCACCCGTGGTCGATACCCTACATCTGGCGCTCATTAGAGTCTTGCAGATTGTTCCAAGCACGAGACGCAGTTCGGGAAGTCCCAGCCTCCTTCGCTCCCAACGGGCGTCCGATGTTCCGCCGGCCCTTGGTGAGGCTCGCGCCCAGTGCGCTTTTGTGCGCCAGTTTGGTCTCGCGACTCGGAAGGGAATGAGTTAGTCCTGATTATCGGCTTTAAACTAATCTCTGGCTCGCCGATGTCGGGGCTGAAGGAGGACACCATGGCGAAGAAGAAGAAAGCCAAGAAGAAGGCCAAGAAGTAGAAAACAACTGCCGCATCTAGGTGCGGGGATAAAGGGCTGGCCACCGCTGGCCCTTTTCCACGAGGGCATCGCAATTGATGGCAGGTGATGACGGAAGGTGACCTCACTCATCGTGTTGCGAAACGGGAACACACGGGTCCTTGTTGTTCAATCAAGGGGCCATGGCTTCGTTCGAAGAGCGATCTTCAAAACACCGCTAAAGACCTGCTGCTGCTTGGCTCGTGCCTCCATTGCGCGGTGGTCTAGCTTGGTGGTATCAAAGGCTCAGCAGGCAGGCTAGATTCTTTAGGATTTTCAGAGAGTTCATCCGGGTGTCGGCGCCTCCCCTCGGGCGCGCCAATCAATCCAACACAACCCAGGTGGCCTGGGCCACCCGCATGCGCGCGGTGAGCCCGAAAGCGCCTCACCCGGTTGTGTATCGCCCTTCAATGGCTCTGACTTCGTCAAATCCAATCAGCCGGTTGAACTCGCCAAACGGCATTGCCGGCCGTAGTTGGCTTGGGTCCCCACCTTGTCGAAGGGCTGTCAATGCCTGGAGCACTGCTCCCGCGGCATGCAGGAGCGATGTGACCGGGTAGATCGCAATCCGGAATCCCAACTCGCGCAATTCGTCCTGGGTCAACAACGGCGTCTTGCCACCCTCCACCATATTCGCCACGAGCGGGCGGTCGATACGATTTGCAATCGCCCGCATCTGCTCGCGCGACTCGGGCGACTCGACGAAGATGATGTCGGCGCCCGCGGCACCGTAAGCGTCCGCCCGTCGCAAGGCCTCATCAAACCCGAGCTCGGTCAGGGCATCGGTGCGCGCGACGATCAGGAAATCGGCGCTCGAGCGTGCGTCCGAAGCCACCCGGATCTTGGCAACCATCTCCTCGATCGGAACGACCCGCCGACCCGGCGTATGTCCGCACTTTTTCGGCATCTCCTGGTCTTCGAGCTGAATCGCAGCCGCTCCCGCGCGCTCGTAACCGCGGACGCAATGGTGGACGTTGATGGTTCCGCCGTATCCGGTACCATCGGCGATCAGCGGGGTGACGGTTCGTTCGCAAATGCGCGCGACCTGCTCGACCATATCCGAGTACGTCGCAATTCCGGCATCCGGCAATCCGAGCTTGGAGGCCGCGGTGCCGAAGCCGGTCATGTAGAGGGCGGAAAAATCGAGGCTATCCGCGATGCGCGCCGACACCAGGTCGTACACACCGGGCGCGACGATCAGGGCGTTGGTATCGAGGATTGGCCGCAACGACTTTTTCATAGGCACACCGTGGTGTCTCTGCGGGCTTTGTGAGCCAGATCATACGCGCCGCTCTCGGGGCGGCTTAGAGTTCACAAGACGATCTTCCCGGACTCGCGGCAAGATCGGTAGCGAATGCCAAACCCACTCCACTAGAGGTTCGACGCCAAATCCTGTCGCCGAGTTGTCGCAAAAACGCCACGGCGATAAAGAATGATCCCACGGCCTTCGGTCAGGCGAATCGGTATGGGGGTGGGGATGACCGTTTATCCGTTCATGCGAGAAGCTGTTTTCGAGCCGGAGATCATCCAGGTGATGGCCGGCGCGTATGAAGAATTGTTGGACGACTTGCACCTTGCAGGTCGCGACGATCCCTTCACTGAGATCATTGCGCGCGAGGTCATCGAGGCGGCACGGCTCGGCGTGCACGATGTCGCCGCGATGCGGCAATGGGTTCTCAATATGCTGGGCAAGCCGCACTAGTGGGCCTTTGCTTCCGAAATTCGTGATACATCGCGGGCCGCTTCAGCGCGGATTCCAAAATTCGCATGACGCTCCGGGCCCAAACCCGCCGCGATCACGTTGCTCCAGGATTAGAATCTAAACGACCGCTGCGCCGGTCGCGCTGGCTCCACGTGAACGCCCTCAAGCGCGAGCATGCGGCGCTTGGCGGCCGAGCCACCGGGCGCGGAGAAGCCACCAACCTTGCCGCCGGCCGCCAACACCCGGTGGCATGGGATGATCAGCGCTACCGGATTCTTGGCCATGGCTTGTCCGACGTCGCGCGCAGCTTCCGGGCCGGCACCAAGTTCCTTCGCGAGCGTGCCATAGGTAGTCGTGCGTCCCCAGCCGACTTGCCGCGCCGCGACGTAGATGCGCTGGAAGAACGCGTCCTGCTCACCGAGGTCGAGCGTGAAGCCGGAAAAATCCGTCTCCTCACCCGCGAAATAGCGTTTCACTGCCGCGATTGCCTCGGTCACCTCCGGCGTGGGTGGGCCTGGTTGCGCCCCGGGGAGGCGGCGCCGCAGGCTTCGCTCGGTCGATTCAGCGCTTCCCGTGGGCAACAGGAATCGCGTGATCCCGACGTTATTCCACGCGATTCCGCAAAAGCCGCCCGCGGTTTCGAAGATGCAATAATGGTGCACGCTTTGACCCATAACACGGACCTCGGATTTCGCTTTAAAATCGTAGGACCACGGCGAGAATTCAACCCGATTCCTGGGATCCAATACGGCAGTCAACCGATCCTCCGGCACGAGCACAAAACAAAACAACAATGGCGCGCATTTTCATCACCGGATCATCCACCGGGCTCGGCCTGATGGCCGGGCAATTGTTGATCGAACAGGGCCATCAGGTCGTACTCCACGGCCGCAACCGGACGCGCGCCGAGCAAGCGATGGCCGACGCCCCGGGGGCGCAGGCTGTCGTGATCGGCGACCTGTCGCAGATTTCGGAGACGAGATCTGTCGCCGACCAAGTCAACCGGCTCGGCCGCTTCGATGCCGTGATCCACAACGCCGGCGTGGGCTACCGGGAGGGACGGCCCGTGGCGACCGAGCATGGCGTCCCGCACGTCTTCGCCACCAATGTGCTTGCGCCGTATGTGCTAACTGCGTTGATCGAGCGGCCGGATCGGCTGATCTATCTGAGCTCCGGCACGCATCACGGCGCCGAGCCGAACCTCGACGATCTTTTGTGGACCAAACGACGTTGGCAGGGCGCGCAAGCCTACGCCGAAAGCAAGCTGCACGACGTGATTCTCGCCTTTTCGGTCGCCAATCGCTGGCCGGCCGTGCGTGCCAACGCGCTCGAGCCTGGCTGGGTCGCAACCCGCATGGGCGGGGCCGGCGCAACCGACGACCTCAGCAAGGGTCATCTGACCCAGGCGTGGCTTGCGGTCAGCAATGAGGCATTGGCCCGTTCCAGCGGCGAATATTTCTATCACAAGGCATTGCGCGCCCCGAACCCGATCGCTCGCGACCAGACCGCGCAACATCGACTGATCGAAGTGTGCGCGCGCCTCTCCGGCGTGCTGCTTCCGAACTGAGGCTCTGCCCGGCTACTTCGCAAACGTCTCGTTGAAGAAATCCTGCATCGCTTTCCAAGACCGCTGGTCGGCTTTTTTGTCGTACACGAGTCCATGCTCGGGGTCATTGTTCTTCGGATTGCTGAAGCCGTGTACAGCGCCGCCATAGGACACAAACTGCCAGTCCACCTTGGTTGCACGCATCTCATCCTCGAACCTGTCGACATCGGCAGGGCTCGGCGGGAGAGAGAGCGAGTGGTCAAATTCATGTTCCGCACCCCCTCGGCGACACCGCCAGCTATCGATCCGCAGGCGCGATATGTTTGATCCGCGCGCTATGCGATGCAATGTCATCGAAACTGTACGACAGATGCACGCGCTTGGCTGACGGCGGGCGATTCGCAACGCAAAGGCCGGGCCGCCACTCGCGCGCCGGCCGGATCGGCCGCGGCACGAAACCGCCGCCGCAGTTCGGACAAACGTTCGCGAGCTTGGTCTCGACACAGTCCGCGCAAAACGTACATTCGAAGGAACAGACGCGCGCCAGCGTGGACGCCGGTGGCAGGTCACGATCGCAAAATTCACAATTTGGTCGCAGCTCGAGCGCCATCGCGCCCTCCTGGGCTTTTCCTGAATGCCCGAACGCGGGCGCACGCGACGTTAGCGCACGCGGCGCGTCACGATAATCACGACTTGTCGATCCGCTGCGGCCTGTCTCGCGCTGCCCGCGTGCGCGATCACGACGGGCAGCTCTGCAGGTCGGCACCTTGGCCGTCGCAACGGCGTTCGCTACCATCGGCCCGAAAATAAAGGGATTGGAGGAAGCGCCATGCGTGTGCGTGTCGGTCGTGCGCTAGCCGGCGTGCTTGCAACCACTTTAGCTTCATACGCCTGGGCCCAACCGGGACAGCCCGATGCCGCTTGCGGCAGCACGGTCCCGGCCGCAATGGGTGGCCCGATGCCGGCTAAGGATCAGCCGGTGATCGTGCTGCGGTGGCTATCGACCTCCAATTTCGAACTCGTCTATCGGGGCCAGGTTTTTCTGCTCGACACCTACTTCGAGCGCGGTCCGCGCAATCGCCCGACCGGCATTGTACCAAGCGAGGTGAAGAAGACGGACGCGATCTTTATCGGCCACGCCCATTTCGATCACATCTCTGATGTGGGGCCTATTGCGCAGGCGACAAAGGCCAAGGTATTCGGGGCTCCGATTAGCATCGAAACCGCGTACAAACTCGGCGTCCCGGAGGGGCAAGGCAGTGCGGTGTCGGGCGGCGAGACGCTGCAGTTCCCGGGTGTGACGGTCGACACGGCGTTGGCGCAGCACAGCACGCTGTCGAGCGATGTGCTCGCAACACTCGGCAAGCTCTACGATCTTGACGCCGGTCCAGCGACACCGGAGCAGGCCGCGGCCGAGAAGGCAATCCTTGCCAAAGGAACATTCGCTCCCGACGTGATCACCAAGGGAACGATTGCCTATGCGTTCACCTTCGACACCAGATTCAAGATGCTCTGGCTCGACAGCGCCGGCCCGGTGACCGACGGCGATCGCGCGCTCGCCCAGAAGCTCGGCCCGGTCGATCTTGCCATCATCGCCTACCAGGGACATCCGGTTGCGCAGGTGCAGGTGCCGGTCACGCTCGCGCTTGTCAAACTGTTCAAGCCGCGGACCTTCATTCCGGCACATCACGATCAGATCTTCGGCACATTCGTCGATCTTGGAGTGGAGCCATTGTTCGAGGCGATCGCGGAAGAGTTGCCGGGCACCAAAACGATTGCACCGCTGCACCAGCGCGCGATGTGCTTCAACATAGCGAAGTGACTGGAGGAAACGATTATGACGCAAGCAGCCGCCCTCGAGGCACTGGCCTCGCGCTTCATCAACACAGATTCGCTGCCCTGGATCGAGACATCGCCTGGGAACAAGATGAAGGTGATCTACCACGATCCCGTCAGCGGGATGCTGACCATCATCGCAAAGCTCGAGCCGGGCGCCGGAATTCCGGCGCACGTACATGAGGACCTGGAACAGACCTACGTGCTCGAAGGGTCGCTGGTCGATCAGGAAGGCGCATGCACCGCCGGCAATTTCGTCATCCGCGCCAAAGGCAGCCGCCATTCCCCGACAGCGCCGAACGGCTGCACCATGCTGGTGTTTTTCATGAAGCCGACCGCCGGGCTCAAGAAGGCGCTGCTCGGGCACGCGTAGCATCACGATCCGGCGACGTGTGAATAGCTCGCTGCAGGATCGTACACATACGAATATCGGGGGCCTTGCGGTCTTTTCTACTGCGACGCGCTGATGCCGGCGTCCCGCACCACCTTGGCCCAACGCACGAACTCCGACTTCATGTAGTCCTGCATCTCAGGGACTGACAGCTGCTGCGCCAAAACGCGGCCGGCGCGCACAAAATCGTCCCGCACCTCGGGCTTGGCCAGCACCGCGATAACATCGCCGTGCAGCCGCTCGACGATTTCCGGTGGCGTCCCGACGGGGGCGACGAACATCTGCCATGACACGGCGCTGAAACCGGGAACGCCGGCCTCCGCAATTGTCGGAATGTCGGGCATGGCCGGCACGCGTGTTGGAGACGATACGCCGAGCGCCCGCACCTTGCGCGCGCTGATGAACGGCATGGCGACGCCCATCTCGACGAAAGCCGCCGGAATGTGTCCAGCGACGATATCGCCGAGCACGGGATTGTCTCCGCGATAAGGGACGTGCACCATGCGGATGCCAGCCATCGTCTGCAGCAGCTCGGAAAACAAGTGCTGGATCGAGCCGTTGCCGCCCGATCCGAACGACAATTGGCCAGGATTGTCCTTGGCGAGCGTGATGAAGTCGGCAAGCGTGCTCACGCCGAGATCCGGCGTCACCACGAACACGAACGCCGCGTTGCCGATCATCGCAATCGGCACGAAGTCCCGCACCGGATCGTAGGGCGGATTCTTGTTCACGCTCACTGCGATTGCCAGCGGAGAGGCGCTGCCGAACAGGAGCGTGTAGCCATCCGGCGCCGCCTTTGCGACCGCCGCGGCGCCAATCATGGTCCCCGCGCCGGGCCGGTTCTCGATCAGCAGCGGTTTACCGAGTCGCTGCTCCAGCAGCGGCTGCAGCTGGCGCGCGATCATGTCGAGACCCCCGCCGGGGGCGAACGGAACGACGAGGGTCACCGGCCGGGCCGGATAGTCCTGCGCGGCCGCGCCGCGCAAGCCGCTGATAGCTGCGAGGGCGCCCAGACCGAACTGCAGCGACTGGCGACGTGTCCAATCCATCGTGACGCGCGTTAAGGATACGAAGACTTCGCCTCCCTTATAGTAGAGCCGAATGCGTCGAATCGCGCAAAGGTCTCCTGGCAGCAGGCCGGTGCCCGGGGCTGCAATAGTCGTGACAGGGCAGCCCTGGCTGGCCGATAATAGAGCCGAAGGGAGTCGGTCTGTCGTGAACAAGCTCGAACCGGAAGCTCACCGACCCATGCCGTGGCATGCCGGCTGGATGAAGGCCGCGGCAGCGGTCGCCGGACTTGTCATTATTATCGCGGCCATCATCGGTATCTGGGGTCCGCTCTGGCCGACGGCGCCCGCCTTCCACCCCGCAACGCCATCCCTTGAATCGCCGTTGGAGCTTTCGTTCAAGGTCAAGAACCGAAGCGCGCTGTTCCCGCTGCGCAACCTGCAGATCGTGTGCATGCTGGTCTCCGCCCGATCGCAGTCCAACAAAGCGTTCACTGAAACCGGTGTTACGATCTCGCAGCCGGTTGGCGACCTCGCCCCCGGCCAATCAGAAACCTACACTTGCCCGCTCCATGTGGCGGTGGACTTGCGCGAGGGCGACAAGATCGTCCGGGCGAAAATCGATTTCATCAGCCAATACGATTCGCGTTGGCCGTGGGGCGGCCGATCGAAAAGCGAGTCCGACGTTTTCACGTTGAACACGTCGCCGCCGCAGTGGCTGGTCGGCGATGGCGCCGCTACCGCATCTCGGTAGTTAATTGAGCAGGTCGCCGCATGGCACGCGCGATTCTCATAAAACATTGATGGAACAGCCTTTTTCTGGTGCGGCCGTTTCTTGGCCGGATGGTGTTCGAGCGTGACGTCCCGCCGGCCGCCGGTATCTCAGCCCGTCGCGGTCGTAGCAATTGGCTGATGGCGCATTGTTTGGCACGCAGATGTTACGCAGCGATTCACCCGCGGCCCGAATAGCGCTTGCGTGATCCGTCACGCTAAGCGCACAATCCCATGATCAAAGCACTTTACCGCCTGACCCTGAGCAACCCGAGAGGTCGGCTGGTGTCCGTCAGCAATCGAGAAGTTCTTATGCCGCTCTACAGTATTCCGCGCCGTCCGTTCCGGCCGCAAACCAGCGAACCGTCAGCACCTATCAATTGGCGGCGCGGTATGATCCGGATCTGGTTCCTGATCTCCGCGGCCTGGGTGATGAGTTGGGTCATCTATTTGATCATGGGCGCGCTTGAGACCGGGCTGCGGCCGAGTGACCTTCTGGTGATCCCGGTATTGCTGTTCGGCCCGCCGGTCGCACTCCTGCTGTTCGGGGCCGCCACCGCATGGGCGTTTCGCGGTTTTAAAGTCGATGAGCCGCCGGCGGACAACGACCGCTGATCAATTTCGGCGCGCGATCGCAGTGAGGCCTTAAGCGCCTACCCGGCCCGGCGACGCTCCTCCGGCGCGAAGAAGCGATTGGGCGGACGCGGCAAGTCCAGATTTTCGCGCAGTGTCTTGCCCTCGTACTCGCGCCGGAAAATCCCGCGCCGCTGCAATTCGGGCACCACCTTGTCAACGAAGTCGTCGAGCCCGGCCGGCAGAAACGGGAACATGATGTTGAATCCGTCCGAGCCCCCTTCGGTGAGCCACTGCTCCATCTGGTCGGCGATCATTGCGGGCGTGCCCATCATGGCGAGACCGGAGAAGCTGCCGCTGCGCTGGGCCAGCTGACGCACGGTCAGGTGATCACGCTTCGCTGTCTCCACGATGCGGTCGCGCGCGCTCTGGCTGGCGTTGCTCTGCGGAATGTCCGGTAGCGGACCATCCGGATCGAATCCCGACGCGTCGGTGCCGAGCGCGATCGAGAGCGACGCAATCCCGCTGTCGTAGTGAACGAGGCTGTCAAGCAGTGCACGCTTCTCGCGCGCCTCCTCGAGAGATTCCCCGACCACCACAAAGCAGCCGGGGAGAATCTTCATGTGGTCTGGGTTGCGCCCGATCTTCTCCATGCGACCCTTGACGTCGGCGTAGAAGCGCTTGCCTTCCGCCAAGTTGCCCTGGCCGGTGAAGACCGCCTCCGCGGTCTCGGCCGCGAGCTGCCGACCCGCTTCCGAGGCGCCCGCTTGCACAATCACCGGCCACCCCTGAATCGGGCGCGCGACGTTGAGGGGCCCGCGCACCGAGAAATATTTGCCTTTGTGATCGAGCACGTGGAGCTTGTCGGGATCGAAGTAGACCCCGTTCTTCACGTCGCGAACGAACGCATCGTCCGCCCAGCTGTCCCATAAACCGGTCACCACGTCGAAGAACTCGCGCGCGCGTCGGTAGCGCTCGTCGTGCTCCATGTGATCATCGAGGCCGAAATTGAGCGCCGCGTCGGGGTTCGACGTGGTCACGACGTTCCAGCCGGCGCGCCCCCCGCTGAGATGGTCGAGGGACGCGAAGCGGCGCGCCACGTGATAGGGCTCATCAAAGGTGGTCGAGCCGGTGGCGATCAGACCAAGATGCTCGGTGACGACGGCCAGTGCCGGCAGCAAGGTCGCGGGATCGAATGACGTCACGGTGGCGCTGCGCTTTAGCGCGCTCATCGGCATGTTGAGCACCGCCAGATGATCGGCCATGAAGAAGGCGTCAAACTTGCCGCGTTCAAGCGTCTGCGCAAAGCGCTTGATGTGCGCGAAGTTGAAGTTCGCGTCGGACATGCCGCCCGGATAGCGCCAGGCCGCGGTGTGGATGCTGACCGGCCGCATGAATGCGCCGAGCCGCAACTGCCGTGGTTTACCCATGGGTACCTCTTGGAACGGAACCTACTGCCCGACTCCGGCGCCTAAGAACGTAGGGATCGGGCGCGCGGCGTCAATGAAATCGATTTGCCTTATGTGCCGCTTTGCGGCGAACTCCGTGTTGCTGAGCAGCCCTGCGAAGCTATGAACCTTTCAACGGCGGGTTAACTCGGCCTGTTGCCTAGTTCTCCAGCAAAGCCACGGTGCCTTCGCCGCCGTCGGCACAAATGCTCACGACCGCGCGGCTGCCGGCCGGCATGGCGGCGAGTTCCTTCACGGCCTGGCTCAGGATGCGAGCGCCAGTCGCCGCGAACGGATGCCCAAGCGCGACGCTGCCGCCATTGGGGTTCATGCGCTCGCGCGGGAATTTTCCGAACGTGTGCTCGACCCCGGCCTTCTGCTTCACAAAGGCCGCATCCTCAAGTCCCCGGATATGGCACGCGACCTGGGCGGAAAACGCCTCGTGAATTTCCCAGAGATGAATATCGTTGAAGGTGAGATGCTGGCGCGCCAGCAGCCGCGGGATCGCGGTGACCGGTGCCATCAACAATCCCTCGTGGAAGATATCGATCGCCGCGACCTCGAAATCGACGAGCCGCACGCGCGGCGTCGTGCCAGGCAGTCGAGCAAGGCCTTTCTCAGTCGCAACCCAAACGCCGGCCGCGCCATCGGTCAGCGGCGAAGAGTTGCCGGCGGTGAGCGTTCCGCGCCCGCTAGTCGTATCGAAGGCCGGGTGCAGGCGGGCGAGCTTTTCGAGCGAGGTGTCACGGCGCGGAAAATCATCGCGCTTGTGGCCGTCGATCGGCACGATCAGATCGTCGAAAAAGCCGCGGTCCTGCCCATCGACTGCGCCGCGGTGACTTGCGAGCGCCAACTCATCCTGCTCCTGCCGGCTGATGTTCCAGGTTTTGGCCATGTCTTCGCAATGCTCGCCCATGCTCCGCCCGGTCACGCGGTTCTGGACGCGCGGTACGTAGAGACGGATGTCCGCGGGCCGCAGTTGCCGCAGTACGCCCAGGCGCGCCCCGGTGTCGCGAGCCTGTCCGATCCGCCGCAACCATACCGACAGGTTCGCTCCGAGGCCGAACTGAACGCGGCTCATGCTTTCGACGCCGCCGACGAGCGCAAGCTCACGGCCGTTGCCAAGCATCCCGGCTGCCTCAAAGGCACCGTTCATGCTGGTGCAGCACTGCATGATTGTGGTGAAGGTCGTGACATGCGGATCGAGCTTGGCTTCGAGCCAGATTTCGCGCGCCAGATTGGAATAGGCGAGATTGAGCGCCACTGCGCCCCAGACGCCGAGATCGATTGCGCCATTCACCCGCTGTGCCATCGCCTGCGCGACCGGAACCGACATGGTGAGTTGATCGCGCCCCGCCAGCGCCCCATCGACACGAACGAACGGCGTGCGCAATCCGCAAGCCAGCCATACGGGCGAGGTACCGTTTGTCATGGCGGGCTCCTGTTGCGGCCATCTGTTGTTCGTGATTATCGCCGTGGCCGACGGTCCGAGATTAGCTCCCGGACGCTAGTGCCAGCAAATCACGATGGATTGTGGCCGCAGTTGCTTTCCGCAGTTGCTGGCTGCGCCTGCAGCGCCTGGCGTTCGGCGGATACCATGCTGCGCGACGCACCCGGGTTTGGAGTGGCGTTCGACGCGGATTTCATCAAGACCTATCCGGTGAACTGACGCGACTCGTCGATTTTAAATTATGTCGAGAGAAAGGCACGTGCGGGCCAGTTCGCAATTTCTTAACGCGGGATTAAGAACTTTAGGTCTGCCTCAGCGGCGCTATTCGGCTCGTGCGCGAAAGCTGCTAAGGCTTGATGCAGAGTGATTCGCGCCTGCGAGCATACGCGTGAGCCGCCGAATGGGGTTTGTTGCTGATCGAAGGGCCGGCGGAGTAATCGCAATGATCAGTCGAGGAATTCGGAATGCAGGGTCGAAAGAAAGCACGCTCGCCAATTCTCGCGGCCGGTGGGGTTGTGCTGCGCAGCAGCCGTGAACCGCTGATCGCGGTCGTACAGTTGCGGAAATACGACGACTGGGTATTGCCCAAGGGAAAGATCAACGACGACGAAAGCGCGCTGGCGGCAGCCCGGCGCGAGGTGCTGGAAGAGGTCGGGCACAAGACGTACGTGCACGCCTTCCTGGGCACGATCGCCTACGACGTCGGCGAGCGCATCAAAGTCGTACAGTTCTGGGCCATGCGGGCCGTCGGCGGTCCGGCCCGCCGGCTGATGCCGGACGTGAAGGCAGTCGAATGGCTGCCGCTCGACGAGGCGATCAAGCGACTGTCGCGTTCGCGCGAGCAGGTGTTTCTCCGCAGCGTCGGTCCCGTCGCTATCAGGGCGGTCCAACGGTCGGCGCGTCGCAGCGAGATGATCACGCCCGCGACGCGCTATGCCCACGACCTTCGGGCGTTTCGCACGCGCGCATATGGTCGCGGCGAGCAGGCGAGTCGCGCGCAGGCAACAGGCTGAAAACGAAGCTACCCTAACTCAAAACTCGTGACTCCGAAGAGCCGCGCAAGCGGAATGTCGGGAGCCGGTCCCGTATACATGCGTGCAGTCTCGAACACGGGCTTGAGCCCGTGGCGCTCGGCAAGCTGCAACGCAGCGGCGTTCGGCTCCGGCACGTCGAGAAATATGTCACCGCCAGACGTGTGAGCGGCGAGCCGCAGAAACAACGATTGCGCCGCGACCTCGTCATCGGCGTAGAGCGGCCCGATCTTGAAGCCCTGTCGGCAGGCGCGGATTGCGCCGAGCCCGACAATCCGGTCGCCATCGCGCATCGCGAGCGCAACGCCGAGCCGCGGAGTGAGCCACAAGCTGAGAAAAGCCGGCCGCGGTGCCGGAAAAAATAACCGGTCGTAGGCGAGGATGCGGTCGAAGGGCAGCTCCGCGACCCTCACGACCGGACGCACCGCCTCGGCCGCACCCGTCGGTGCTGGCCCGCCGAAGCGAATGTTGCGATAGGCGAGGCGAAAACCCGACTTGGCGTAGTTACCCTGCTGGGCAACGACACCGTCGAGCCCGGTCAGCGGACGCCCGCGACGTGTGATCGCGGCGCGCCAGAGCGCATGCCCGAAACCGCGTCCGCGCCGTGCCGGCTTGACAATGTAGAAGCCGAGGAACGCGTACGCCTCGTCATAAGCGACGAGCGAGATTGAGGCGACGGGCTCCCCGTCCTGAACGCCAACGAAAAACCCCATGGGGTCGCTGGCATGAAAGGCGCGGGCGTCGTCTATCCCCGGGTTCCAGCCTTCCTGTGCGGCCCAATCGACCGCGAGATCGAGCTCGGCGCGCGTCATGAGGCGAACGTCGTAGCCTGGTCCGACAGTGTGATTCACGTGTCCGCTCCGGAGGCGATGCGCATCCAGCCGCTCGCGATATCAGGCCCCTCACAGCATCACCAGCCCCAAATGCGCGGCGCGTGCCACGGCTTCAGTCCTGCTGTCGGCGTCGAGCTTGGCCAGGATCGCGGCGACGTGGAACTTGACCGTGTGGTAAGAAATCCCGAGCCGGCGCGCGATCGTTTTGTTCGACATGCCGTCCGCCATCGCGACCAGTACTTCAAGCTCGCGCGGGGTGAGCGGGGATGGATCATCGGCGGGGTTCGACGTGGATCCGGGCGTTTCGATCGCGCTTGCCGCGAGCAATGCGCTGAGCAGCGGGCGCGGCAGCAGTGCCAATCCATGCCGTGCGGCGGTGACTGCCGCGATAACTTCTGCGTCATCTGCGGCGCGCGCAAGAACCGCATGCGCGCCAGCTGCGAGCGCGTCCAGTTCCTCAGCGCCGGCCTCCGACGTTAAGGCGACAAACGCTGTTTGGCGGAAGCGCCGGCACCAATCGGCCAGCAAATCCTGGGGCGCGTCGGCGAGCGCGACGTCAACCGCGTGCTGATCGAGCAGCCGACCAAACGCGCCAGCGTCACCGGCGCTCCCAGCGACCTTAAAGGACTGATTGGCCTGCAACAGGCGATCGAGCCGCCGGCGCAGATTGGCGTCTGAAGAATAGATCGCAACAGTTGGCATCAGCCCAGCTCTCCCAGTTGTTATTTGGGGAGAGCCTGCCTACTTTCCATCAGGTCAGTGGCCGCTCGCCGACCGTGATCTTGACGATCGAGGGTGCGCCGCCGCGCACCAGTTTGAGCTCGACGCTGTTACCGACGCTGTCCGGCCCCAAGAGCCGCATCACGTCGCGCGTACGCTCGACCGGCGTTTCATTCCACGCGGTGATGACGTCACCCACCAGCAGGCCCGCGCGCGCTGCCGGCCCTTCTGGGTCGAGGCTTGCGATCAGCACACCAGCTCGACGCGAACCGGTCGCGTCGGCTGGAAGGCGTGCGTGCTGCAGGCCGGCACCAAGATATCCGCGCCCCACATATCCCTTGGCCAGGAGTTGATCGACCGATCGATCGATGGTCGCGGTCGGAATCGCGAGCACGCGGCGGCGGGGCCCCGTGACGGTCATGCCGAGGACGCGGCCTTGCGCGTCAACAAGTGCGCCGCC
Source organism: Xanthobacteraceae bacterium (assembly GCA_035472475.1). Lineage (GTDB taxonomy): Bacteria > Pseudomonadota > Alphaproteobacteria > Rhizobiales > Xanthobacteraceae > JAFAXD01. The sequence goes on along the minus strand of DATIPA010000109.1, from coordinate 7,117 downwards.
CTCGCCGGCCGGATTGAGCGTCAGATCGAGACGCAGGGAACTGTCGATGGTACCACCACGCATGCTGTGCCAAGCCCCGCCCACATACGCGACCATGCCGAAGGACGCGAGCGGCGCGCCCGCATGGTTGCCGACCGCGAGCACTAGATGACCGGGGTGCAGAGCGGTGGCATCGGTCACCTCCGCAACCCCAAGTCCGTCTGGCGCCACGCGCAGCACCGCTACATCGGTCGACGGATCGCGGCCGGCAAGCGCGGTGGTCACCTGCCGTCCCCCCGGCAACGTCACCGTGATGTCCTTCTCCTGCTCGAGCATCTCCTCGGCGGTCACGATGACGCCGGAGCGCCAGTGAACCCCGCTGATGGTGCCGCGTCCGCCATGATGCACCGCAACGACGGCTTTGGCTGCGCGCTCGACGAGTTGTGCGCCGGCGGCCGACAGCGCAAGCAGTGGATTGTTTGACTCCGTCATGAGGATCTCCCGTAGTGCATGCGCCGATATGACACCGGCTGCCTGCCGCAGCTACTGGCCGAATGGGCGGGGCCAACGCCGGCCGCCACCGCTATGCTGCGCGCCGGGATCTCGTGCGCTCGTGATCGCGAATAGGCCGCGTTCGACGTGAGAAGGCGCTCATGCGGGCCATGCAGCTTAGTGCGCCGCGCACTCCCCTCGCGGTTGTTTCGCTCCCCGACCCGGCACCTGGTCGAGGCGAAGTGCGGGTGCGCGTCGCAGCGTGCGGCGTCTGCCGAACCGATCTGCATGTCGTTGACGGCGAACTTCCACAGCCCCGGCTGCCGCTGATCCCCGGTCACGAAATTGTTGGACGGATCGATGCGATCGGCGACGCGGTCGACAACCTGCGGGTCGGAATGCGCGTGGGCGTTCCGTGGCTCGGCCACACCTGTGGTGTCTGCCCGTATTGTCGCCGGGGTCAGGAAAACTTGTGCGATAGCCCGCAATTCACCGGATATACGCGCGACGGTGGCTATGCGACCCACGTCGTCGCGGATGCCCGTTTCGTGTTTGCGCTGCCCGAATCGGGCGACGACATTCACACGGCTCCGCTGCTTTGCGCCGGCTTGATCGGCTGGCGATCTCTGGTCATCGCCGGACCGGGCGAAAACATCGGGCTCTACGGTTTTGGCGCCGCCGCCCACATCATCGCGCAGGTCGCGCGCTGGCAAGGCCGCAATGTCTATGCGTTCACGACGCCCGGCGATGTGAAAGGGCAGGTCTTTGCGCGAGATCTCGGCGCGTGCTGGGCCGGCGGTTCGGACGAGGCGCCGCCGCAACCGCTTAATTGCGCGATCATCTATGCGCCGGTCGGCGCGCTCGTCCCGGCAGCTCTGCGAGCCGTGCGCAAGGGCGGACGCGTGGTTTGTGCCGGCATTCACATGAGTGACATCCCGAGCTTCCCCTATTCGATATTGTGGGAAGAGCGCGCGCTCGTATCGGTCGCAAACCTTACGCGCCAGGACGGGTTGTCGTTTTTCGACCTCGTTCCGAAAGTTGGCATCAGAACCGAAACAGTCGCCTACCCGCTGGCCGAGGCAAACACCGCGCTCGCAGATTTGCGTCACGGACGTTTTGAAGGCGCGGCCGTTCTAGTGCCGCCGATTTGAAGTTCCTACAGCGGTCGCGGCAAGCACTCGTCCCAGGCTCAATGCGACAGCAGGGTCGGAGCCGTCATCGATGCCAGAACCGTGCGGGTGGTGCCACCAAACACCTGTTCGCGCAAACGCGAGTGCCCGTAACCGCCCATCACCATGAGGTCGATCGCGTGGTCCGCGACGTAGTTGAGAATCGTGTTGCCAATGTCGACGTCACCCTGCGGCACTTCGGCGAGGGTGATCGGGAGATCGTGGCGTGCCAGATGCTGGGCGATGTCGGCTCCCTCGATTTCGCCGCGGTGGGTTTCGTTCTTGATCAGCACAACATCGATTGATTTGGCGCGCCGCATCAGCGGCAGGGCATCGGCGATGGCGCGCGCCGCGGGGCGACTGCCGTCCCAGCAAAGCGCCATCCGGTCGAGCTTGGCGCCCCCTCTGTGGATATAGGGAACGACGAGCACCGGGCGTCCGGAATCGAACAGCGCTGCCTCAATCAGCAGCTCCTCGGCGGCGTCAACATCCGGGCGCGGCTGCCCGACAACCACGAGGTCAAAACGGCGGGCCGTCTGTCCGAACGCGTCGCCGGCTCCCACCAGCGTGGCTGGTACGGTCACGGTTTCGAAGGTCACGCCGGCAAGCTCCGCGGCGCGCTGGAAATCCCCGGTCGCGCGCTCGACCGCCTGCTCATTCTCCTGGATGGCCATTTCCACAAGCGTCGGCGGGAACAGACCGAACGCGCTCGTCTGCATCGCCGGATCGAAACGAAAGGCGATGCCTGCAAGGTGGGCCTCGGTAAGTCCCGCTAGCGAGGCCGCGTAATCGGTGGCGGGATGTTTGTCTCCCATCGACAGGTTCACCAGCATGTCCTTGATCATGAGTATCTCGCACATCCAATGGTCTGGCGCCCAATATTGGGCACGTTACCAATGCGGGCGCCATAGAATTTTGCGCTTGGTCAAACCGTCGGCGCGTTCGACACGGCACGACCCCTGCGATCCGACCGTCATACTCCTGAGCCTGTCGCTTGCTCCTCGAAGCGGTCGCTGCTTGGCCCAGGCCGCGGTGCACAAAGCTGGTGTGGCGGACCGGCTTGTTCTAGCATCGCGCCAACGGTTCTTTGCAGGGAGGAGACGATGAAGCGTCACCCGCTGGCAATGCTGACGGCCTGCGTCGTTCTGTTGCTGACAAGCCCGGCGACTGCGCAAAAGCAATATGGCCCGGGCGCCACCGACACCGAGATCAAAATCGGCAACATCAACCCTTACAGCGGCCCCGCCTCCGCCTATGGCATGATCGGCCGCACCATCGCGGCCTATTTCACCAAAGTGAACGCCGAGGGCGGTGTCAAAGGCCGCAAGATCACTTTCATCTCGTATGACGATGGTTACAGCCCACCGAAGACCGTCGAACAGGCGCGCAAGCTGGTGGAAAGCGATGAGGTGCTGCTGATCTTTCAGAGTCTCGGAACCGCGCACAACACCGCAATCGAGCGTTACATGAACGGCAAAGGCGTGCCACAGCTGTTCGTAGCGACCGGCGCGACCAAGTTCGGCGACCCAGCCAATTTCCCGTGGACGATGGGTTGGCAGCCGAACTACCAGAGCGAAGGCCGCATCTACGCCAAATATCTGATTGAGCAGCATCCCAACGGCAAGATCGGCGTCCTCTATCAGAACGACGACTACGGTAAGGACTATCTGAAGGGCCTCAAGGATGGGTTGGCGGGCAAGATCCCGATCGTGTCCGAGCAGGCCTATGAGACCACCGATCCGACGGTCAATTCTCAGATCATCAGTCTCAAGGGCAGCGGCGCCGACGTTTTTTTCAATGTCGCTACGCCCAAATTTGCCGCGCAGGCAATCCGCAAGGTGGCCGAGATCGACTGGCACCCGCTGCACCTGCTCAACAACGTGTCGAATTCCGTGGGCTCCGTGTTGAAACCCGCCGGGCTGGAGAATGCGACGGGAGTGCTGTCGACCGCCTACTACAAAGATCCGACGGATCCAACCTGGAAGGATGACCCGGCCTTCAAGGAGTGGTTGGCGTTTATGGACAAATACTTTCCCGAGGGCGATCGGACGTCGAGTTTCACGGTCTACGGATATGCGGTCGCCCAAACGATGGTGCGCGTCCTCGAACAATGCGGGGATGATCTCACACGCGCGAACGTGATGAAGCAGGCGGCATCGCTCAAAGCGATCACAGGCCCCATGCTCCTGCCAGGCATCACCATCAACACCAGCGCGACGGACTATTTCCCGATCGAACAGATGCGCCTGATGCGTTTCACGGGCGAGCGCTGGGAGCTGTTCGGCCCGGTGCTGAGCGGCGAGGTCGGAAGTTAGCGCGTCCGGAGTACCGCTAACATTCGCGTGAAACCATATTGGCGGGTGAAAGAGCCCGCCCCATCTGGCGGGCTATGGCGCTTTGACAAAGGCGGAGGAATTCGATGGTAAACGACCATCCGATCACCATCTCACCCAACCCGAATCGCGTGCGCGTGCGCTTTGCTGGCCACACGGTCGCCGATACCACCCACGCATTGTCGCTGCAGGAAGCCACCTACCCGGCGGTGCTATATATCCCGCTTGCCGATGTCGACACGAGTCTGCTCGCGCGCACCGAACACAAAACCCATTGTCCCTATAAGGGCGATGCATCGTACTACTCGATCAAGGCCGAGGGCCGGACCGCGGAAAACGCGATCTGGACCTATGAGCGTCCATTCCCGGGGGTCGCCGAGATCGCCGGCCATGTGGCGTTCTATCCCAACCGCGTCGATGCGATCGAACAGCTCCCGGCTTGAATTCGCTAGGGTTAGGCTGCGGTTAAGGTGCGCCCGGTAGCATGCTGCGATTGGGGTTGGTCGCGCTTCTGCCTTCATGCTGCCCTATCTTTTCTCGACAACACGGGCATGCTTCGCGGCGCGGGGATAATGTGGGTGGGGACTAGATTAATGACCGAAATTCGCGCCGGCCAAACCGACAGGCTTCGCTTGAGGATTTGGCTCGGTTTATCCGCAGGCGTCATCGCGCTGGCCGCGTCAAGCGGCGTCGCGTCGGCGCAATATTATCCTGCGCCATCGGGAGGGGCCTATCACGGGTACCCCGGCGCTGCTCCTCCGCTTCCCCCCGAAGACATGGATGCGATGGATGCGCCGCCAGCCGCAGCCCCTCCGGTCGTTGTCCAACCCGCCTATCCGCCGCCATACGAAGAGCATCGCTACAGCCCCTACCCGCAGGCCGCGGCGCCGGCCGAGCCACAGGTTTATTCCCGCGTGCCGCCGGCTCTGGCAGGCCCCTCGGAAGGGCCGCCCGACGCAAGGCCTCCGGCGGACGTCGGCGGTGGAACCGGCGTTGCAACGCTCCCAAGCGGCCAAGCACCCGCCGGGGCGAGTGGTGCATTGCCGCCCGAATACCAGGCTGAACAGGGTCAACCCAAGCAATTGCCGGCGATCTTCCGTCGGCAGGTCGTGTTCTACCCGACCAAGGAGCCGGCCGGCACGATCGTGATCGACACGCCGAACACCTACCTCTACCTGGTGCTCGGCAAGGATCAGGCGATGCGCTACGGCATCGGCGTCGGTCGCGAAGGCTTCACGTGGTCGGGCCGCGAGCGGATCACCAGGGTTGCCGAATGGCCCGATTGGACACCGCCCAAGGAAATGATTGAGCGCCAGCCTTACCTGCCGCGGTTCATGGCCGGAGGCCCAAGCAATCCGCTTGGCGCGCGCGCGCTTTATCTCGGAAACACGGTCTATCGCATTCACGGCACCAACCAGCCGTCAACCATCGGGACGTTTGTCTCCTCCGGCTGCATTCGGCTGACCAACGACGACATCGCGGACCTCTACACGCGAGTGCAGGTTGGCACCCGGGTGGTCGTGTTATCTGGCCCGCCCGCGCGTACCTCGGCTACGAATCAGACTACGGTGGCGCGCTGATCGCGCGGGTTACGAACTAGTGGTCTGGCGTCCGAAAGGCTGTATTCTGACCACCGTCTGACACCCGACCGTTGCTACCCATGAGACGTTTGTTCGTGCTGTTCTGCATCGGCTGGACCGGCGTGTGCGGAGGCGCGCACCTCCCCAACACGCTGCCGCTGGCGCTGGGAATGACGCCGCAGGACGCTGCGACCGCGCTCGGGGTCGGGATCATCCGCGTAGAGACGAGGTCCGACACGGTCATCTATACGACCGACCGCGACGCCGGCGTGCCGGGTTATCCCGTGGGCGAACGATTGTTCCTGCAGTTTCGTAACGGTGCGCTCACCGGCTGGAAGTACGACTGGCGTGTGCTCCCGCACTGGCCGTTCTGAGCACGGTTGCCGACGGCAAATCCTCTCCTACATGTTTGCGGAACCATAACGCCCGCATGCCGCCCCTGTCAGTCCTCGACCTTTCGCCTGTCACCACCGGCGGCTCCGGACCGACGTCGCTCAAAAACACGCTCGACCTTGCGCGCCTCGCCGACACGCTTGGCTACGTGCGCTACTGGGTCGCCGAACACCACAATCTGCCCTCGATCGCGAGTTCCGCACCCGACATCATGATCGGTCAGATCGCCGCCGTAACGACGAATATTCGCGTCGGGGCCGGTGGCGTGATGCTACCGAACCACGCGCCGCTGATGGTGGCCGAGCGTTTCAAAGTTCTCGAGGCGCTGTTTCCGGGTCGCATCGATCTGGGAATTGGGCGCGCCCCCGGGACGGATCAAATCACGTCGATCGCGCTGAGGCGTCGGCAGGATATTCGCGACGACGATGATTTTCTGGAGCGCTTCCAAGAATTGTTGCTGTTCGAGCAAGGTTCGTTCCCGGAGGGTCACCCGTTTCGGAAGGTGCGCGCCATGCCGGCCGACGTGCCGCTGCCGCCGATCTTTCTGCTTGGCTCGAGCGGGTACAGTGCACAACTGGCGGCCGCGATCGGAGCCGGCTTTTCATTCGCGCATCATTTCGCAAGCCATGATGCGATCGCAGCGATGACCGACTATCGCAACCGGTTCAAGCCATCGGTTGCGCTCAAGGTTCCGCATGCGATCCTTGCGGTCGCCGTCGTCTGCGCGGAGACCGACGCCGAGGCCGAACGCCTTGCCTTAACGGTCGATCTCAATTTCGTGCGCCGATCGAAAGGCGAGTATCTTCCGCTGGCCAGTCCCGAGGAAGCCGCCGCCTATTCCTTCACGCCGATCGATCGCGAACATATCCGACACAATCGCGCACGGCTGTTTGTCGGCGCGCCCGCGACAGTGCGAGAGCGGCTTGACCCGCTGATTGCCGCGACGCAAGCGGACGAGCTGATGGTGACCACGATGGTCTATGATCACGCGGCGCGCCGGCGCTCCTACGAGCTACTGGCCGAATTGTACGGACTGAAGACGGCTTAACGGCGTTCGCCGGCCGTTCACCGCGCGATTTTGCACCCCCATCCCGCCTCCGCGGCCGCTTGTGCTCGGCCGGGCAAGCCTTCATAGATCACGCCGCAAAATGCGTAGCGGCCGCTTGGCCGG
>DATIPA010000108.1:0-15141 GCA_035472475.1 Xanthobacteraceae bacterium | reverse complement strand
AGCGCCTTGGACGGCCGTTTGAAGTCGACGGCGGTGCGCGCCTTGCCGCGCGAAATGCCAATCGAGGCCAGCGGCGCGTTGTCCATCCGGTGCGCCATCACCAGGTTGCCGCCGCTGTCGAGGATGGTGATGACCAGCCCCCAATTGTTCTTGACCGCCTCCGCTTCGGCGGCGGCCATGACCTTCTTGGCCGTCTCAAGGCTGATGGGCGGCCCATAGGCAGGGGGAGGCGCTGGTTGTTGCGCCTGAACGTGGGCGCTGATGAGCAGTGTGGCGGCGAGAACGCAAAAGGCGGGCATGAAGCGGTGCATGGGACTTCCCCCCTTGGTGTTTGTTGCGCGAACTTCTCGCCACGTGTCACCGACGACACGTGCGCACGCAATAGTAGAGACGCCCGGGGGCCGGAGCAAGTTGGGGTCGCCCGGGCGCAACGCCAGTGGCCGGTTGCGCGGTCAGCTCGCGGGCGCTCGCTGGCCCAATGTCGACTGACCCCGCGCCCCATTCCCTGGATTTCGCCGCGCGGCGTTCCGAGTTAGGCTTAAGCGCCAAATTGCACAGCGGACGCCGCCCGACTCGCACAACAGCTTCGGAGGAACCTCGATGAGCTTTGGTCATCACATGCCGTCGCCGGCGCTGGGCCGGCGTGCCCTGCTGCAGGGCGCCGCCGCGTCCGCCGGCACGCTGCTGCTGCCGCGCAGCGTGCGCGCCGGCGAAGAACCGCGGCGTGGCGGAACGCTGCGGGTGTCCATGACCTACAATCCGGCGGCCCTCGACCCGATGACGGGCCGCAATGCGCCGGACTTCAACACGCTGCTCGCGATCTACGAGGGGCTGGTCGATCTCGAGCCCGCCACGCTGCGGCCGAAACCCGGGCTCGCCAAGGCGTTCGCCTGGAAGGATCCGACGACCCTCGTCCTCGATCTGCAGCGGGGAGTCACCTTTCATGACGGCACGCCGTTCGATGCGGATGCGGTCAAATTCAACCTCGACCGCTATCGCAGCGACCCGCGCTCCAACGTCAAGCCCGACTGCTCGTCGATCGACGCGGTCGAGGCGGTCGGCAAGGACCAGGTGGTGATCCGTCTCAACCGGCCGAACTCATCGCTCCCGACCATCCTGGCGGATCGCCCCGGCCTGATGGTGTCGCCAACCGCGATCAGGAATGCGTCGGGCGGCAACATCGACCGCGCGCCGGTCGGAACCGGTCCGTTCAAGTTCGTGAGCTGGCAGGACAACGACCGCATCGAGCTCACGCGCAACGACAGCTATTGGCGCGGCGGTTTGCCGTATCTCGACGGCCTCGTGCTGCGCATCATCGGCGAACAGCCAACTGGCCTGCGTTCGGTGGTGGCCGGCGAAAACGACATGGCGATCAACATCGACGTTCATCTCAAGACGGTGGCGGACCGGGCCGGCAATCTGGTGGCGCGCTTGGTGCCGAGCATGTTCTTCTGGGGCGCCTACATCAATTTTGCCAAGCCGCCGCTCGACAATCTGAAGGTCCGGCAGGCGCTGTCGTGGGGCATCGACCGCGAAGCAATGAACAAAGCGATATCGCTTGGGCTCAATACGCCCGGCAACGGCGTGATTCCCAAGGAACACTGGGCGTGCGATCTGGCGACCTTCAACTATTACGGCTACGACCCCGCCAAGGCGCGCCAACTGCTGGCGGAGGCAGGATATCCGGACGGCATCGATGTCCCCATGCTCGGCTGGTCGGACCAGACCGCCATGCAGCGCCAGGAAGTCGCGATGGCACAACTCGCCAAGGCCGGCATTCGCGTGCAACTGACGCCGGCGTCACCGCAGGACTCGTCCATTCAGTTCTTCGGCCCGCAGAAGAAGGGATCCGCCCGCATGAGCGGCATGGGCGGTTACGCGGATCCGAGCCAGCAATACGACAACTTGCTGTCCAAGAGCGCGTATTACAACGCCGGCAGCATCGAGCTGCCAGGCTATCGCGAGCTCATTGACGCCACCCAAGCGACCGACGATCTCAACGAGCGCAAGGCGGCGTTCGCCAAACTGCAGCGCTTTGTGATCGAGAACGCGCTGGTGCTCACCTTCCTGTTCCAGACCAACCTGCTGGTGACCCAGAAGACCGTGCAGGGCGTGACGGTCGACCTCACCAACAAGCCGAGGTTCCATACGGCGTGGTTGTCGGCGTGAGGAAAATGCCGCCGGCAGCGGTTGGCCGAGGCGGGCTTGGGATAAAGCAGGAGAAAGAGGTGGCATGAACGAGTTGGCGCCGAACACGGTAACGACATCTGCGATCGTCCAGCAGCCGGAGAAATATTGGGACCGGCTGTTCGCGCCCGGCGGGCACGCGGCCGTGATCACCACGGTTGACCGCGAGGGCCGCGTCAATGCGGCTGCCTACGCCACGTGCGTGCGCATCGTCCACCAGCCGGTGCAGATTGCATTCACCACCAGTCAGGCGGGCGATACCGGGCGCAATGCCCAGGAGACCGGCCAATTCGTCGTCAACCTGCCGTCGTTCGATCGGGAGATTTTGGAGAAGGTGCGCATCGTCGGGCTTCCGTTTGCGCGCGGCGTGAACGAGCTCAACAAAGCCGGGCTCACCGCGCTGCCGTCCACGCAGGTCGCGCCGCCGCGCATTCTCGAGTGCCATCGCCACTTCGAATGCGAGGTGGTGTGGACCAAGGAATGGCTCAATCGGATGATGGTGGTCGGCAACGTGGTGGCGGCATCCGTGCGCGCCGATTGCGTCGATCCGAAAGGCTATATCATCTGGGAGCGCATCAAGCCGGTGGCGTTCTGCGGCGCCCCCTACGTCGACATGTTCGCGGCAGCGCACGAGACCATGACGGTGGGGCTCCCGTACGACGGCCCCGAGGCGCAGGCAGCCGAACGCAGCGTGCGCAGCATGTTCGAGGACATGTAATCGGCCGGCCGGCCGCGTCGATGCGCGGCCCCTTACCCCGACCGCGCGGCGCCGAGATGGGCCTTCTTGACCCGAATGAGGCGGCAGTTCGCACACGCGCGGCCGTCGCGGGCCCCGCCCGTCGTCTGCGGGACATGGGATCGTTGCGCGTGCCGCGTTTGGGCCATTGCTGCGCGCGCGGGGCGCTGGACCAGCCGCGCTCGCGCATGACCGCGCGCCGTCCGGTGGGCGTGTCCGCGTGCGCTCTCGCTTGATGCCGCCTTGGGACGTGCCGGCGGCACCGGAACATCGGTCAGGGCGGCCAGCGACTTTTGCGCGACGGCCGCGTGTGCATCAGGCGCCTTGTCGGCAATCTCAGGCGCGATCCGTGCCATGGTTGCGACGGCGGCGAGCGGCTTCAACGCCGCCGCCCGGCTGGGATCGGCGACGGCCAGCGGCACGCCATCGGCGACGAGCGGTTCGGCTTGTAGCGGCCCCGGCACCACGTGCACGACCTTGAACCCGCGCGCCTTGAGTTCGGCGAGCAGGGTGGGCAGCGCTGCCACCGTGACCTTGTGAATATCGTGCAACAGCAGGATGCCGCGGCCGCGGGCCTCGAGCCGGCTCAGCGAGCGCTTGACAACCTCTTTGGGCGAGATCCGCCGTTTCCAATCGTCGCCGGGAAAATCCGCGCTCCAGGCCATGATCCCGCGCTCGGCCAGGTAGGCTTCCGAATTGGCCTGATGCAGCAACCCGGGGTAGCGGAAGAACGGCGCGACCTTGTAGTCCGATCCAAGCGCCTTCTGCACGGCCTCGAAGCCCTGGTCGATCTGCTCCTGCGCCTTCTCGATCGGCATGCGGTGAAACGTCAGCGGATGGCTGAAGCTGTGCGTGCCGACGGTGTGGCCGGCTTCCGCAACCTTGCGCACCCATTCGGGGTGGGCGGCAGCCATTTCGCCGACCATGAAATACGTCGCCTTCACGCATTCGGACGCGAGAATCTCCAACACATGCTCGGTATGGGGGGGCAGCGGACCGTCATCGAAGGTCAGTACGACCTCGTGATCATCGAGCGGCAGGGAGTCGTGATAGCTCATGGTCCCGACCTGCGGCATCGCGGCCGGATCGACCGCCAATGTTCGGCTGACCCCGAGTGCGTTTGGATTGCTGCATTCTTCCGCCGCGGCCGGTCCGCTTGCGGCGACCGACAAGGCAATGGCAAGCAGCGCGAGGGCGCTCAAGCTGCGCATTTATCTTCCCCGAATGAGCGCCATTACTTACGCGGCGAATCCCAAGTCCGATTAAATCGTAACACGGCGCAAGAGCAACCGGCACCCGCGCCCAGGTGAACATTTACCGCGAGTCTGTGGCAAACAAGTCACCGTTGCAATGACCTGCGTCACATATCGAGCATCACAAGGCTCGCGGGGTAGGAGAGGGCCCCGCCGGAGCGGGCGCTGTCCAGTCGATGCCGACGATCTTCGGGCGCCGGCGCTGCGTGCGGACAGCGGGCGCAGTCACCGCCCTCAGCGCGGTGATGTGGCGCGGCAGACGGACGCGCATTGACCGCATCGCGATTATCACGACGGGCCGCCAGCACGCTGACTGCATCTGCGGTTCGTTTTGTTGCCACTCCGGAGCGGCAAGCGTACAACGCAGGCTGATACCACGTCGCACGCGAGTCTCCTGTTGCTGGACCAGCAAGACGCCAATCGCTCATCGGCCGATGCTCCCGAGCCCCGCGGAGAGGACGGGGAAATCCGGCCGGAGTATGTGCAGGAAGTCACGACGGCGATTGACGCGGCGGATGCCCCGCGCCTGCGCGCCCTCGTAGGGGACTTGCACGAGGCCGACCTCGGCAGCCTGCTCGAGGCGCTGGATCCGGAATCGCGGCCCCGGCTCATCAACTTGATGGGCGCCGACTTCGACTTCACCGCGCTCACCCAGGTCGATGACACGGTCCGTGAGGAAATCCTCGACGAGCTGCCCACCGAGACGGTCGCTGAGGGCGTCCGCGAACTCGATTCCGACGACGCGGTCCGCATCCTGGAAGACCTCTCGCAGGACGAGCAGACCGAGATCCTCGAGCAATTGCCGTCGCGCGAGCGGCTCGCGCTCCTGCGCAACCTCGACTACCCCGAGGAATCCGCCGGCCGGCGCATGCAGGACGAATTCATCGCCGTGCCGCCGTCGTGGACGGTGGGGCGCGTCATGGACTACTTGAGCGAGACCGCCGAACTGCCCGAGCGCTTCCTCGAAATCTACGTGGTCGATCCCGGCTATCGCCTGCTGGGCGCGGTTGCGCTCGATCGGCTGCTGCGCGCCAAGCGCCCGATCCCGGTCTCCAACATCATGGACCAGGAGCGCTGGCGGGTGCGCGCGACCGAAGATCAGGAGGAGGTGGCGCGGCTGTTCGAGCGCTACGACCTGGTGGCGGTTCCGGTGGTCGATGAGCAGGATCGCCTGGTCGGCGTCGTCACGGTCGACGACGTCGTCGACGTGATCGAGCAGGAGGCGGAAGAGGACATCAAGGCGCTCGGCGGTGTCGGTGGCGACGAAGAGCTGTCGGACTCGGTCTGGACCATCGTGCGCGGCCGGTTTCCCTGGCTGCTGGCCAATCTGATGACCGCGTTGCTCGCGTCCTGGGTGATCCGTCAGTTCGAGGGCTCGCTGCAGAAAATGGTCGCGCTCGCAGTGCTGATGCCGATCGTCGCGAGCATGGGCGGCAATGCCGGGACGCAAACCATGACAGTAGCGGTCCGCGCGCTCGCCACCCGCGACCTCAGCCGCGCCAACGCCTGGCGCGTGATCCGGCGCGAGCTCGCGGTCGGCGTGCTCAATGGCATGGGCTTCGCGCTGATCATGGGAATGATCGCGGCGGCCTGGTTCAATATCAACGATCTGGGCTTGGTCATCGCGCTTGCGATGGTATGCGTGCTCGCCGCGGCGGCGCTGGGCGGCATTCTGATCCCGCTGCTTTTGATGCGTCTCGGCGTTGATCCGGCGGTCTCATCCGGGCCGTTCGTCACCACCGTGACCGATGTGGTCGGATTTTTCTCGTTCCTCAGCATCGCGACGCTTTGGTTCGGGCTGCGCTGAAAATAAAAACGCCGGCCTTCAAGGCCGGCGTTTCGCAAAGGCGTCGCTCCGACGTCAGCGGATGACGGTGACCTCGTTGATGGAATAAACGGCCGTTACCCCGGCCTTCTGCGCCGGGCCCTTGATGCCCGCCGTCGCCGCCGTCGCCGCGGATCCCATCTCCGGGGCGCGCGCGCCAAGACCGACCATCATCACGGCGATGGCGCCGACGAGCGCGAGCACAATGACCCTGACATGGGTCGCGCGGTCGGCAGTGGCGAGCGAACTGTTCATCGAACTCATGACGCGTCCTTAGTTAAATCGGGGCAGTGGAGCGGGACCGCTGGCGACCGACGCCGGCGTCGGCGCGGCCTGGCGGTGCACCGGGCGGGTCGGGCGCGCGCCCGAGATCGGGAGCACCACGACCTTGGTGCCGATGTTGACGCGCGAATAAAGATCCATCACGTCGGCGTTCACCAGCCGGATGCATCCGCTGGACACCCGCGTTCCGATCGTCTCGGGAGCGTTGGTTCCGTGGATGCGATAGATCGTGTCGCCGAGATACATGGCGCGCGCGCCGAGCGGATTGCTCGGGCCGCCGGCCATGAACCGCGGCAGGTAGGGTTGCCGCGCGATCATCTCGGCGGGCGGGGTCCAATCCGGCCACTCGGCCTTGCGCGCGATCGACTGCGTGCCCGACCAGGTAAAGCCTTCGCGGCCGACGCCGATGCCGTAGCGAATGGCGCGACCGCCGCCCAGCACGTAGTAGAGATACGTGTGCGGCGTATCGATCACGATCGTGCCGGCGCTCTCGGTGGTCGGATAGTTGACGATCTGCCGCCGTAGGTTGGCGGCGAGCGCCGCCGGCTCGTCGGCATCGTCCTGGCTCGCCGGCGCAACGTTCTGCTGCTGCACATTGCCACGCGACGCGTAGCTTGAGTTGTCGTTGTTCATTCCGCCGTCGCGGCCGCCCATCATCTGCTCGAAGATGGTGCCGAACGGATTCGACGGCGCGGCAAACCCAAGCGGATCGGCAAGCGCGGTGCTGCTACCAAGAGCAAGCACGAGCGCGGCGGTTGCACCGAAACGGCGCAAAGCTTTGGACGTGTCAAACATGGCTGATACCCCACACCCAATGGGATCGGTTGTTAGCGTGATAAATAGGATGGTTAAGAGTTGGTTCACCAGTGTACGTGGGGAAACCGCGTCTATCGGAAGGGAGCGTGCCCCCTATACGCGGGTATAGGGGCGGCCCGAAAAAGGATGAGATTTCCGGTAATTGCGCGCCTTCGTGCGCCGGGAGGACAAATCCCGACGAATTCCGCAACCCGGCGAAAAGCGCCGGCACAAGACATTTCAACCCTTAGAAGGAATTCGCCGGCGCAGCTATTGCTGCAGGGCGCGGCCGTCGGTTGCGTGCAGCGCGCGATCGAGGCAGCCGATCAGGCTCTCGTCGCTGAACGGCTTGCTCAGCAATCCGAATGCGCCACGCGCAAGCACGTGGTCGCGAATGCGTTGCTCGGGAAACGCCGTGATGAAAATGATCGGCACCCGATGGCCGTCGGCGAGCAGACGCTTCTGCAGTTCAACGCCGTCGATGCCCGGCATCTGTACGTCGGTGATCAGGCACGACGTTTCGCGCAATCGGTCCGACCCGAGGAATTCCTCCGCCGATGCGAATGTCACAGCCCCATACCCCAGCGACCGGACGAGTCCTTTGGTGGCCTCGCGCACGGATTCATCGTCATCAACTATCGAGATCATGGGCACCTGCGTCAAAACGCTTTTCCTTGGTTGTTGGCACGGCGAAAGTTCAAAACTCCGAGAACGAAGCGACGTGTGCGAGAGTTGGCCGCAGGGGGGCTCCAAGAAAATTATACTTAGGTTTAAACGGGCCAGTGATTTCGGATGGTGCAGATCCGCATTTTCCTTTGCGATTCAAGCGCAACGCGCTGGTAATTGCAGTGTTTTCCACGCGATATGCACCCCACGACCGCCCAAAAAACGCCGTGAATCAGCGCTCCGCGGTTTGGCGACGTGGTTAGGGCTTAGTTAAATTCGTTACGACCGCGCTTTGCGCACACCCAACGCGTCCACCATCTTGACAAGATCGGCCAACGACTTGGCGCCCATCTTGCGCATCGCGTTGCCGCGGTGGACCTTGACCGTGATCTCGGTAACGCCGATTTCGGCCGCGATCTGCTTGTTCATCAACCCGGTCGTCACCAGCGCGATGACTTCCTGCTCACGCGGCGTCAGTGTCTCGTAGCGGGCGCGCAAAGCTGCGACCAATGTGTCCTTTTCGCGGCGCGCGCGGTCGCGCTCGAGCCCGACCTGCACGGCATCGAGCAGCTCCTGATCGCGAAACGGCTTGGTGAGAAACTCGACCGCGCCGGCCTTCATGGCGCGCACCGTCATTGGAATATCACCGTGTCCAGTGATGAAAATGATCGGCACGTTAATGTTGGCCTTGGCGAGCTCGGTCTGAAAATCCAGGCCGCTTAAACCCGGCAGCCGCACGTCGAGCACCAGACAACTCGGACCGTCCGGTAGCTTGGCTTGCAGAAAATCCGTCGCGGACGCGAACGTCTCGGCGCGCAGCCCGACCGACCCGAACAGGCTCTTCAATGCATCGCGCAGCGAAGGATCGTCGTCGACCACGAAAACTGTCGATGGCGCCATGTTCATGCCTCGCCCGGTGGTGAGCTCGGTAGCACGACTTCGAACACCGAGCCATGCGGCATCGCCGGGGTTGCCGACAAACGTCCGCCATGCGCTTCGATGATCGTCCGGCAAATCGACAGGCCGAGACCAGTTCCATTCGATTTGGTGGTGTAAAAGGCGTCGAAGATGCGGCCGGCGTCCTTCGGGTTGATGCCGACACCCGAGTCCTCGACGGTCACCGCGATGGTGTTGTCCTGGTGCACGTCGGAGCGCACGCGCATCACGCGGGCGCGGTCTGTGACCGGAGCCATGGCGTCGATCGCGTTGTTCATCAGATTGAGCACGACCTGCTGCACCTGCACGCGATCGGCCAGGACCGGCGGCAGCTCGTTGCCGAGCTCGGTGCGCACCGAGACTTTCAGTTTCTTGAGCTCGCCCTGCACCAGCGACAGCGCCTCCTGCACGATCTCGTTGATGTCATGAAGGGACTTGTGCTGGGTGTCCTTTCTGAACATGGCCCGAATGCTTCCGATCACTTCGCTCGCACGATGGCCGTCCTTTGCGATTCGCTTCAATGCCGAGCGTGCTTCCTCAAGATCGGGGGAGGCATTCGACAGCCAGCGCAGTCCGGCGTTGCTGTTGGTGACGATTGCCGCCAGCGGCTGGTTGATTTCGTGAGCGATCGAAGCGGTCATCGCGCCGATCGTCATCAGACGGTCGGCGCGTGCCAGTTCGGCCTGCTCGGTGATTTCGCGATCGCGGGTGGCGGCAAGCTCCGCCAGCATGTCATTGAACACCACCGCAAGATGCCCGATCTCGTCCTGGCTGTCGCTTTCGGCACGCAGCGTATAATTCTTGGTCTCGCGCACGGTTTGAGCGATACCTTCAAGCCGTTCCAGCGGGCCGACGATGCGGCGATGCGTCATCACCGCGACCACGATGCTCAGCGCGGCGAGCGCGCCGGTCAACAACAGGCTGCGGCGCAACTTTGCGAGCAGGTTGTCGACGCGCTGCTGGAGCAGCCGGTCGAGCTCGATCTGCGCGCCGCCCCAGGCCCACAGCGCGTCGGCGACCGCCCGTCCGTAAAGTGCGTCGAGCGATGCCCGGTTGACGCCGACAATGAGACCGCGCGCCTCGTTGTCCATCCTGGCCGCGTTGAGCGCGCCCAGGTAGGCGCGCGCGTGCTGCGACATGACGGCGAACGAGGCGGCTACCGCGCGTTTGAGCCGCCCGTCAACATTGCCGCGATAGGCAGATGCGAGATCCTCATCGATTGAGTCCGTGGTCGAGCGCAGCAGCCCGTCCAGCACGAAACGCAGGTTCTGTTCGTTGGCGGCCTCTGCCGGCTGCGGCCGTTCGTGAAACAGGACATGGGCCTCGCCCAGCTGGCCCAGCAGCGTTGGCAGCTTGCCGGCGACGATGTTCTGCAGGTAGTAGGTGTCGAGGTCCGGGTCGAGCGTCAGGTTGGAATCGTCCGCGACGCGCGTCGCGAGCCTGCGCGTTTTGGCGAGCGCGTCGAGGACCTGGGTGTCGGTGGCGGTATTCTGGGCGCGACGCGCCCAGAGTTCGCGCAGGCTCCCCATCAGGGCGTCCGCGAGATCCTTGGTTTGCAGCAGCTCTTGGTCGCTGGTTTGTTCGGCCGCCAGCGCAGCGAGGACATTGTCGGGCGAGGCCGCCGGCGACGCGGTGATGGAGTCGATCGGGCGGTCGCTCAGAATGGCAGCGTAAGTATTGCGCAGCACTTCCAGATACCGGTCGCCGATCAGTTCCTTGCGCGCGAAATCAATGGCAATGCGGTGCTCGGCCACCAGACTGGCGGTGGTCACGCTGATCGACAGGATGAACATGCCGCAGAGAATGATGAGCTTGGTACTGGTGCTCAGATTCTTGAACATGGCCCCGCCTCGGGTGAGTAATACATTAAGTGCGGCATGCGGTTAAAGGGTTCAGGCGGGGCCGCCAACCGGCGTCCGAAAGCGCGCTGATAAGCTTCGCAAGCAACTTCGGCTACGTGACCTAAGTTATTACCATCTCTGGTAAAACCTCGGCTGCGCAGATGCGCGCCGGAACCCCGCGCGGATGACCGATCGGCGCCGGGACGAACGGCTGACATGCGCTGGCCGGGGCGATACAACCGAATCGACCGGACCGAGAGGAGCACCATGATTCCCAATGCCTGGGGCGGGTTTGATTTCGGGCTCGGCGCCGACGTCGATGCACTGCGCGAGAGCGTGCATGATTTTGCACAGGACCGTATTGCGCCACGCGCCGACGCGATCGACCGCAACAATGCTTTTCCGCGGGACTTGTGGCCTCAAATGGGCAGCCTCGGCCTGCTCGGCATCACGGTTGAGGAGGAATTCGGCGGGGCCGGGCTCGGCTATCTGGCGCATTGCGTCGCCATGGAGGAGGTATCGCGGGCCTCCGGGTCGGTGGGGCTCTCATACGGGGCGCATTCGAATCTGTGCGTGAACCAGATCCGCCGTAACGGCACCGATCCGCAGCGGCGGCGCTATCTCCCCAAGCTGATCAGCGGCGAACACGTCGGCGCGCTTGCGATGTCGGAGGTCGGCTCCGGTTCCGACGTCGTGTCGATGCGCACCCGCGCGGACAAGCGCGGCGATCGCTACGTGCTCAATGGCAGCAAGATGTGGATCACGAACGGCCCGGTGGCGGAAACCCTGGTGGTCTACGCCAAGACCGATCCCGGCGCGGGCGCGCGCGGTATCACCGCGTTCATCGTGGAGCGAGGCTTTCCCGGGTTCTCCACGGCGCAGAAGCTCGACAAGCTCGGCATGCGCGGATCGGACACCAGCGAACTCATCTTCGAGAACTGTGAAGTCCCCGAGGACAACGTCCTCGGCACGGCCGGCAGCGGCATCAATGTGCTGATGTCGGGCCTCGACTATGAGCGGGTGGTGCTGGCGGCAGGTCCGCTCGGCATCATGCAGTCCTGCATGGACGTCGTGCTTCCGTATGTGCACGACCGCAAACAATTCGGTCAACCGATCGGCGAGTTCCAGCTCATGCAGGCCAAGATCGCCGACATGTACGTGGCCATGAACGCGGCCAAGGCCTACGTCTACACGGTCGCACGCGGCTGCGACGATGGGCGCATCACGCGCGAAGACGCGGCCGGAGCGATCCTCTACGCGGCCGAACGCGCCACCTGGATGGCGCTCGAAGCCATCCAGTGTCTCGGCGGCAACGGCTACATCAACGATTTTCCAACCGGGCGGCTGTTGCGTGATGCCAAGCTCTACGAGATCGGTGCCGGCACGAGCGAGATCCGCCGCATGCTGATCGGCCGCGAAATCTACCAAAAGACGGCGTGATCGCCGAGGACGTGGCCGGCTGGGAGAGCAACAAGCGGTGAGCGTTGGCATGTCGGCGCCGATCATCGAGGCCAATGGAGCGCGCATCCCGGCGTTCGGGCTCGGGACCTGGGACCTGCGCGGACGCACGTGCGTGCGCATGGTCAATGAGGCGCTGCGGCTCGGTTATCGCCACGTCGATACGGCGGAGATGTACGACAACGAAACCGAGGTCGGCGAGGGCCTGCGTGCGTCGGGAGTTGCGCGCGAGGAGGTCTTCATCACCACCAAGGTCTGGTCATCGCACCTTGCGGCGCGTGATCTCGAGCGCGCCGCCGAGCAGAGTCTCGCCAAACTCAAGCTCGCGGACGTGGACCTGCTGCTGATCCATTGGCCCAATCCGCGCATTCCGTTGGCAGAGACAATCCCGGCCCTGTGCAAGATGAAAACCCGCGGATTGACCCGCCACATCGGCGTATCGAACTTTACGCCTCCACTCGTGACCGAAGCCGTGCGATTGGCGAGCGAGCCGCTGGTCACCGATCAGATCGAATGGCATCCGTTCATCGATCAGGCCGAGACTCGTGCGGCATGCCGCCGGCACGGTCTTTCGGTCACGGCTTACAGCCCGATTGCAAAAGGCCGGGCCGCGCACAACAAGGTGCTCACCCAGATCGGCAGCCGCCACCGCAAGAGCGCGAGCCAGGTCGCGCTGCGGTTCCTGCTGCAGGAGGGCGCGATCGTGATCCCGCGGACGTCGAAACCAGCGCGGCTGGCCGAGAATTTCGACGTGTTCGATTTCACGTTGGCCGCACCGGAGATGGATGCGATCCGGGCGCTAGGGCGTTGAGGCGGAAATACGAAATAGCCGGGCCCCTCGCGTCAGGGGGAAATTTCCTCAACCGACATGAGGTTCCGGGCGAAAGTCATTGATCGTAAAAGATTATCCTGGACGAGAATTCGCCGCGCAAATTCTCATCCAAGGGACCGGATTGGCGCCTACATCCGCTCGATCACGGCGCTCGCGGGCGCAGGCTCGGCAACCGACGCCGCTGCTTCGATCGCCGGCAGAATGTCCTGCACCCGATCGACCACTTTGTAGTCGATCGCAAGCTCCGAACTGATGAACCCGGATCGCTTCATGTGGTCCAGCAACTCGAGCAGCGGATCCCAGAATCCGTTGATGTTGGCGATCAGGATCGGCTTGCTGTGACGGCCGAGCTGCGACCACGTCAGCTGCTCGACCAGTTCCTCCAGCGTTCCGACACCGCCGGGCAAGGCCACGAACGCATCGGCACGCTCGAACATAAGGCGCTTGCGCTCGTGCATATCGCGCGTCACCACGATCTCGTGCGCGCCGGCGAACATGCGCTCGCGCGACTTGAGGAAGTCCGGAATGATGCCGACCACGGTGCCGCCGTTATCATGGACGGCGCGCGCAAGCGCGCCCATCAGGCCGCGCGCCCCGCCGCCATAGACCAACGTGATGCCGTTCTCGGCCAGAATTTGCCCGAAAGCGCGGGCGATCTCGGCGAACTCCGGATTGGTTCCGGGGCTTGAGCCGCAGTAGACACAAATCGATCGAATCGTACTCATAATTTTACTCTGGACGCCATCTATGGCGCTTGTTGGGGTCGTATCGGACTTTTCCGGGGGATCGGCCCGCACCGCAAAAATCACCGCTTGCGCGACTTTATGATGAATATCGCGGCGTAACACCTTATATGGGGCTAAGATTGCGAGTCCGCCATGGCTGGGCGCTTTTGTGGCCTGCGACGTTGCGCGGACAGAGGCAATCCGGAGCTTGAAGTCGCAAGTCTTGAGCGCGCACCGGGACCAGGAATGAACATCCACCAATCGTTCGCTACGCCTCCGCCGGCCAAGCCGCGGGTCTCGGGCGATCGCGGCGCGCTGCTGACTGCACTCGTGCATCTGTGGCCGTACATCTGGCCGTCCGACCGGCGCGACTTGAAACTGCGCGTCCTGGTGGCGACCGGGCTCCTGTTCGTTGCAAAGCTCGCCACCATGGCGGTGCCGTTCACGTTCAAGTGGGCGACCGATGCGCTCGCGTCGCCGACGTTTGCGTCGGACCCGTCGTGGGTCGGCTGGGCGGTCGCTGTGCCCGTGGTGTTCACGCTCGCCTATGGCGGCATCCGCATCCTGATGGCGTTGCTGACCCAGTTGCGGGATGGGCTGTTCGCCAAGGTGGCGATGCATGCGGTGCGCCGCCTGGCCCTCATCACGTTCGAACACATGCATCTGCTCTCGATGCGCTTTCACCTGAAGCGCAAGACCGGCGGGCTGACGCGCATCCTGGAGCGCGGCCGCAACGGCATCGAAACGATTGTGCGGATGGTGATCATCCAGTTGTTTCCGACCATCGTCGAGCTCGCCCTGGTGATCGCCGTGCTGCTCTGGCAGTTCAACGTCTACTACGTCGCGGTGATCCTGACGGTGGTCGCGATCTACATCGGCTACACCTATTACGCGACCGAATGGCGGATCGGCATCCGCCGCAAAATGAACGACAGCGACACCGAAGCCAACGTCAAGGCGATCGACTCGCTGTTGAACTACGAGACCGTCAAGTACTTCAGCGCCGAGGCGCGCGAGGCCAAGCGCTACGACCGCGCAATGGCGCGCTACGAGGACGCGAGCATCAAGTCCTACACGTCGCTCGCAGTGCTCAACGCTGGTCAGGCGACCATATTTACCATCGGGCTCGCGGCCGTGATGATCATGTGCGTCTACGGCATCAAGAACGGCACCAACACGGTGGGCGATTTCGTGATGATCAACGCCATGATGATTCAGCTCTACCAGCCGCTGAATTTCATGGGCATGGTCTATCGCGAGATCAAGCAGGCGGTGATCGACATCGAAAAGATGTTTCTCATTCTCAGCCGCGAGCCGGAGATCGAGGACAAGCCGGGAGCCAAGCCGCTCGTGGTCAGTGCCGGCGCGCTCAGGTTCGAGAACGTATCGTTCGCCTACGAGCCGGCGCGGCCGATCCTCAAGAACGTGAGCTTCGAGGTTCCGGCCGGTGCCACGGTCGCGATCGTGGGGCCCTCGGGCGCCGGCAAGTCGACGATCTCGCGCTTGCTGTTCCGCTTCTATGACGTCGCCAGCGGGCGCATCCTGATCGACGGCCAGGATATCCGCGACGTCACGCAATCGTCGCTACGCTCAAGCGTCGGGATG
>DATIPA010000107.1:0-30667 GCA_035472475.1 Xanthobacteraceae bacterium | reverse complement strand
CGCCACCGCGATGAACATCGGCTGCTGCGTAATGAAACCGATCGCCGTAAAATCGCGCGGCAGCTCGATGGGTAGGTTCGGTGCCACGCCCGGTGCACCCTTCAGGGCAATAAACGTCGAAGCCGCGCCGACATAGAGCGTGTAGCCGTCCGGCGTCGCTGTCTGGCCGGCACGTGCAGCGATTGAGCCACCACCGCCGGGACGATTGTCGACGACCGCCTGCTGCTTCCAGCCTTCTGAAAGGCGCTCGGCCATGAGCCGCGCCGTGATGTCGGTGGCGCTTCCCGGCGCGGAGTCGACTATGATCCGGACCGGCTTGTCGGGATAATCCGATTGCGCCAGAACCGGAGCGCAGAGCGCAAGCGTCGCCGCCGCGACCAGCAGAAAGCGTTGCATGAGCGATCCTCCCCTCGCCTGCTAGTGGTCCGATTCTAACATTCGCATCCCGGTTCGGCAGGCTCTTTTGCGAATGTTGGAGACCACCAGCAAATATTAGGTTCTGGTGGAGCTTTGGATTTGACGTTCGCTTCGCGATCTCGCGGCTCGGTGGGTAGCAAACGTCAAATCCAAAACTCCACTAGTACGCTTGCCGCACGCAGGTCCCGAATCGGTCCGACAGTCTGGTTGCCGACTACTGACCTTCGATCATCGTCGCCCATCGCTTGAGGGTGGCGTCCGGCACCAGCGGAAAACCCTGGTAGTCCTGCCAAAGCTCGATCGCGCTCGCACCGAGAGACACGCCCTTCTGAATGGTGCCTTCGAAATCCTCGGGAGTTTCGTGCAACGTCTGGAACTCGAGCTCGGGGCCCATTTTCTGCATGACGGCGTAGATCGGAAGCAGGCTCCGCGGAGGATTGGCGTCAAGATCGTGATTGTCAAAGACACACCGGCGCCCGACGGTTTGGCGGCAGGCGCGCATGACCTGCTCCGTGAAGGCGGCATCACCCGGGAACTGGAGGGTCAATCCATAGAACGGATTGAGCGACAGCACGAGCCGCGATGCCTTCCAGGGCGCGTAGTCGGCAACGGCGTGCTCCAGGCATTGCCGGTGCGCCGCGTCGCTATAGCCGGCCGCGCGCAGCGGATCCGCGACCGTCGGCTCCGTTGGAAGGAAGAACGGCTCGGCGGTGAACGACATGCAGGACGTGATCGCGACTTCGCGGATCAGCGGCTGGGCATCGTACTTGGCGGCAAGCTGCACCTGCAATCGCGACCATGCCTGCCGATAGGCTTCGCTCCAGAAGCGGCCGAGGATCCGCTGCCGTCCGTTGTGGATGGTTAGAATCGGCGCACCGCCGAGCTGCATGGCCCAGTCGGGCGCCTCGAAGCCGCCCCACATCCGCAGCTTGACGGCGAGCGGCTTAGCGGGATTTCGCGCGTTGTAGGCGCCGACATCCGCCAGGGCCTGATCGATCACATTGTTCTCGCCGATCTCGGAGGTCGGCGTCGGCTGCAGCTGCTTCCACGACGCGATGATGACCAGCCCAGCGAAGATCCCTGGCTTCGCGTTCAGCGGCTCAAGCGTATTGATCGGATCGCCGCCTTTGCCGACAAAGCGGTAGGCTCCCATGGATATGAGACCGCGGATCGGTGGCTTGATCGCGGGGTCAGCGGCAATCGCAGAACCCGCCAGCGGCAGCAACAACATTGCGCAGACCACCAGCAGGCGACCGCGATTGGTACGAACCATCGAGGTCGACTGGCCAAGCCGATCGCGTGCTGTCGAGCCCGCTCTCATGTCTTTAAAGCTCCACGCCGGGTTGCCCTGCGGTCCTTATCCAGCCAAGCGGACCTTGTCCAGGATCCGCTGTCATCGACGCGTGCAGATACGGTCAAAACCGGAAAATCGTCTATTTGGGATTGAACTTGAGGACACACACCAGTCCGTCCGGCGGGAAGGCCGCAGTGATTTCACCATCCATTTGCCGGAGCGTTCGAAGGACAAGCCGTGAGCCAAAGCCTGGCTTCCCGGGAACTGAAACTTGTGGCCCGCCTCGCTCAATCCAGCTCAATCTGATCCTGGCGCCCTCAAAGAACCAAGCAATTTCGATGACTCCGCGCGGAAGTGATAGAGCTCCATACTTTGCAGAGTTCGTGATCAACTCATGGGCCACCAAAGCAAATCCCCGTCCGGCATTGGCGGATAGTTCGATCGGTCCACCTTTCATGATGACTTGCGAAGTGGAATAAGGGGCAAATTCCTGATCCAAAATCTGTTTCAAAGCCACCGTTCGCGCCTTTGAACCTGATATCAAATCGTTGGTAGACGACACCGCCTTGACGCGTTCGACAATCTCTTTCGCTCGTTCCTTATTGTCATCCAACGACCTTGTTATGATGAAGGACACAATGGCAAAGGTGTTCCTGCCGCGATGCAGTAGCTCATCGACCAGGAGCTCCCGTTCTCTTTTCTCAACACGAAGCGCGTCGACTAACCGACGGTAAGCGTCCGCGAACCAGATTGTTACGACAGATGCAATGGCAAAGAGCGACAAATTCAGCAGCGCTCGGGGCGTAATCACCGACAACTCGTAGTAAGGGGGAATGAACGCCCACCAACCCACAATGAGGATCACCATCAAGGCCACGAGCGCCACGGCGGCACCGCAAAGCCATGCGACGATCAAGACGACCGGGAAATAGATTGTAAACGGTGCCGCTCCGACATCGATCCAGCCAACAGCAATTCGGAGCGCGGTGGCCAGAATGATGCAAGCAGCCGCAAATAGGTACGCCCCAATGGAATTGGGTCTGACGAAACGGCGAAGCTGTCGCAACGAAGGCATCATCGGGTGTTCTGGTTTTTTCCTTGCGGCGGTGCAGGAAGCCCAGGACAGGTTTGCCCCGCCAGCCCCGACCTCTCCGGTAGACTATAATCCGTTCTTGCCGTTCGTCGTACCGGGCACTCCAGGCCCATGAATAACAACGCCCCTCCCGCGCCGCTCAACAACGGTTGTTCGCCTGCAAAGACCCCACCTTTAGCGACTTGTTAAGCAACAGGGCGCAATCATGGAAATCACCCCGTGTTTTCCGTGGTGCGCTCAACATGTCCTCTACGACATCAACGGTCCGGCTCAATAAGTCCCGGGTGGCTCACGCGATCAAGCGCGGAAGGATATCCGCCACACTGGTCGAGCGCCCGAAAAAGGATGATATCGAGCGCATCAACCTTCATCTTGCGCATCTTGCCAGGGCCTACGCCGACGCGGCGCTAAACGATCCGGCGGGCCTTGAGGCACAAATAGAAGCCCTGAAGGAGGTTGTGGCCCTGCTCCGCGCGGAGCTCAATGATACACGCGCCCAGCGGGACGAGTGGCGGGCCAAGGCCCAACGGAATAACCTCGCAGTCTCGATGGCTGTCGCATCGCGGGCGCGGGCGTGGTGGCGTCCGACTCAGAAAGCCTGAGCAGCTTTGCTTGCCGCTTGCCGGGTAGGAAGGGTCCCGATGCACCGGGCCATGTTATTTGGCTGGTTTTCGGCTTCCGCGCCTCGGGTCGAAATGATCATGCTCCGACAAAAGGCCAGAGCGGGATTGTGCGTCGAAGAAAGATCATCCCGTTCTAGTGGTCCCCTTCGTAGCCTCGCGACGGCCGGCAGCGTCGCCATGTATCGGCCGCCCCGTCGAACTTGGCGGGGCCCTCCAGTTCTTGTGCCGTCGCCTCCAACTCGGTGGCCAGGTGTCGGAACTCTTCTTTCGCAAATAGATCGCTGCAATTGCGGCTCGATCGGTGGCACCGGGAGGCGAGAGCCCGTAGATAGGTGGCATCCATTGGCGCTTCCCCAATTGTTTTTATCTAAATAAGCATGCCAGGCGGTGGTTTGTTCCGGATCAGCAGGCCGAAATAACCCGCTCCCGGCGTTTCCGG
This sequence comes from Xanthobacteraceae bacterium, assembly GCA_035472475.1. GTDB lineage: Bacteria > Pseudomonadota > Alphaproteobacteria > Rhizobiales > Xanthobacteraceae > JAFAXD01. The sequence goes on along the minus strand of DATIPA010000107.1, from coordinate 26,801 downwards.
AGCACGAGCGGAGCCCTGCCAGCGGCTACCACCCAGCTTGCCTGTCGGTCCAAGATAATGCCAAGCCGGGACAGAAGTGCAATCCACATCATGCGCTGCCCGAACTCGCCGTCGAACTTGCCCATCGGGGACCGGCCGCTCACCCTAAGGATCTCGGCGCCGGCGGTGACAACCGCGAGCAATTGACGGAATAGCCGGGGTCAATAATCTGCAACAAAGGTCGTCGCGGGACGGGGTCGTTGGCAGAATTACGCCTCCGCGCCACGATGCGGTTCCTGTTCCAAAGACACCCATATTTTGAAAATCGCCGGTGAAATCACAGTCGCTGCGCCGCGGGATGCCGTCTTCCAGGCGCTTAGCGACGCGCCGTTCTTCGCATCCTGCATCGAGGGTGTGCGCGACCTCAAGGCGATTGACGCCACTCATTTCAGCGCGGTTCTTGAAACCCGCGTCGCGTATTTGCGCTTTAATTTCAGCGCCAATGTTGAGATCACCGGGCTCTCACCGCCCGAGGAAATCAAGGCCAAAATCGAAGGCACGCCGCTGGGCATCGTCGGACGGCTGACCGCAGCAGCGACGACCCGACTGATCGAGGCGGGCGGGCAGACCGTGATCCATTATGAGATCGAGGCGACCTTGACCGGGAAACTCGGTAGCATGGGCCAACCCGTGCTCATGGCGAAGGCAAAGGACATGGAGAAGCATTTCACCGAGCGACTGCTCGCTGCCTTCGCAGCCGGCGGACCTGGCGTTGCGTCATGACGCCGTTCGACCTTGTCGAGCCGCATTCATTCGAAGAGACTATCGGGCTCATTGAGCCCGATGATCCAGATGTGCGGGTTATCGCAGGCGGTACCGCGCTGATGCTGATGATGAAAGCAGGCGTATTCCGACCGCGCCGCCTCATCAGCATGCGCAAGTTCGCCAGCAGCCTGTCCGGCATCACGGCAACGTCTTCCGGCGAATTGCGGATCGGTGCCATGACGCCACTGTCCGCGCTCGAGCATTCGCCGCACGTCTCGCGCCACGCGCCGGTGATCGTGCGCACCATGCGACGGCTGTCGAATGTGCGCGTACGCAATGTGGCGACCATTGGCGGCGCGTTGGCCCACGCCGATCCGCATATGGACCTGCCGCCCGTCCTGATCGCGCTCGGCGCTTCTGTTTGCGTTGTCGGGGGTGCGGGCGAGCGGACCATTCCGGTCGAGGACTTGCTCACCGGCTACTACGAAACCGCGCTCGCCAAGAACGAACTGATCGCCGAGGTCCGCATTCCCGCGCCGGCGGCCGCACGGTCGGCCTATTGCAAGGTCACCACCGGATCCGCCGATGATTGGCCGGCGCTTGGCATCGCAGTCACGCTTGCCGCCGGGGGCGCAACCGTCAAATCGGCGCGCATCGCGGTCAGCGCGGCCACGACCAAAGCCACTCGCCTGACCGAGGCAGAAACAGCTCTGGTCGGATCAACCGCCGACGATGGCACACTGAAGGACGTTGCCGACATCGCAGCCGAGGAAGCAGACATCCTCGCCGATGGACGCGGTTCCGCGTCCTACAAGCGCGAGCTGCTGCGCGTCTATGTGGTCCGCGCGGTACGCGCAGCGATGCAGGCAAGCGGAGCGCCCTAGCTCATGGCCGCCACCACCGCACCTGACGGCCGAGCCGGCCACCAAGTTGGCCGTTCGCTGCACCGCCTCGAGGCGCGTGAGAAGGTGAGCGGCCGTGCTGAATATACGCATCTCATGCAGCTGCCGGGGATGCTGCACGCCAAGATTTTTCGCAGCACCGTAGCGCATGGCCGCATCAAATCCATCGACGTCAGCGGCGCGCGTGAGGTCCCGGGCGTCTACGCGGTCTACACCAGCGAGGACGTGCTCAAAGTCATTCCGGATCCCTATTACGGGCCCGCCTTCCATGACCAACCTATCCTGGCCGTCGGCAAAGTCCACTATATCGGCGAACCGGTCGCCGTCGTGCTAGCGGCCGATCCGCACGTCGCCGAACACGCAACGCAACAGATCGTCGCCGAGTATCACGAACTCCCCGCTGTATTCGACGAGGTTGAGGCGGCGCAGAACAAGACACTGGTACACGAAGAACTACGGCCTGCCGGCACGTTTGCCGACCTCAAGCATCTCAAGGGCCGCCGGGGCACCAACATCGCGCTCGATTTCAGGCTCCGCCGCGGCGATGTCGACAAGGCGTTCGCCGCTGCCGCACAGGTTTTTGAACACACGTTCCGGACCCAGAAGGTCCTGCATCTCGCGCTCGAGCCTTATGCATCAATCGCGGATTTCCGCGACGACGGCGTCACGATCTATTCGGCCGCGCAAGGTCCTTCGTTCGTGCGCACCGAGATCGCACGGCTGCTGCGCTGGCCGGAAAATCGCGTGCGCATCAAAGTGCCATATCTTGGCGGCGGCTACGGCGGCAAGCTCTATATCAAGATGGAAGCACTCGCGACGGCGATGTCGATGCTGGCGCACCGCCCGGTCAAGGTCGCGCTGACGATGGAAGAACAATTCTACACCATCACCAAGCACCCGGCGACGTTGCGCATCAAGAGCGGCATCGACAAGGACGGGCGTATTATCGCGCGCAAATGCGAGGTGTGGTGGAACGGCGGCGCCTATGCGGACATCGGGCCGCGAGTGACCCAGAAATCGGGATTCACCGCCTCGGGACCCTACGACATCGACAACGTCGCGATCGATTCCTACGCGCTCTACACGAATTTGACGCCGGCCGGGGCATTGCGCGGCTTCGGAATTCCGCAACTGGTCTGGGCCTATGAGAGCCACACCGACATGATCGCGCGCGCGCTCAAGCGCGACCCGCTCGAATTTCGCAAGCAGAATCTATTGCGCAACGGCCGCCCGCAGGCGACCGGCACCATCCTCAAGGACGCCGCAATCGAGAAGGTGCTGGATCGGATCGCGGACCGGCTCAATTGGAAGCAGCCGGTCGATCATGGCACCGGCACCGTGCGGCGCGGGCGTGGTCTCGCGGTTGCGCTCAAGGCGGTGATTTCGCCGACGACGTCGGTGGCGATCGTCAATATCTCGGGTGACGGCAGCACGACCCTTTATTGCGGCACCGTCGACATGGGCCAGGGCTCCGACACTGCGATGGCGCAGATCGTCGGCGAAGTGCTCGATATGCCGGCCGAGTCGGTGCGGATTGTCCCGCGCGATACCGACGTGACGCCCTACGACATGGGCACGCTCGGGTCGCGCTCGCTGTTTCACATGGGTCACGCGGTGCGGCTCGCCGCCGAGGAGGCGCGCTCCAAGGTGGCGGCGTTGCGGCGCGAACTGGGCGAGCCCGACGGCAGCAACGCCCCGCTCGCCGAGCTGTTTCTCAAGAAATACGGCATGCAAGCCGGCAACATCGTAGGGACCGGCACGTACAAGCCGGACTACATTCCACCGGATGCCTCCGGTTTGACGACGAACGCAACGCCGTTCTGGATGGTCGCAGGCAGCGGGGTCGAGATCGAGGTTGATACCGAAACCGGCCACGTGCGGGTCACCCGGCTGATCAACGTTGCCGACGTCGGCAAACCGATCAATCCGAAGATCGTCGAAACCCAATTGTCGGGCGCCTCGCTGATGCAACTCGGATTCAGCATGTTCGAGAAGATGCACATCGACGGCGGCCAGATCACCAATGCGTCGCTCGCCGATTACAAAATCCCCGGCATGCATGACGTGCCGCGGGTGATGGAAAATGAAACGGTCGATGCCATTCAGGAGAATGGACCATTCGGTGCCAAGGGCGTGGGCGAGCTCGCGACCTTCGGGGTTTCGCCGGCGATCGCCAACGCCATCGACGACGCGGTCGGCGTACGACTCACGGAGTTGCCGTTGACCCCGGAAGCGGTGTTCCGCGCACTGCGTGCCAAAGCCAACAAGCCGCTGGGGCGCGAATGAGATGAGCGGCGGCGCGAGGACGATCAATCTCACCCTGAACGGGCGGCCGGTATCGGCCGAGGTAAAGCCGCATCACAACGTCGTCGAAATGCTGCAAACGCAATTCGGGCTGTTCGGCGCGCGCGAAAGCTGCGGGCAGGGCCTGTGCGGCTGTTGCACGGTGCTGGTCGACGGGCAGCCGGTGTCGGGCTGTCTTTGTCTCGCGGTGTTTCTCGACGGCGCCGACGTGGTTACGATCGAGCACCTGAGCGAAACGGGAAAGCTAGACCCGGTCCAACAGGCGTTCGTCGAATGCGGCGCGTTCCAGTGCGGCTATTGTACGCCGGGCTTCGTGCTGATGACAAAGGCGCTACTCAGGCAGAATCCCGATCCCGACGACGAACAGATCAGGGATTATCTCGCCGGCAACCTATGTCGCTGTGCTGCCTATCCAGAGATCATAAATGCGGTCAGAATGGCCGCGCGAGAGACCAAGGCCGGGTCAACCGGCTGAACACCCACGCAACCGTGAGGAGGTAACGACCGTGACGACGGCGAGCGTCGCCGGTTCGCAGTCTTGGTATCGCAGCCTTGACGCGAACCAATGGAAAACAATGATTGCCTCGAACCTCGGCTGGGCGTTCGACGGGTACGAAACCTTCGCGCTGATCCTGGTGGTCGGCGCCGCGCTGCACGACCTGCTTGCCCCATCGCAGTTCGCCCAGATCCCGGCCTTTGCCGGCACCGTCATCGGCATCACGCTCTTGGGCTGGGGCATCGGTGGCGTCATCGGCGGCGTCCTTGCCGATTATATTGGCCGCCGGCGGACGATGATTCTGGCGATCTTCGCCTACTCGATCACGACCGGCCTTTCAGCGTTTGCCTGGGACTGGGTCTCCTTCGCCCTGCTGCGCTTCCTGGTCGGCATCGCAATCGGGTCGGAGTGGTCGACCGGAGCGTCGCTGACCGCGGAAGTATGGCCCGATCACGCGCGAGGCCGCGGTGCCGGGCTGATGCAGTGCGGGCTCGGCATCGGGTTCTTTCTGGCTTCCTTTGCCTGGCTGTTCGTCAGCGGCTACGGCCCGGGCGCATGGCGCATCATGTTCATCATCGGGGTCATTCCGGCGCTGTTCGCGCTCTGGCTGCGCACCAGGATCCCGGAGTCGCAGCGATGGCAGGACAGCAATGAACAACGCAAATCCGCCCGGGCACGGAAAGACAGCGGGGTCGAGCTGACGGATCAGGAACAGGCGCTCACCCGCTTCACCTTCGCGGATCTGTTCGCCGACCCGGAAGTCCGCAGACGCACCGTCATCGTGTTCCTGATGTCGCTGACGACCACGCTCGCGTGGTGGGGCATTTCGACCTGGGTACCGCCCTTCGTCGCCGCCGCCGCCGCAAAGGCGGGCCTGCCCGCGCAGACTTGGGCGAGCTACGCCGGCATCTGTTACAACCTCGGCGCCATCTGCGGTTATATCGGGCTCGGCTTCCTTGCCGACAATTTCGGCCGCAAGCCGATCGTGATGATCTTCTTCGCGGCGTCGTTCCTGCTCACGCCCGTGCTCTATCTGTGGACGAGCGACGTGCGTCTTTTGCTGCTGGTCGCCGCAATCAACGGCTTCTTCACGCTCGGCCAATATTCGTGGATGTCGGTGTGGCTGCCTGAGCTGTTCCCCACGCATTTGCGCGCCACCGGGATAGCTTTCGCGTTCAACGCCCCGCGTTTTATCGCGTTCCTGGGACCGTTGTTCGCCGGCATGCTGATCGCGCAACTCGGCGGCTTCAGTCAGACCGCCGTCGCGTTCTCGTTCATCTATATCCTGGGCTTCGTGCTGGTACCGTTCCTGCCCGAGACCAAGGGAAAGCCACTGCCGGCATGACAGCCGCCGCGTGTGGAGCGTTGCATCGGCGGCACTAGGAGCTGCACCGCCCTCCTCGTCGTTGCTTGTCAACTTGGGAGCGCCATCGTGGCTGGCATCACTGTCAAAAATCCGGAAACCGTGGCCGCACCGGGTGGCCACTATAGTCACGCCGTGACGGCCAACGGGTTTGTCTTCATCTCGGGGCAGCTGCCGATCGCGCCTGACGGCAGCAGGCTCGCCGACGCACCGTTCGAACGACAAGCGGAGCAGACGCTGAACAACGTTGAGGCGGCTTTGACCGCCGCCGGCAGCGCGCTCGATCGGCTGGTACAAGTGCGGGTCTACGTCACCGACATAAAATCGTGGCCGGCTTTCAACGCGATCTACGCAAAATGGATCGGGTCGTCGCGTCCCGCACGAGCAGTCGTTCCGGTGCCGGAATTGCACTACGGCTTTCAAATTGAAGTCGAAGCCGTGGCATTGGCGTGATCGCTCGGCGAGAGAGCACGGACTACGGATCCAACCGCCCGCGCAACTCGTCGAACGGCAGCATCACCCGCGCCCGATAGGCCGGGCGTTCCCGCAACCGGCGATACCAGGCTTCGACGTTGGGAGCGGACGGGCGCTCGATGTCGAGCTCGAAGTAGCGGTAGAGCGCGGTTCCGGCCGGGATGTCCGCGAGGCTGATCGCCTCGCCGCCGAGATAAGGCCGGCCGCTCAGCACCTGATCCAGCAATCGGAAATCAGCCGTACAGCGGGCCAGGCTCTTCGCGACCGCTCCTGCGTCGCGCAGAGGCTCGGGCGTGCGATAAAAACCCCAGAACACGCCGTTGAGAAAGTCAGGCTGCAGGCGCGTTTGCGACCAGTCCATCCAGGCATCGCTGCGCGAGCGCTCGCCCGGGTCGTCGCGCCAGAACCGGCCGCTGCCATAGCGCGCTGCCAAGTAGCGCAGGATGGCGTGGGATTCCCACACGACCGTCCCGTCATCGTCGATCACCGGAACGCGTCCATGCGGGTTCATGGCCAGGAATTCCGGCGTGTCGAGGCCGCCGAACGAACCACCGGCCGGAATATGCCGGTAGGCAAGGCCGAGTTCGTCCGCGAGCCAGAGCACCTTTTGGGTGTTGAACGAACTCGGGCGGCCCCAGATCGTCAGCATGCGTGGCGTTCTCCCGGGGCGACTACTCTTCCACGTGCGCCTTAAGCCGCCCCAACGCATCGTCCCATTGCCGGGAGACCTGGTCGAGATAGTCCCTCACCTCCGCGATGCGCCGCGGCTCAAGCTCAAACAGGCTCTCGCGGCCGCTGCGGACGCTGCGCACCACGCCCGCGCCCTCCAATACGCGCAGATGCTTGGTAACGGCCTGGCGCGTCAGGTTGGTCCCGGCAGTCAGGCGCGAGATCGACTGCGGCTCGCCGGCGCTGAGCCTCGCAAGCACCGACAGGCGCGTCTCATCACCGAGCGCTGCGAACACCGACGCTCGCGCGTTCAGCGCGCTGGCGCGCGCTCCGCCCGAAGATGCGCTAAGCCGCGGCCTGCTGGACATGCCGTTCAATATTTTGCATCTGCATTCCCCAGCCGGTGTCATTCATCCGGAACGCCTCGTCGCGGCGTTTCGCCGGGATCTTGTCGAAGCCCGATTCGACAACACGCAGCAAGGTTCCGGTCGCGGTCTTTTCCAGCGTGAACTCGACCAGGGTCGGCGCCTCGCCGGAATAGTCCTGGCTTTGGTCGATCGCGTAAGGGTGCCAGGTGAACGAGAATAGCCGCTCCGGCTCCATTTTCTGGACCACCGCCTCCCACCGATAGTGCTCGCAGCCCGGATGGGTGATCCGCCCGCGCGACACCTGGCCGGGCACGAACGGCCCATCCAGCCGCACGCGGAACCAGCTACCGAATTCGCGATGGTCGGTCAGCGCCCGCCAGACGCGAGACACCGCGGCCTTGAGTTCGATGGTCTTCTCGATGCGGTCGATCATATGCAACCTCCTGGTTGCTCATTGTCGTAGCCGATCGCTCGGGCACGTGCAACCGTTTAGTTGCATATGAGGCCCACCTCCGTGGAACCGCGCGATTTGCGCGGCAACGCGGCGGTAACCAAGCCTGTTGCAAAACAACAACAACGCGCCGGAAACGTCCCGGGCCCGGTTGTTCTTGGTGCGTGGTTAAGTTTCGATGAACGCGCAATCTCGGTGGGGGAGTGCGAGTCGTGATTTCCGCAGGGGTGTGGCTCTGCAGGCGTGTTGGATCCGGAGCGGCGAGGCTCGTCTCGCGCGCCTGGGCGCGCGGGCCCAAAATGACCATCACGCTGGCGATTGCCGGCGTAGCGATTGCGGCGGGCGCCGCCTTCGTGTCGGCTGCGGTCGGCAGCAACGACCCCGGGCTCGATGAGAGCGAGTTTGCCCGGCAGGACCGGCTTGAAACCCTTGTCGTGGATTGGCGGCGCTTCCCGTCGGTCGGATTGGCAACCCTGGCCTCCGTCCGCGGCCCGGTATCCAGCCCGAGCGCCGAAGCCTGGTCCGACCCGGACGGGCTCGCCTCGGCGCCGCGGGCCGTCGACCTCGTCCGGATCAAGAGCAAGGGGACGGGGCTCGCGAGCTTCTACAGCACGGGCGTCAAGACTGCGAATGGCGAGCGCTTCGATCCGGGCCAGCTGACGGCCGCGCATCGGACCCTGCCGTTCGGTACCAGGCTGCAGGTCACCAATATGCAGACCGGAAAGTCCGTCATGGTTCGGGTCAATGATCGTGGGCCGTATATCGATGGGCGCGAGCTCGATCTGTCTCGGTACGCGGCCGAGAGCCTTGGGATCGTCGATCAGGGCGTCGTCAAGGTCCATATGGCGATCGTTCAGTAACCATCCGAAGCATCCGGTTTTGTGGTCGCGGCGGCTCGCCCCATATTGGGGGTGGAGCAAGGCCCATGACGCAGCGCTTCGATTTGTCCAGTCAGGATTTTTTTCGCAATCCCGCCAAGGGTCTCGCGCGGTTGCGCGAGGCGGGACCGGTCGTTCAAGTCGATTTTCCGCTCGTCGGTAAGGTCTTCACCACGACGACGCAGGAGATGGCGTCGCGCGTGCTCAAGGACAGTGCGACCTTCAGCCTGCGTAGCGAGGACGGCGCCGTCGCCGGCCTGCGCTGGTGGATGCCCCGGCTGATCAGCACGCTTGCCGACAACATGCTGACGATGGACGAGCCCGACCACACCCGCCTGCGCGGGATCGTGGATGAGGTGTTTCGCCGCCGCGCGGTCGTCAATATGGAACCGCACATTCTCGAAATCGCGGGCCGGCTCGCTGACGGACTGTTTGTCGACGGCAGTCCTGCTGATCTGGTCGAACGCTACGCGCGGCTGCTGCCGCTCTCGGTCATCTGCGAGTTGCTCGGCCTGCCGCCGGCCGATCGGCCGAGGTTCATTGCCTGGAGCAAGAAGTTCACCCGTCTCGCCGGTCCCTTCGACTTCCTGCGAATGGTTCAGGCCGCCGCGTCGATGAAGCGCTACTTGGAAAAGCGGCTGGAGGCCGCGCGTGAGCATGGCGGCGAGGGACTGATTGCAGAACTCGTTCGCGTCGAGAAGGAGGGCCACCGCATCAGCGCCCGCGAAATGGTCGCGATGGTGTTCCTGCTGCTGGGCGCGGGCAGCGAGACCACGATGCACCTGATCAGCGGATCCGTGTACGAGCTTCTGCGCAATCCGAACCTGCGCAATTGGCTCGCAGCCGATTGGAGCCGCGCCAATCTGGCGATCGAGGAGTTTCTGCGTTTCATCTCGCCGGTGCAGTTCACCAAGCCGCGCATCGCGCGACGGGACGTGGAGCTCGGCGGCGTCCTGGTGAAGAAGGGCCAGAAGGTCATGCCGATGCTGGCGGCTGCCAATATGGATCCGGCCGCGAACGAGCATCCGGAGCTGCTCGATCTCGAACGGCGGTCCAACCGGCATCTTGCCTTTGGAACCGGAATCCACTTCTGCCTCGGCCATCAGCTCGCGCGTATCGAGGCCAAATGCGCGCTCGAGGCCTTGTTCCGGCGCTGGCCGCACCTGGCGCTCGCCGTCCCGGAGACGGGGGTTCGCTGGCGGGAGCGGCCGGGGCTGCGCGCGATCGCGAGCCTGCCGGTGGTCGCGCAGGCGCGCTAGTGTGGTGGATTTGAAGTTCCTATCATTCTTGCGGCACTCTCGTCATAGGAACTTCAAATCCAAACCACACTAGCATCGTTCCCTTTGATTCCGAAGTTCGCTACAGAGGGTGCCGCAAGATAAAGCGAACTTCGGAATCGGGACACTAGCCGTTTCACCGGCTTGCTTCAGGCATCTCGCGACCGCATGGTGCTCCCAGGATGAGGCACCGAGTCATGCCCGCGCCCGAACTCCCGCCCTTCCATGTGCTGAGCCTCGACCCCGCGATCGGGCGCAAAATCATCGACGTCCACATCTGGGCAGTGCGGCAAGGCCTGCGCGGCATCGGGGCCGACGAGCTATTCGATGGTTTCTGCCAGCAGCTTGTCATCGCGGGCCTGCCGCTGTGGCGGGCGTTCGCGGGGATGCGCACGTTGCACCCGCAGTGGGGCGGTTACAGCTACACCTGGCGGCGCGACCTCAACGCGATCGAGCACGACCGGTTCGCTCGCGGCGTCGAGAACAACCCGGACTGGATCGAGAGTCCATTCCGGTTTCTGGTCAATCAAATGCGGGGGTCCGACGAAGGCGTGGCATGGCTGCGGCGGCGTCTTGAAGGGCCGGACGCGCAGCTTGATTTTCCGGTGCTGACGAGCTTCGTGGCCGACGGAGCCACGGACTATTTCGCGCAGTTTTTCCGCTTCGGACCGGAGGGCGATCCGTCACGTGGCATCGGCGTCGCCTATTCGTTTGCGACCGACCAGCCCGATGGGTTCACCGACAGTGACCTCGCGCTGTTGCGCGGGGTCTTGCCGGCCGCGTCCATCGCCATGATGGCGAAGGCCGCCCACACCATCGCGCGCAGTCTGCTCGAAGCCTATCTGGGCGGCGACGCCGGCCGGCGCGTGCACGCCGGTGCGATCGAACGCGGCTCGGTCGAGACCATCCGGGCGGTACTGTGGTTTGCGGACGTGCGCGGCTTCACCGGGATTGCCGACGCGGCGCCCGGGCCGGTCCTGATCGAACTGCTCGACGGCGTGTTCGAGACGTTGACCGCGGCGCTGCGTCCGCGCGAAGGGCAAGTGCTCAAGTTTCTCGGCGACGGCATGCTCGCAATCTTCCCCTTCACGTCGGATACCGAGGACGCGGCCTGCCAGCAGGCGCTCGACGCCGCGACCGAAGCAATGGCGGCGCTCGCGGCGCTCAACGAGGCGCGGCGCGCGGCCGACAAGCCGACCGCGACCGTCGACCTCGCGCTGCATGCCGGCGAAGTGCTCTATGGCAACGTCGGCGCCGTCGATCGGCTCGATTTCACCGTGATCGGACCGGCGGTCAACGAGGTCGCCCGCATCGAGGCCTTGTGCGAGCCGCTTGGCCGCAGCGTGCTGCTCTCGGCGGAATTCGCCGCCTCGATGCGCGACCGCAGCCGGCTCGAGCCGCTCGGCCAGCACAAGCTGCGCGGCGTGCGCGAGCCGCGGGAGATTTTTGGGTTGGTTGAGGGTGCGCCGTCCTGACGCGCGCGCATACAATTACTCCTCCGGCGCCTCGACGATCGGATCGTAGCGCTTCGCATCGAAGCCAAGCAGATTGAAGGTCTGCGCCATGTGCGGCGGCAGCGGCGCGGTCACGTCGATTGTCCCGCCGCGCGGATGCGGAACCACGATCCGGCGCGCCAGGAGGTGCAGGCGGTTCTGGATGCCGCCCGGCAGCTCCCAGTTCTCCTTGGCGAAGTATTTCGCATCGCCGAGGATCGGGTGATCGATGTGCGCCATGTGGGCGCGCAGCTGGTGGGTTCGCCCGGTCACCGGCTTGAGCGAAACAAACGCGAGCTGCTGCGCCGCAGTCTCGACCACCGCGTAGTAGGTGACGGCGTGGCTCGCCCCCTCCTCGCCGTGGCGCGCGATGCGCATGACCGATTCATCCTCGCGCTCGTCCTTGGCGAGAAAGGTCGAGATACGGCCCTGCTTGGGCTTGGGGACGCCCGCCACCACCGCCCAATAGATCTTGCGCGCCGCGCGGGTCCGAAAGGTCTTCGCCAGCGCGGAGGCGGCGAAGCGGGTCTTCGCCACCAGCAAACAGCCCGAGGTGTCGCGGTCGAGCCGGTGCACCAGGCGCGGGCGCTGGCCCTCCTTGTCACGCAAGCTGTCGAGCATGCCGTCGACGTGCTTGACCATGCCGGAGCCGCCCTGCACTGCGAGCCCCATCGGCTTGTTGAGCACCAGCACGTCGGCGTCCTCGTGGAGCGTAATCGATTTCAGGAACGCGCGGGTCTTCGCATCCTCCTCCGAACCAGGCGCCGGCTTTGCTTCGAGCCGCAGCGGCGGGATGCGCACCGATTGCCCGGCGGTCAGGCGGTCCTTGCCGTCAACGCGCTTGCCGTTGACGCGGAGCTCGCCTTTGCGGATGACGCGCTGGATGTGGGAGAACGAGAGGCCCGGAAACTTCGCCTCGAGGAAACGGTCAACCCGCATGCCGGCCTCGTCCGGTGTCACCGCCACGGTTTGCACCGACGTCGGCGCCTGCGGGGGGCGCGGTTCCTGCGGCCTTGCTTTCGGACCGGCCTCGCGCGACGCCGGTGCGGGTGCCCGTGGTGCAAGCTCCGGGGACGCGCGAAGCTGCGGCCGTTCTCGCGGGCCGGGGCGGCGATCGTCACGGGCTCGCCGGTGCGGGGCGGATTTTGGACGGCGCGGTTTCATGGCAGGCACGCGTAGCGGAAAAGCGGCCGCCCGTCACGTTCGCCGGCGCTTGCCCGCCCTGCGCACCTGCTCGAACGGCCCGGTCGCCGCGGAATGGCGGCTTTGCTAGGGTCGCAAAGCCAGTCACGGGGCCCGACGCCGATGCGGACCGCACTTTATCAGCTCGGGGAAGACTTTCTCTCGACGATCGTTTTTCTGATCGCGTATCTGGCGACCGGCAATCTCTATCTGGCGGTGATCCTCGCCATCGTGGTGGGGGTGGGCCAATTCGTACTGCTCAAGCGCCGAGGCCGCACGCCCGACGTGATGAGCTGGCTCAGCCTCGGCCTCGCGATGGCGCTCGGCACCGCAACGCTGATTACCAGCGACAGCCGCTTCATCATGGCGAAGCCGAGCGTGATCCACTTTGCGATCGGCGTGGTGATGCTGCGGCGCGGCTGGATGGCGCGCTACATGCCTGAGATCGTCAAACAGAACGTGCCGGAACGCGTGTTGATCGGGTGCGGGCATGCGTGGGCCGCGCTGATGTTCGTGCTCGGTGCGCTCAATCTCTATGTCGCGGCCCGCTACAGCGTCGAAGTGTGGGCGTGGTTCATTTCGGTCGGCGCGGTGGGCGCCAAGGTGGCGGCGTTCCTGATCCAGTACGGCGTCTTGCAGATCCTGATCCGGCGCAACCTGCGGCTTGTCGCCGCCAAATCAGCTGCCGCCCCGCTCGCGCCGTAGCTTCGCCCAGTACTCCAGCCGCTTCCTGATCTCGCGCTCGAACCCGCGCTCGGGCGGGTCGTAGAAGGTCTGACGGCCGAGCGCCTCCGGGAAATAGTCCTGGCCGGAGAACGCGTCCGCTGCATCGTGGTCGTAGTCGTAGCCGTCGCCGTAGCCCTCGTCCTTCATCAGCCGGGTCGGTGCGTTGAGAATGTGCTTGGGCGGAAGCAGCGAACCGGCCTCCTTGGCGGTGCGCTTGGCGGCGCCGAACGCCACATAGGCGGCGTTGGATTTGGGCGCGGTCGCGACGTAGATCACCGCTTCCGCGATGGCGAGCTCGCCCTCGGGACTGCCCAGGAAGTCATATGCGTCCTTGGCCGCATTGGCGATGACGAGCGCCTGAGGGTCGGCAAGCCCGATGTCCTCGACCGCCATCCGCACCACCCTGCGGGCGATGTAGAGCGGGTCCTCGCCGGCATCGAGCATGCGCGCAAGATAATAAAGCGCGGCGTCCGGGTCCGATCCGCGCACCGACTTGTGCAAGGCCGAGATCAGGTTGTAGTGCCCGTCCTGCGCCTTGTCGTAGATCGGGGCGCGGCGCTGCACGACCTCCTGCAGCTTTGCGGCATCAAACACTTCGCTTTCACGCGCGGCCCGCCAGACTTCCTCGACAAGCGTGAGTGCGGCGCGGCCGTCGCCGTCGGCCATGCGGATCAGCGATGCGCGCGCGTCAGGATCAAGCGGTACCGCCTTGCCTTCGATCGCCTCGGCGCGCGCCAACAGCTTTTCCAGCGCCGGCGCGTCAAGCGGCTTGAACACCAGCACGCGGGCGCGCGAGAGCAGCGGTGCAATCAGCTCGAATGACGGGTTTTCCGTGGTCGCGCCCACGAGCACGATGGTTCCGTCCTCCATCACCGGCAGAAAGGAGTCCTGCTGGGCGCGGTTGAAGCGATGGATCTCGTCCACGAACAGTAAAGTCCCCTGCCCGACCTCACGGCGCGCGCGCGCCGCATCGAACACCTTCTTGAGATCGGCCACGCCGGAAAAAATCGCCGAGATCTGCTCGAACGTGAGCGCAGTCGTGTCGGCCAGGAGCCGCGCCACAGTCGTCTTGCCGGTGCCGGGCGGCCCCCAGAAGATCAGCGAGCCGAGCGTGCGCGTCGCCAGCATGCGGGTGAGCGCGCCGTCGGGGCCGAGCAGCTGATCCTGGCCGACCACGTCGGCAAGCTCGCGCGGCCGCAGCTTGTCGGCGAGCGGCCGCGGCGCACCCTGGTCGAGCCCGGCGGCGGCGAACAGGCTCGGCCCGCGCGATTTCGGTCGAGAGGCCATCGGACAGATCGTTCTCCGCCGCCTAAGCTAGTGCTTCGGCGCCGGCGTTTCCACGACCTGTGGCCGCGGAACTCAGCCGCCGAAGACGACCGACATCTGCTGGCCGTTGCGCGACACGCTGATCCGCCACAGGCGGCTCTGGTCGCGTGTGGCGCGGTCGAGATCGCGGGTATGCGCGATCGTGGCGTTGTTGACGCTCAGCACGACATCGCCGCGCTGGAAGCCGAGGCTTTCGGCAATCGACCCGCTCGCGATATCGACGATCGCGACGCCCTCGGTCGCGGGATCGAGTTTGAGCTCCTCGGCGAGCGCCGGCGAGAGATTCGCGACCTTCACGCCCAGGAACGGCGAGCGCGACTGGATCACGAGCTCTTCCCGCGGCGCCTCCGGCGCGCTCTGCAGCGCGACGACCAGCTTGGTCTCACGCCCGTTGCGCACGACCACGATCTGCGCCTGGCCGCCGAGCGGTTTGGTGGCGAAGCGGTAATCGAACGCGTTGGGGTCTTCGACCGGCTGGGTGTCCAGGGTGACGATCAGGTCGCCGGTACGCAGACCGGCGCGCGCCGCCGGGCTGATGTTGCTCACGCCGGCGACCAGCGCGCCCGCCGGGCGCTTGAGCCCGAGGCTGTCGGCGATCTCCGGCGTCACCGCCTGCAGCTTGGCGCCAAGCCACGGCCGCCGCACCACGCTGCCGCCGCCCTTGGCTGAGGCGATCACCACCCGCACCATGTTGACGGGAATCGCAAAGCCGATGCCGATCGAGCCGCCGGTGCGCGAGTAGATCGCGGTGTTGATACCAACGAGCTTGCCGTTAAGATCGACTAGCGCGCCGCCGGAATTGCCGGGATTGATGGCGGCGTCGGTCTGAATGAAGAACTGATAGTCGGTGATGCCGACCTGGGTGCGCGCGACCGCCGAAACGATGCCGTGGGTGACGGTCTGGCCGACCGCGAACGGATTGCCGATCGCCAGCACCACGTCGCCGACCTGCAGCGCATCGGAATCTCCGAGGTCGATCGCCGGGAACCGCTCGTTGTCTTTCAGCCGCAGCACCGCCAGATCGGACCGCGCGTCGCGCAGCACCACATCGGCCGCGAGCTCGCGCTTGTCGGCGAGCGAGACCTTGACCTCGTCAGCCCCCTCGATGACGTGATGATTGGTCACGACCAGACCGCTCGGATCGACGATGACGCCGGACCCGAGCGAGCGCTGCACCTGCGGGCCATCGGACCCGCCGAAGAAGCGCCGGAACAGCGGATCGTCGAACAGCGGGTTCCGGTTGGCGACCGTCCTGGCGGCGTAGACGTTGACCACCGCGGGCGCGACCCGCTTCACCACCGGCGCGTAGGAGAGCGTGAGTTGCGCCGGCGAGGCCGGCATCACCCGATCCTGAGCGAACGCTGAGGCGGCGAAAGTCACCGCGACGAGCGGCAGAAACGCGGTTACCAGCAAGCGCGTGTGTGGGATCATGGCGTCGATACCGATTCAAGGTCCGCAGATATAGCGGCCCGATCTAGCCATTTGAAGGGCGGCAGTTACCTCTCCCGCAAGTGGGGAGAGGTGGCGCTCTGCCGTGCGGCAAGGTCACGCGGCCGGGGTCTCGGCGGCGGGCTTTTCCTGCACCGGCCCGGAATCAACGCCCTTGGCGTCGGCGTCGCGATCGACGAACTCGATCACCGCGACCGGCGCGGAGTCGCCGTAGCGATAGCCAGCCTTGAGCACCCGGGTGTAGCCGCCGTTGCGGCCCTGGTAGCGCGGGCCGATCACGTCGAACAGCTTCTTGACCATCGCGACGTCGCGGATCTCAGCGATCGCCTGCCGCCGTGCGTGCAAGCCGCCCTGCTTGCCGAGCGTCACGAGCTTCTCGACGATCGGCCGCAAGTCCTTAGCCTTCGGCAAGGTGGTCGTGATCTGCTCGTGCTTGATCAGCGCAGCCGCCATGTTGGCGAACATGGCGCGGCGATGCTCCGCCGTTCGGTTGAGCTTGCGGTGGGCATTGCCGTGGCGCATCGGGTATCTCCGTCGACTCGCTCCGCCATGCCAAGCCTTGTGCCGGGCATCCACGTCCTCGGGTGACGCCAAGACGTGGATGGCCGGGACAAGCCCGGCCATGACAATTTCAATGATTAATAGTGGTCCTCGAATCGCTTGGCGAGCTCGTCGATGTTCTCGGGCGGCCAGCCGGGCACCTCCATGCCCAGATGCAGGCCCATCTGGGCGAGCACTTCCTTGATCTCGTTGAGCGACTTGCGCCCGAAGTTGGGGGTGCGCAGCATCTCGGCTTCCGATTTCTGCACCAGGTCGCCGATGTAGACGATGTTGTCGTTCTTGAGACAGTTGGCCGAGCGCACCGAGAGCTCTAGCTCGTCAACCTTCTTGAGGAACGCCGGGTTGAACGCGAGATCCGGGATCGCTTCGGCGGCGCTGATTTCCTTGTGCGGCTCGACGAAGTTGACGAACACGTTGAGCTGGTCCTGCAGAATGCGCGCCGCATAGGCGAGCGCGTCCTCCGGCGTCACCGCGCCGTTGGTCTCGATCTGCATGGTCAATTTGTCGTAGTCGAGGATCTGGCCCTCGCGGGTGTTCTCGACCCGGTAGGACACCTTCTTGACCGGTGAATAGAGGCTGTCGACCGGAATGAGCCCGATCGGCGCATCCTCAGGACGGTTGCGATCCGCCGGCACGTAGCCCTTGCCGGTGTTGACGGTGAACTCCATGCGGATTTCAGCGCCCTCGTCGAGATGGCAGATCTCGAGTTCGGGATTGAGGATCACGATATCGCCGACGGTCTGAATGTCGGCGGCGACGACCACTGCCGGGCCCTGCTTCTTGACCACCATGCGCTTGGGACCCTCGCCCTGCATCTTGATGGCGATGTCCTTGATGTTGAGCACCATGTCGGTCACATCCTCGCGCACGCCGGCGATCGAGGAGAATTCGTGCAGCACGCCGTCGATGTGCACGGATTGCACGCTCGCGCCCTGCAGCGAGGAGAGCAGAATGCGCCGCAGCGCGTTGCCGAGCGTCAGCCCGAAGCCGCGCTCGAGCGGCTCTGCCACCACGGTCGCAATCCGCTTGGGATCGGTGCCGGCACTCACCTGCAGCTTGTTCGGCCTGATCAGTTCTTGCCAATTCTTTTGAATCGTCACGTCATCACCTAATCGTGCAGAGCCGTCGCGGGCTCGCTCACGGGACCACGCCGCTCCGTGGAGATCAGCGGCGGCGGAGGCGCGCAACCCATCCGCCGGAAAAAAGCTCTCATACCCGCCGGCGCTTGCGCGGCCGGCAGCCGTTATGTGGAATGGGCGTCACGTCACGGATCGACGTGATCATGAAACCGGCCGACTGCAGCGCGCGCAGCGCCGACTCGCGGCCCGAACCGGGGCCCGCAACCTCGACCTCAAGGGTGCGCATGCCATGTTCTTGCGCCTTCTTGGCCGCATCCTCACCGGCGACCTGCGCGGCATAGGGGGTCGACTTGCGCGATCCCTTGAAGCCCATGGTGCCGGCGGACGACCACGCGATGGTGTTGCCCTGCGCATCGGTGATCGTGATCATGGTGTTGTTGAACGTGGCGTTCACATGCGCCACGCCGGAAGCGATGTTCTTCTTTTCACGTCGGCGAACGCGGGTGGCTTCTTTACCCATAACAATCCTCGTAATGCCCGCGGCAACGCCGGGAGCCGTCTCTCTCTATGACTGCCGTTTTATTTCTTCTTGCCGGCGATGGCCTTGGCCGGGCCTTTGCGGGTGCGCGCGTTGGTGTGGGTGCGTTGTCCACGAACCGGCAGGCCGCGCCGGTGGCGCAGTCCGCGGTAGCAGCCGAGATCCGTCAGCCGCTTGATGTTCATCGCAACCTCACGCCGCAGGTCGCCTTCGACCACATAGTCGCGGTCGATCACTTCGCGGATCTGCAGCACTTCCTGATCGGTGAGTTGGGACACCCGGCGCGCCTGGTCGATGTGCGCCTTCTCCATGATCTCTTCGGCCTTCGTCGGGCCGATGCCATGGATGTACTGCAGGGCGATCACCACGCGCTTATTGGTAGGTATGTTCACACCAGCGATACGAGCCACTGCCTCTTCACTCCTGCCGCCGACCGGCCTCGGTCAGCCCACTAAGTGGTTGTAAAAACTCTATAAACGCGCATACGACGCCATCCCCCTCGGGTGGGGCCCGGCATCGTTGCAGCGTTGTTCGCGTACTGGGTGCCGGCTATTTACGGATTCCACCCCGGCCCGTCAACCTCCATCACAGCATATTCAACGATTTCAGCGCGCTGCGCGCTGCCGCGCGCCAGCTTGCTCCTGCTCCGCCAGGACCTGCTCGATCGCCTTGGCGACGTCGTCGATCCCGGCCATGCCGTCCACGGTCTGCAACGTGCCCTTGTCGGCGTAGAACGCGATCAGCGGCGCGGTCTGCGCCCGATAGGCCTCGAGCCGCTTGTGCAGCGCCGCGGCGTTATCGTCAGCCCGCAGCGCTTCGCCGCGCGCCGCCATCTCGGCAACGCGCTTTTCGATGCGCTTGAGCAGAATGTTTTCGTCAACCTTGAGCTCGATGACCGCGTCGAGGTCGAGCTTCTTGTTATGCAGCATGCGGTCGAGCGCCTCGGCCTGCGGCACCGTGCGCGGGAAGCCGTCGAGGATAAAGCCGTTCTTGGCGTCGGGCTGGGAGATGCGATCGGCGACGATTTCGACGACGATGTCGTCGGGCACGAGCTCGCCGCGCGCCATGATCTCCTTGGCATGCAGACCGACCGGCGTTCCGGCGGCACCGGCGGAGCGCAACAGGTCGCCGGTGGAGAGCTGAACTATTCCATATTTTTTGACGAGATTGGAAGCCTGCGTACCCTTTCCGGCCCCCGGCGGACCAAGCAGGATCAGCCTCATCTGCGTCTCCCCCTCAATTTCGATTTCTTGATCAAACCTTCATATTGGTGCGCCAGCAGATAGCCCTGAATCTGCGCAACCGTATCCATGGTGACGCTGACCACGATCAGCAGCGACGTGCCGCCGAAATAGAACGGCACCGCCGCATAGGAGATCAGGATTTCGGGGATGAGGCAGACCAGCGCCAGATAGGCGGCGCCGACGACCGTAATGCGGGAGAGCACATAATCGATGTATTCGGCGGTGCGTTCGCCCGGACGGATCCCGGGAATGAAGCCGCCGTGCTTTTTCAGATTTTCGGCGGTCTCGGTCGGATTGAACACGACCGCCGTATAGAAGAACGCAAAGAAAATGATCAGACCGACGTAGAGCACCAGGAACAGCGGACGGCCGTGACTGAGCTGCGTCGTGACGGCGCTCATCCAATCCGGCAATTGTCCGGCGTTGAAGTTCGCGACCGTGGTCGGCAACAGCAGCAGCGACGATGCGAAGATCGGCGGGATGACGCCGGACGTGTTGAGCTTGAGCGGCAGGTGGGAGGACTGGCCCTCGAACATGCGGTTGCCGACCTGACGCTTGGGATATTGGATCAGCAGCCGGCGCTGGGCGCGCTCCATGAACACGATGAACGCGATCACCCCGACCGCCATCACGATGACGATCAGAATCAGGCCGGTGGAGAGCGCGCCCTGACGGCCGAGTTCCAGCATGTTGGCGATCGCCGACGGCAGCTCGGCGACGATGCCGGACAAAATGATCAGCGAAATACCGTTGCCGATGCCGCGCGAGGTCACCTGCTCGCCAAGCCACATCAGGAATACGGTCCCGCCGGTGAGCGTAATCACCGTCGAAATGCGGAACATTAAGCCGGGATCGGCAACCGCCTGACCGGCGCTCTCGAGTCCGACCGCGATGCCGTAGGCCTGGAATGCCGCCAGCACCACCGTCAGATAGCGGGTGTACTGGTTCATCAGCTTGCGGCCCGCCTCGCCCTCCTTCTTGAGCTGCTCGAGCGTCGGCGAGACCGTCGTCATCAGCTGAATGATGATCGAGGCCGATATGTACGGCATGATGTTGAGGGCAAAGATCGCCATCCGGTGGATGCCGCCGCCGGAGAACATGTTGAACATGCCGAGGATGCCGCCGGCCTGACTTTTGAAAATCTGGTCCCAGGCCGCGGGATCGATGCCGGGCAGCGGGATGTAGGTGCCGAGCCGATAAACCAGCAGTGCCCCGAGCGTGAACCAGATGCGAGTCTTCAGTTCCTCGGCTTTGGCAAGCGCCGAGAAATTGAGATTGGCCGCCAATTGTTCCGCTGCCGAGACCATGCCCTTGGCTCCGATATGCGCCGCGATTGAGTGCGTCGCCTTGCCCGATCAGTCACCCCAGCAAGGCTATGACAATATAGGGATCACTCGGCGCCTTTACTCTTGTCGCCCTTGCCACCCTTGGTCTGCGCCTGAGGCTTTTTGTCGCCTTTTGGGGCCGGCTTCTCAGCCTGTTGATCAGCCTTGGGTTTTTCGGCTTTCGGCCGCTCGGCTTTGGACTCGCCGGCGGGCGCCTCCGCCTTTGCTTTTCCGCCCTTGGGCTTCTCGCCGGCCTCGCCCTTGGCGGCGTCGTCCTTAGCGGGCGCCGGCTGCCCCTTGGGCTTCTCGCCGCGCGCCTCCGCGAGGAGGCGCTTGGCGTTCTTGCCCTTCGGCTCGGCGGGTACCTCGCGCTTGGGCGCGAGCACTTTCACGCTGCCGCCCGCCTTCTCAACGGCCGCGATCGCGGATTTCGACGCCCCGTAGACCACGAAGTTCACCTTGACCTTGATTTCACCGTCACCCAGCAGACGTACGCCGTCGTGCGCACGGCGCAGCACGCCGGCATTGACCAGCATCGCCGCGTCGACCTCGGCGCTGGCGTCGAGATGCAGCTTGCCGGCATCGATCGCCGCCTGCACCCGGCCGAGATTGACCTCGTGCAGCGTTTTGGCGAAGACGTTGTTGAACCCGCGCTTGGGCAGACGCCGGTGCAACGGCATCTGACCGCCCTCGAAGCCCTTGATGCGCACGCCCGAGCGCGCGGTCTGACCCTTGCCGCCGCGGCCGCCGGTCTTGCCCACGCCGGAGCCGATGCCGCGGCCGATGCGCTGGCGAGTCTTGCGGGCCCCTGGCCGGTCGGCAACCTGGTTGAGCTTCATCGCAGTCTCCTTGCCGTCCGCCGTTGCACGCTCCAGCAGCACGCAGCGACGAAACACTAGATTCACTTGCCCTCGACCATCCGCACCAGGTGCGCCACCTTTCCGATCATGCCGCGGATCGCGGGCGTGTCGGGCAATGTGGCGACGCGGCCGATCCGGTTGAGCCGGAGCCCGATCAGGGTCTCACGCTGGGTGTGCTCGCGCCGGATCGGACTGCCGATCTGCTCCACCCGCAGCGTCTTGCCGCCACTCTTGGTCGCCTTGCTCATGGCCGCTCCGTGCGTCCTCGCCGTTACTCGGTCGCCGCCTGCTCGCCGTCGCCGTCGCGACGGCGGGCCTGCAGCGCGGACACCTTGATGTTGCGACGACCCGCGACCGAACGCGGGCTGTCCTGGTGCTTGAGTGCATCGAACGTGGCGCGCACCATGTTGTAGGGATTCGACGATCCGATCGATTTCGCGACCACGTCCTGCATTCCCAGCGTCTCGAACACGGCGCGCATCGGCCCGCCGGCGATGATGCCGGTGCCGGGAGGTGCGGCGCGCAGATAGACCTTGCCAGCGCCGTGGCGGCCGAGCACGTCGTGATGCAACGTGCGGCCCTCGCGCAGCGGCACGCGCACGAGGTTGCGTTTCGCCGAATCCGTCGCCTTGCGGATCGCTTCGGGAACCTCGCGCGCCTTGCCGTGACCGAACCCGACGCGACCCTTCTGATCGCCGACGACGACGAGCGCGGCAAAGCCGAAGCGCCGGCCGCCCTTCACCACCTTGGCGACGCGGTTGATGTGGACCAGCTTGTCGGTGAACTCGCTGTCCCGCTCATCCTTCTCGCGAACCCTTTCGCGCTCACGTGGTGCTCGTCCCATGTGTCGATCCTGTCCGGTCAATCCTGTAACGGGCACTGGCCCATTGGTTAAAACTTCAATCCACCTTCGCGCGCGGCGTCGGCCAGCGCCTTGACGCGGCCGTGAAAGCGATAGCTGCCGCGATCAAACACCAGTTCGGTTATCCCCTTGGACGCGGCGCGCTCTGCGAGCAGCTTGCCGACCGCCTTGGCCGCCGCCATGTCGGCGCCGGTCTTGAGACCGCCGCGCATATCCTTTTCGACCGAGGACGCCGAGACCAGGGTCTCGCCTTTGCGATCGTCGATCACCTGCGCGTAGATGTGCCTGGAGGAGCGAAACACTGAGAGGCGTGCGCGACCGCTCACCGCCTTGATGGCGCCGCGCACCCGGGCCTTGCGGCGCTCCGCCTGTTTCTTGGAATCGGCCATGGCGGGTTCCTACTTCTTCTTGCCTTCCTTGCGGAAGATGAATTCGCCCGCATATTTCACGCCCTTACCCTTGTACGGCTCGGGCCTGCGGAACGCACGGATCTCCGCCGCCACCTGCCCGACCTTCTGCTTGTCGATACCGGTGACGACGATCTCGGTCGGCTTCGGCGTCGCGATCGCGATGCCCTCCGGGATCGCAAAGACGATGTCATGGCTGTAGCCGAGCGCAATCTGCAGGTTCTTGCCCTGCACCGCCGCGCGATAGCCGACGCCGCTGATCTCGAGCTTGGTTTCGAAGCCCTTGGTGACGCCGGTAACCAGATTGGCGACCAGCGTGCGCGACGTCCCCCACATGGCGCGCCCACGGTCGGTCTCGCCGCGCGGATCGACCTTGACGGCGCCGCTCTCCATCTTGGCGACGATCTCGTCGGGCAGCACGACCTGCAGGGCGCCCTTCGGCCCCTTCACCTTCACCGTCTGGCCCTCGACCGTGGCGGTCACGCCGGACGGGACGGCGACCGCTCGCTTGCCGATGCGTGACATCTCGTCCTCGCTCAGAACACCGTACACAGAATCTCGCCGCCCACGTTGGCGTCGCGCGCCTCGTGATCGGCCATCACGCCTTTCGGCGTCGAGACAATGGCCACGCCCAGACCGTTGTTGATGCGCGGCAGATTCCTCACCGACGCATAGACCCGGCGGCCGGGTTTCGACACCCGCTCGATCGCGCGGATCACCGGCGCGCCGTCGAAATATTTCAGCTCGATCTCGAGCTCGGAGCGGCCGTCGCTATGCTCGACGCTGGCGTAGCCGCGGATGTAGCCCTCGCTCTTGAGCACGTCGAGCACGCGCACCCGCAGGTGCGACCCGGGGGTCGAGACCTTGGGCTTGTTACGCGCCTGCGCGTTGCGAATGCGTGTGATCAGGTCGCCGATGGGATCGTTCACAGCCATGCCGACCTCCTCACCAGCTCGACTTCACGAGGCCGGGGATGAGCCCCTTGGCGCCGAGCTCGCGCAGCGCGATGCGACTGAGCTTCAACTTGCGGTAGTACGCGCGCGGCCGACCGGTCACCTCGCAGCGATTGCGAATGCGGGTGGCCGAGGAGTTGCGCGGCAATTGCGCGAGCTTGAGCGAGGCCGCGAACCGCTCCTCCATCGGCTTGGTCTTGTCGCCGGCAATCGCCTTCAGGCGAGCCCGACGGCCGCTCAACGACTTCGCCATCTTGCGCCGCCGTGCGTTCTTCTCAATCGAACTCTTCTTCGCCATCCACGTCTCCTAGGTTTCCGCGTTTGAGGACGCCTTGCGCCTCACTGCCGGAACGGGAAATTGAAAGCCGTCAGCAGCGCGCGCGCCTCGTCGTCGCTGCGCGCCGTCGTGCAGACCGTGATGTCCATGCCCCAGATGTCGGTGACCTTGTCGTAGTCGATCTCCGGAAACACGATGTGTTCGCGGATGCCGAGCGTGTAGTTGCCACGGCCGTCGAAGCTTTTCGGGTTGAGGCCGCGGAAGTCGCGCACCCGCGGCAGCGCGATGTTGATCAGCCGGTCGATGAACTCGTACATGCGCGTCTTGCGCAGCGTGACCTTGCAGCCGATCGCCTGGCCCTCGCGCAGCTTGTAGGTGGCGATCGACTTGCGCGACTTGGTCACGATCGCTTTCTGGCCGGTGATGAGCGCGAGATCGGCGGCCGCGTTGTCGACCTTCTTGCGGTCGTTGACGGCCTCGCCGATGCCCATGTTGACGACGACCTTTTCGAGCGCCGGCACTTGCAGGCGATTGCTGTAGCCGAACTGCTCGGTGAGCTTCGACCGGATGGTGCTGTCGTATTGCGCCTTCAGGCGCGGTTGCAGGTCAGCCATCGATCACAGCTCCCGAACGTTTGGCGATCCGTATCTTCTTGCCGTCGGCCAGGACCTTGAACCCGATGCGCGTCGCCTTGCCGTCCTTGGGATCCGCATAGGCGATATTGGAAAGGTGGATCGGCGATTCCTTGGAGATGATCCCGCCTTCCTGCTGCGCGGACTGCTTCTGGTGACGCTTGACCATATTGACGCCGCGCACCAGCGCGCGTCCCTCGGCCGGCCGAACCTCGATCACCTCACCGGTGCGCCCGCGGTCGCGCCCGGTCAGCACCACGACCTTGTCGCCCTTGCGAATCCTCGCGGCCATCACAGTACCTCCGGGGCGAGCGAAATGATCTTCATGTGGTTCTTGGCGCGCAGCTCGCGCGGCACCGGCCCGAAGATGCGGGTCCCGACCGGCTCCATCTGCGGGGTGATCAACACCGCCGCGTTGCGGTCGAAGCGGATGATCGAGCCGTCGGGGCGCCGGATGTCCTTGGCCACCCGCACCACCACCGCCTTCATCACGTCGCCCTTCTTCACGCGGCCGCGCGGGATCGCCTCCTTGACCGAGACCACGATGACGTCGCCCACGGTCGCATACTTACGCTTGGAGCCGCCCAGCACCTTGATGCACATGACGCGGCGCGCGCCGGAATTATCCGCCACGTCGAGGTTGGTCTGCATCTGGATCATACTGGGCCTCGTTTCTTGTCGACGGCGCGAGTCGCGCTTACTTCGCCTTCTTCTCGCCGCGCACGACCGCCCAGCGCTTGAGCTTGGACAGCGGGCGATGCTCTTCGATCCACACGATGTCGCCGACCGAATATTCGTCCTGCTCATCGTGAGCGTAGTATTTCTTGGCCTGGCGCACGGTCTTCTTGAGCACCGGGTGCGTGAAACGCCGCTCGACGCGCACGACCACCGTCTTCTTCGGCGTCGAGCTCACAACCGTTCCCTGCAGCATGCGCTTGGGCATTAAACTCTCCTTACTTCGACTTCGCGCGCTTCTGCTGCGCAATCGTCTTGACCCGGGCGATGTCGCGCCGCACGACGCGCACGCGCGAGCTGTTCTCGAGCTGACCGGTGGCGCGCTGGAAGCGCAGGTTGAACTGCTCCTTCTTGAGCCGCAAAAGCTCGTCGTCGAGCTGGTCCACGGTCATCGCGCGCAGGTCGTCAGGCTTGATCATCTCTCTACTCCGCGATGCGTTGGACGAACCGCGTCTTGATCGGCAGCTTGGCGGCGGCGAGCGCCAGCGCTTCGCGGGCGACCTGCTGCGAAACGCCGTCGACCTCGAACAGAATGCGGCCCGGCTTGATGCGCGCGACCCAGAACTCCGGCGCGCCCTTGCCGGAGCCCATGCGCACTTCCAGCGGCTTCTTCGACACCGGCACGTCCGGATACATCCTGATCCAGACTCGCCCGGCGCGCTTCATGTGGCGGGTGAGCGCGCGGCGCGCCGCCTCGATCTGGCGGGCGGTGACGCGGTCGGGCTCCATCGCCTTGAGGCCATACTCGCCGAAATCGAGGTTGGTCGCGCTGGTCGCGGCCCCCTTGATCCGGCCCTTGTGCGCCTTGCGAAACTTGGTGCGCATCGGTTGCAGCATGGCAGTCTCTCTTTCCTAATCAGGTCCCGGCGCCGATCAGGCGACGTCGCGGCGCGGCCGGCCGGCTTCGCCTTCGGCCATCCGCTTGTCCTGGGCCATCGGATCGTGCTCGAGGATCTCGCCCTTGAAGATCCAGACCTTGACGCCGCAGGTGCCATAGGTCGTGAACGCGGTCGCGGTGCCATAGTCGACGTCGGCGCGCAGTGTGTGCAGCGGCACGCGTCCTTCGCGATACCACTCCATGCGCGCGATTTCGGCGCCGCCGAGCCGCCCCGAGCAATTGATCCGGATCCCCTCGGCGCCGAGCCGCATCGCCGATTGCACCGCCCGCTTCATGGCGCGGCGAAACGCGACGCGGCGCTCGAGCTGCTGGGCGATCGACTCGGCGA
>DATIPA010000106.1:0-3347 GCA_035472475.1 Xanthobacteraceae bacterium | reverse complement strand
GCGACCATGTGCTCGACGTAAAGCCCGAAGGTCGGCTCGAGGCCGAGCGACCCGCGCCACGCACCGCAAATGGAGCAAAGCGCCGACGATTGACCGCCGTGCATCGACCGCTCGATCGAGCGTAGACGCGCGTCATCGCTGATAGCATGGCCACCGCTCGCTTCACCGAGGGTCGATGACGCAGTGCCACCCGAGCGCCGCGCGCCAGCAATTTCATCTCCCCATTCATGCCGGCAATCGGCACCCCACGCCTGCGGCTCGATCCCGTAATCGCGGAGCCCCCAATACGGCGGCGACGTCACCACGCACTGCACCGAGCCGTCGGGGAGCTCGGCCAGCCGCTCGATGACATGACCGGTGAGGATGCGCACGCTCACCGGATCGCTCCCGCGATGACGCCGACGCGCAGCTCGTCCTGAAAATCGCCGTAGCCGACCACCGGTAGCACCGCCTCGGCTCTGCGCCCGGTGCCGCGCCAAGCGTGATTCCACCATGCGGCGGCGAACTCGGCGACCTGACGCCCGATCTCGTTGCCGTCACCGAAGACAAAGAGATGCTGCACCTCGTCCGGCACCCACACCGACGGCGGACGGCTCTCGACCCGGCGCGGCTTGCTGCCGTCGGTCGGCTGCGTCAGGTGCGCCGGGTAGCCGAGCCGCGACACCCCACCCAGCGCCCAGGTCGGGGTGCTGTAGAGCCTGCCGGCGGCGAGCGCGGTCTCCAGCCCCTCGGCGAGCCCCATGATCGGGCCGGGCCGCGCCAGCCGCATCGCCCCGTCGCCGATGACGCCCCGCGACATCTTTTTGGCGTCAGGGAGACGCGACCCCTTGTCGTTGCCGACCTCAAACCGCTCTTCCAGCCAGATGCGCTGCACCGCAGTAACGCGTCCGCTCGATGCCTGAAACGCGGCAACCAGCGCCGGAACATGGGCACGTCGGACGGGGCAGAATAGCGCCGGGTGTTCGCGGATCGTTGGCGGTATGCGCTCCGTCGAAAGATAACGCGAGTAGAGGTAGGTCTTGACGTACGCGTAATCGGTCGTCGCCTCGGCCCAGATCTGGCGCGCCTTGGCGACATCGTCCTCTCGGTTGACCGGACGGCGAGCCGGCGCGCGGTACTGCTTCGCTGGTTGCGCTGGCAGATCGAGCAGCACTCGCATCGCCTCGGCGAAACCGACGTTCCGCCGGCGCATCACCCAGTCAATTACCGAGCCGTGCGCGCCGCAGCCGTGGCAGTAGAAAAACCCTTTGTCCGGCACCACGGTTAAGCTCGGCGTCTTCTCCTTATGAAAGACGCACAGACCAGCCAGTTCGCGGCCTTGCCGTTTGAGCGGCACCTCGGCAGCGATCACGTCGACCAGCTTGGCGCGCACGTCGTCTATCTGCGCCGCGTCAAACACCGCCGCCTCCCTTGCTTTAAAGGTTACGAGTGGCGCGCTTGATCAGGCGGCGGAGTGGCTTACGGAGGTGCTGCCATTTGCCGATTTGCAGCGGCAGCGGCTTACGCGGGGGCGAGCAATCGAGCCCCGGTAATTCGAGTGTTGGAATTTCGGCGCGAATAATTACATTAGCGGGCAACTCTGCCATCGGACGCACCCCCCTCGGGTGGCGGAAACAAGGACGCCTCCGGATCCGTCACGATCGGAGGCGTTCGATTTTCGGGGATAAAGAGCGGGCCAGCGCCACGGCGCAGACCGATGTCCGGCGCTACGTTCGACTCGGCGTAGTGCCAAAGCGCCAGCGCGTCAGCTTCGTTGTCGTTGCTGACGTCCCAGCCGTAGCGGCGGCACATCTCGATCGTGCGTAACTTTTTCTCGTCTCGTTTGAGACGCTGGGTGCCGATAAAAAACCGGGCGACTTCAAGCGTGGTTGCCTCGAGGCACCGTATCCGCAGTTCCCACGCGACCGCCTCGGTCATCGCCGCCATCCCGAGTAGCCGCCGTAGCGTCAGCGGGTTCATCGGGATTTTGGAAGCGCCGCGCGGCACGTACGGCGACTCGAAACAGATGAGCGTCGGGTGGTGCTCGTAGCACAGCTGGTTGAGCCAATGCCGGAACATCCCGATCACCTGGCCGGTCGCCTTGCCCTCGAATTTGCGCGAACCCCAGTGCGGTGTGCCACCGGGTTCGCCGGCAGCCCACCCGCAGGTAGTCGCGCTATCGAGGGCGAGGATCACGCGGCATCACCGTCGTGGTGGTCTTCGCCGGTCGCCTCGGTCGTGGGGCCCGCTTCCGTGGCACCGGGGGCAACCGGCGTATTCGCGGTTACCGCAGCGGAAAGCGCCTCCTTATGCTCAACGATCTGGTTGGCAGCCTCCGCGACCGCCGCGCTGTTGTTGGTCGCCAGCGCGTCCTTCAGATGTCCGATAAGACCGGACAACAGCTTGCCGACCGAACTTTCGACTTCCGGATCGGCGGCTACGTCCTCGATGATTGCCAAAATGCCCGGCATCGCTCCGCTCCTCAGTTGACCGGCGCGTCTGGGCCGGCGTCAGGTTGAACCTTGCGGGGCCGACCGCGCCGCCGGGGCTGGTCGCCGCCGTTTGCTGGCGGTGCGGTGCTACCGCCGTTGAGCGTCGAGGCGATGACCGCCTGACCGCGTATCCAAGCCGTGTCCCATCGCTGCGCACTTTCCTGACCGACGGGCCAAGGATTGCTGTCGCGTCTTCGTCCGCTCTGCCCGGCCTCAAACCCTTCGGTGTCGATGCGGTGCAGCTCGTGGACGTTGAGCGCCCGCAGCCCCTCCTCGACGGCTTCGTCGATGTCGAGCGACGGCTGCCAGCCGACCGGCTTCATTTGCCATGCCATCTGCCGGCGATACTCGCGATCCTCGGCCTCGCGCTCGGCGGCAGAGCGGTCGCGATCCTTGCGGGACCGGTCAAACCCGCGAAGCTCGATCCCCGCCTGTTTGACCCGCAGCCGCAGCTTCTTGCGCGCCTCCCGCAGGCCGCTCGCCTCGCTGTCGATGGCATCCATCTCGTCGTGGAAACCCAAGCTGACCGCTTGGGTCACGTCCGGCGTGTTGCGACCGTGCTCGGCGGCGGAAGAGAGCGATTCGGCCATACAGAGGCTCCTAGCTGTGGAGGGGAATGGAGCCTCTGGTCAATCACCGGCGGCTCCTTTACGGAACCGTCAGGCCGCAACCTCTTTGGGAGTGGCTCGGATGATTTCGTCCGCCGTGACCTCGGGTCTGCAGGCCTCGACCAGTGCGTTCAATTGGTCGAACGTGGGTTTCCTCAACCCGTTTTCGATGCGGCTCAGGGCAAATTTGAGGATCGGCGGCTTGCACTGCTCGCCGAGCTCCTCGAGCGTCAGGTCGTGCCGTTGCCGGTATGCGGCGATGGGGTGG
>DATIPA010000105.1:0-16009 GCA_035472475.1 Xanthobacteraceae bacterium | reverse complement strand
GATTTATTACAGAAATGTAATGTTCCAAAGACGTGTTGCAGGTCTGCACCGGACCCGGCGGCTCCTGACCCAACCGAGAGCCGCATAAGTTCAGGTCGAAGTCGTTGCCGTAGCCGTAGCGGCGCCCGTGACCGAACGCGTTGCCCTGCTTCGAATTAGACGGATCGGCGCGACGGCCCGCGGGCCGGGTCTACCAAAGAAAACCCCGGCCAAACCGTTGGCCGGGGGTCTTTCAGTCGGGGAGTCTCACTTACGAAGAAGCGGACTTTAACCCGCCAATTCTGCCTGAATTAAGGACAAAAAACCTCGGCCAGCGGTATCCACCTAGTGGCGGACGGACCGGCAAGGCCAGTCCGGCGGCCGTGCCTCTACCAGTCGAGCAGCACCATGCCGAAAGCCGCGATCGCGAGGGCGAACGTCAGGATCAGGGCCATGATCAGAAGCTTGCTTTCCGAATGCACCATGCGCGCATCCTTCGCGCCACGAATCCGGTTGAGAGGAGATTAGCGGGAGATTGCTTGCCGGTCGAATGGCTGCCGTATGGCACGCGTCCGAGGCCGGCGCTTCAGTGCGGCGCCGCGGGAGCCGGATCCTTGCCGCCCTCCAAATACGCGGCCCGCACTTCCGGGCGCTCCAGGAGCTCGCGTCCGGTGCCGGTCAGCGTAATGACCCCGTTGACCATGACGTAAGCGCGATGCGCGAGCTTGAGCGCGTGGAATGCGTTCTGCTCGACCAGGAACACGGTGAGCCGGTCGCGCGCGTTGAGCTCGCGGATGACGCCGAAGATCTGCTGGGCGACCAGCGGCGCAAGCCCGAGCGAGGGCTCGTCGAGCAGCAGCAGGCGCGGACGTCCCATCAGGGCGCGTGCGATCGCGAGCATCTGCTGCTCGCCGCCCGACAGCGTGCCGCCGCGCTGATCGCGGCGCTCGGCAAGGCGTGGAAACAACGCAAACACACGCTCGAGGTCCTGGGCCAGCGCCGTGCTGCCGGTGACGACCGCGCCCATCTGCAAATTCTCGAATACCGTCATGCGTGGGAAAATGCGCCGGCCTTCCGGCGATTGCGCGACGCGCATACGCGCGATCTCGTGGGTCGCGCTCGCCGTGATGTCGGCGCCGGCAAAGGTGATCGAGCCTTCGCGGGCGCGCGGCTTGCCGCAGATCGTCATCATCAGGGTGGACTTGCCGGCGCCATTGGCGCCGATCAGGGTGACGATCTCGCCCTCGCGCACATCGAGATCGACCCCGCGCAGCGCCGGGATGTTGCCGTAATAGGCTTTCACGCCCCGCACCGTGAGCAGCGGATCACCCGCCCCGTTGGTTGAAGCCTCAATGCTCATTGCGATTGCGCAATCCCGGCCTTCTGGACGAGGGCCGCCCATTTGCCGATCTCGGAGCGGACGAATTCCCGCAGCGCTTGCGGGGAAGCGGGCTCGACCGGCAGCATCCCGGTCTGCACCGCCTGCGCCTTCACCTCGGGCTCGGCGACGATGCGTCCGATCTCGGCGTTGAGGGTGGCGACCACGTCGGCGGGTGTCGCCGCCGGTGCGATCGCCATCTGCCACGACGTCGTGTCGAAGCCGGCGACCGCGTCGTCGAGCGGTGGCGTCTGCGGCAGCGCGGCGACCCGCGCCTTCGAGGTGACGCCGAGCGCGGTGAGCCGGCCGCTCTCGATCATGGCGAGCGCGGGCGCGATATCGGTGAAGATCATCTGCACGTGCCCGGCGACCACATCGTTGAGCGCGGGAGCTACGCCCTTGTAAGGCACATGGGTGAGCCTGGTGCCGGTCAGGCTCTGGAACAGCTCGGCAAACAGATGGTGCGGCGTTCCCGAACCGCTCGAGGCAAACGCAAGCACGTCGGGCTGCGCCTTGGCGCGCGCCACCAGGTCGGCGACCGATGTGATGCGCAGCGCCGGATTGACCGCGAGCACGAACGGCGTGCGCACCAGCAGCGCCAGCGGCACGAAATCGGCGGCCGGATCGTAGGGAAGCTTCTTGTAGAGCGTGACGTTCGCCGCCATCGCCGAGCTCGGCGATATCATCAAGGTGTGGCCGTCGGGCGCCGCATGCGCGACCGCGACCGACGCGGTGAGTGCTCCGGCGCCCGGTTTGTTCTCGACCACGAACGGCTTGCCGAAGCGCTTTTCCAGCTTGTCGGCAAGCAGCCGCGCCAGCAGGTCGGTGGTGCCGCCCGGCACGAACGGCACCACGATGGTGACGGTATGGGATGGGTAGGTCTCGGCGCGCGCGGCTATGCTGCCGGCGAGGCCGAGCGGCGCGGCGAATAGCGCGAATGCCAGCAGCGTCCAGTGTTTCACAACCCGACCTCCGCGTGCACGCGCTCGACCTCCTGTTCGGCCACGCCCAGATAGGCCGCGATCACCTTCTGATCGTTGCGCACCTGATCGGGCGTGCCGTCCGCGATCTTGAGACCGTAGTCGAGCACAATGACATGATCGGAAATTTCCATCACCACCGACATGTCGTGCTCGATCAGCAGCACGGAGGTCGCGTGCAGGTCGCGCAAGGCGAGGATCAGCTCGTTGAGGTCGGCCTTCTCGCGCGGATTGAGCCCGGCGGCGGGCTCGTCGAGACAGAGCAGCACCGGATCGGTGCACATGGCGCGCGCGATTTCGAGCCGGCGCTGGGCCCCGTAGGGCAGCTCGCCGGCCGGGTCGTCGGCGCGCTCGATCAGACCGGTCGCCTCGAGCCAATGGCACGCCTTCTCGATCGCCGCGCGCTCGGCGCGGGAATAGCCTCCAATGCCGAGCACGCCCAGGACCGCGAAACCGGACGCGACGTTGAGCGCGTTGTGCTGGGCGACCAGCAGATTCTCCAGCACGCTCAGCCCGGGAAACAGCCGAATGTTCTGAAACGTGCGCGCGACCCGCGCCGCCTGCGCGACCAGATAGTCGGGCATGCGCTCGAGCAGGAACAGGCGCCCGGCCGGGCGCCGCAGGCTGCGCACGCCGCGGGCGGTGAGGCGATCGAGCTCGTCCCAGGTGCCGGCATCGCCGTGGCAGAGCCCGAGGCGTCCCTCGGTCGGCTTGTAGAAACCGGTGATGCAGTTGAACACGGTCGTCTTCCCGGCGCCGTTTGGACCGATCAGCGCCGTGATCGCGTTGGCGTCGGCGGTGAATGAGAGATCGTTGATGGCGATGAGCCCGCCGAACCGCATGGTGAGGTGCTCGACCCGCAACAACGGCGCGCTCATCCGGGGCCTTCCTTCACGAGGTCGCGCCCGATCGCCTTGCGCTCACGCACATAGGCGGACGGCTCGCGCGTCGCGACTAGGCCGCGCGGCTTCCACACCATGATCAGCACCATGGCAAGGCCGAACAGCAGCATGCGGTACTGGGTAGGGTCGAAGTTCTGGCCGAAGATGTACTTCAGGAAATCGAGGTCGCGCAGCAGTTCCGTGCCGCCGATCATGATCACCGCCGCGATCGCGACCCCGAACGTGCTGCCCATGCCGCCGAGCACGACGATCGCGAGAATCGTCGCCGATTCCATGAAGGTGAAGGATTCCGGCGAGATGAATCCCTGGCGCGCGGCGAAGAACGAGCCGGCGAAGCCGCCGAACAGCGCGCCGGTGGCGAACGCCGTCAGCTTGGTGGTCGTGGTGTTGATGCCGAGCGAGCGGCAGGCGATCTCGTCCTCGCGCAGCGCTTCCCAGGCCCGCCCCAACGGCAGCCGACGCAGCCGCAGCGTGACGAACGCGGTCAGCAGCACCAGCGCAAGAATGAGATAGTAGAGAAATAGCGTGCGGTAGATCGGCGAGAATGTGAGCCCGAACACGGCCGCGAAGCCATCGTCGCCGGCGGTAAACGGAATGCCGAAGAAAGTCGGCCGCGGCACGCCGCTGATTCCGGCGTAGCCGTTGGTCACCGGCACCCAGTTGATCAGGACCAGACGGACGATCTCGCCGAACGCGAGCGTGACGATCGCGAGATAGTCGCCGCGCAGCCGCAGCACCGGAAAGCCGAGCAGGATCCCCCAGAACGCCGCCAGGATGCCGGCGAGCGGCAGCAGTTCAAAGAACGAAAGGCCGAACGTCTTGGCGATGAGCGCGTAGGCATAGGCGCCGACCGCGTAGAACGCCACGTAGCCGAGATCGAGCAGGCCGGCGAGCCCGACCACGATGTTGAGCCCGAACCCGAGCATCACGTAGATCAGGATCTGGATGCCGAAGTTGTCGATCCACTTGGTCGCGCCGCTAAATCCGACGAGCCCCAGCACCAGCGCCGGATAGACGAACACGAAGGCGAGTGCGAGCGGCGGAAACCGCTTGGCGAGGACGCCGGCGATCCGGCCTGCGGGCTTGACCACCGCGCGCGCGTGCCGCTCGCGCCAGGGCGCGATCACCAGGGAGTTGACGAGACTGCCGGCGGCAACGAGCGCGACGATCACCGCGAGCAGCCCGAACCGGGTCTGCAGGATGAGCTCGTTGCGGATGTTGGTGACGGTGTCGAAGCCGATCAGCGGCAGGAACAGCCCGAGCGACAGCAGCGCCGCCACCGCGGCGTCCTTGAGCGCGCGGGGAAGATCGACGCCCGCGGCCGCGCTGGCGGGCAATGCGACGCTCGGTTGCGTAGCCCGCACGGCGCCTCCTTACCTCTCCCCGCTTGCGAGCAGAGGTCCGACCGCGCGGTATCCTCGATGCCCGATCATCGCCATCACACCTTCTCGACGTCGGGACGGCCGAGCAGCCCTTGCGGCATGAAGATCAAGGTGATCGCGAGGATCGAGAAGGCCGCGACGTCCTTGTAGTCGGTGGTGAAATATGCCGACCAGAACGTTTCGATCAGTCCGATCAGCAATCCGCCGACGACCGCGCCGGGGAGCGAGCCGATGCCGCCCAGCACGGCGGCGGTAAAGGCTTTGACGCCGGGCGTAAATCCGTCGGCGAAACTGATGACGCCGTAGTAGATCACATACATGGTGCCGGCGACCGCCGCGAGCGCGGCGCCGATCACGAAGGTGATCGAGATGGTGCGATCGACATCGATGCCGAGCAGCGCCGCCATCTTCTGGTCCTGCTCGCAGGCGCGCTGCGCCCGCCCGAGCGAGGTGCGGGCGACCACGTACCAGAACGCGGCCAGGAGCAGCGCGGTGACGACCCAGATGATGATCTGGCTGTAGGCCAGCGTGACCGGGTAGCCGCCGCCGTCCATCAGCACGATCTCGCCGCGCACGATCGGCGGCAGCGACTTGTTGCGCGGGCCCTGCGCGACCTGGACGAAGTTCGACAGCACGATCGACATGCCGATTGCCGAGATCAACGGCGCCAGGCGAAACGAGCCGCGCAACGGGCGGTAGGCGAGCCGCTCGATCGTCCAGTTGATGATCGAGGTGAACGCCATCGCGATGATCAGCACAATGAACAGCGCGAGCACCACCGAGGTGATGCCGAGCCACGTGCTCAGGATCAGGAACGTGATGAGGGCGATGAAGGCCGACACCATGAACACGTCGCCGTGGGCGAAGTTGACCATGCCGATGATGCCGAACACCATCGTGTAGCCTATGGCGATCAGACCGTAGATCGAGCCGAGCGTAACGCCGTTGATGAGCTGCTGGACGAAAACTTCCATGCAACTAGTGCCCCGTTCCGAAGTGCGCCGGCAGCGAGCCCTTTATGCTCGATCCCTCGCCGATTCGGGTCGAGCTTCCCCCGGGCCAACGGTCTTAACAGGGGGTGTTTCGCATCGCAACGGCACGGCAGCGACGGGTAGCGGGTGGCGGACGATCCCGAATTGTCCTACCGGTTCCGGGATTTGTCTCTGGTCGCGACACTCGCGCGGCGTGATTGTCGGGACCATGATGAACCCATCGCTGCGGCGAGGGAGGACAAAATAATGCCGGCCAAACCCGAAGACGTCTTGTCCGACCGAACGCGGCCGTTCAACGGCGCCGAATATCTCGAAAGCCTGCGTGACGACCGCGAGGTTTATATCTACGGCGAACGCGTCGCCGACGTGACCACGCATCGGGCGTTCCGCAACGCGGCGCGCTCGATCGCGAAGCTCTACGACGCACTGCACGATCCCGCGACCAAGGACGTGCTCACCTGTCCGACCGACACCGGTTCAGGCGGCTTTACCCACAAGTTCTTCAAGGTCGCGCACTCGCGCGAGGATCTGATCGGCCAGCGCGACGCGATCGCGCAATGGGCGCGCATGACCTACGGCTGGATGGGACGCACGCCCGACTACAAGGCGTCGCTGATGAACACGCTGGGCGCGCACCACGCGTTCTACGGCAAGTTCTCCGACAACGCCAAGGCCTGGTACAAGCGCAGCCAGGACAACGTGCTGTTCATGAACCACGCGATCGTCAACCCGCCGGTCGATCGTTCCAAGCCCGCCGACCAGGTCAAGGACGTGTTCATCACGATCCAGAAGGAGACCGACGCCGGGATCTACGTGAGCGGCGCCAAGGTGGTCGCCACCTCATCGGCGCTCACGCACTACAACTTCCTCGGCCAGAACGCGGCGATGCCGATCAACGATTCCGATCTCGCGGTGATGTTCATCGCGCCGATGAACGCGCCCGGCGTCAAGCTGTTCTGCCGCACCTCCTACGAAATGATGGCGAACACGCTCGGCACCCCGTTCGACTATCCGCTGTCCTCCCGGTTCGACGAGAACGACGCGATCTTCGTGTTCGACAACGTGTTGATCCCTTGGGAGGACGTGCTGCTGCATCGCGACGTGGAGAAGATCAAGATCTTCTATCCGCGCTCCGGCTTCCTCAACGGCTATCAGTTCCAGGGCTGCACGCGCTTCGCGGTCAAGCTCGACTTCCTGGTCGGAATCATCACCAAGGCGCTGCGGGCGGCGGGCTCGGACGAGTTCCGCGGCAACCAGGCGATGCTGGGCGAGATCATCGCGTGGCGCAACCTGTTCTGGGCGATCTCGGACGCGATGGCGACCAACCCGATGCCGTGGGTCGGCGACACCGTGCTGCCGAATGCGCAATCGGGCTCGAGCTACCGCGTGTTCGCCGGCGATGCCTACGGCCGCGTCAAGGAGATCGTCCAGAAGATCGTGGCGTCGTCGCTGATCTACCTGCCGTCGTCGACCAAGGATTTCGCCAACCCGGCGATCGACAAGTATCTGGCGAAATACGTCCGCGGCTCCAACAACATGGGGTATCGCGAGCGCATCAAGATCATGAAGCTCTTGTGGGACGCGGTCGGCACCGAGTTCGGCGGCCGCCACGAACTCTACGAGATCAACTACGCCGGCAACCACGAGGACGTTCGCATCCAGTGCATGTGGAACGCGCGCGGCTCAGGCGCACTCGACCGCATGGTGGCGCTCGCCGAGCAGTGCATGGCGGACTATGACGAGAACGGCTGGTGCGACCCGACCTGGCTCAACCCGGACGACATGGCGGCGCCCCCCGGCGGCAGGGCACGCGCGGCGGAATAGATCCTCGATCCGTTCAGGCCGTCAGTCCGGGGGCGTCGGCGACGCCCGCAAGCCCGGAATGACGTGCCGATGATCGAGGAGCCGCAATCGCGCATGGCGGTCCGGTGTTGGGCAGGCTTGCGGGCGCGGTCCCATCTCGATAAGCGAGACAGGTCGACCCATATTGAATGACCCAGTCAACCGGTCGAAACAATGAGCTGGTCAGACCAACGTCCCGACGACGCCATGGCCGGAGCCTTCGAGGCGATCGGTCCCGAACCGGTCGTGGCGGTCGACCCAAAGATTTTTCGCGAGGCCATGAGCCGCTATGGCAGTGCGGTCCACGTCGTGACCACGGACGGGCCGGGCGGCAAGACCGGGTTCACCGCGACCGCCATCTGCTCGGTCTCCGACGATCCACCGACGCTCTTGGTGTGCCTCAACCGCAAGAGCCAGGGCAGCCCGCTCGTCGCCGCCAACCGGGTGTTTTGCGTCAACACGCTCGCCGCCGACCACGAGGCACTGTCCAACATGTTCGCGGGCCGCACCGGTGCCATGCTGGCGGACCGTTTCCAAGTGGGGCAGTGGGCGACGCTCGCAACCGGCGCGCCGGTGCTCGGTTCGGCGATCGTTGCCTGCGACTGCCGCGTGGTCGATATCAAGGCGGTGGCGAGCCACAACGTGATTTTCGGCGTGGTCGAGGCGATCAAGCTTGGCGCCGAGGCGCCGGCGCTGGTTTATCACGGCCGCGCCTACAAAAGGGTCTAGCCGCAAAGGACGCTGCCGGGTGCGTGCGATCACGCCCGCGTGATCGCCCGTGATCGATTTTGCTGTACCAACGTACCGTCAAACGTGAATGGATCTCCTTATTGCGGCCGCCCAGGAGACACACTTCGCCACTAGCTAATGCGGGCGGGCGAGGCTTCATGGAGAACCGAATGTCTCAGAACCAGAATCCACAGCATCAGCAAGGCGGTCAGCAGAAGCCCGGTCAGCAACAGGGCGGCGGCCAGCAAAAGCCCGGCCAGCAGACCCAGAACCCGGGCCAGCAGGGCGGCCAGGGCGGGCAGCGCGGCGGCCAGCAGGGCGGTGGTCAGCAGAGCGGCCAGCGCTAACCTTATTTGCATCGAAGGCTGCGAGACCCCGCCTCACGGCGGGGTTTTCGTTTTCGGACTGCAATCCTCGTGGAGTAGAATGGGCATTCACGCCCGCGCGGCCGGCACCATGCTAACCTAAGCAACATCGAGCATGCCGGCGCGCGCGCGCCGCGAAAGGCCGACTGGAATGCCGCGCTCGCCTAAAGAGTTGCCGCGAATGCAGAATCAGGCGCGCACCCGCGCGCCGCGCGAGCATCGCGGCATCGTCGGGCTGGCCTTGCCCGCCTCCGCCAAGCGCATGATGCGCCAGTACGACTTGGTCGAGCGGGTGCGCAAATATAATCCCAAGGTCAACGAGGAACTGCTCAACCGCGCCTATGTCTACGCCATGAAGGCGCATGGCGAGCAGGTGCGCGCCTCGGGCGATCCCTATTTCTCGCATCCGCTCGAGGTCGCCGCGATCCTGACCGACCTCAAGCTCGACGACGCCACCATCGCGGCGGCGCTGCTGCACGACACGATCGAAGACACCGAGGCGACGCGCGCCGAGATCGAGCGCCTGTTCGGCAAGGATATCGGCAAGCTGGTCGAGGGCCTGACCAAACTGAAAAAGCTCGACCTCGTCACCCGCGAGGCCAAACAGGCCGAAAATCTCCGCAAGCTGCTGCTGGCCATCGCCGACGACGTGCGCGTGCTGCTGGTCAAGCTCGCCGACCGACTGCACAACATGCGCACACTCGCCCACGTGCCGCCGGACAAGCGCCGCCGCATCGCCGAGGAGACGCTCGACATCTATGCGCCGCTGGCCGCGCGCATGGGCATGTACGAAATGCGCGAGGAACTCGAGGACCTGTCGTTCCGTGAACTCAATCCGGAAGCCTGGGAGGTCGTCAACGCGCGGCTCGAAGCGGTGGCCGAACGGGACAGCGACCTGATCGGCGAAATCGAACAACAACTCGCCAGGAAGCTCGCCGACCGCGGCATCGCTGCGCGTGTGAGCGGCCGCCGCAAGCCGGCCTACTCGGTCTGGCGCAAGATGGAGCGCAAGGCGGTCGGCTTCGAACAGCTTTCCGACATTTTCGGCTTTCGGGTGGTCGTGAAGACGCTCGCCGAGTGCTATCAGGCGCTCGGGATCGTGCATACGAACTGGCGCGTCGTTCCCGGGCGCTTCAAGGACTACATCTCCAACCCCAAGCAGAACGACTATCGCTCGATCCACACCACCGTGATCGGACCGCGCAATCAGCGGGTCGAGCTGCAGCTGCGCACCGAGGAGATGCATCAGATCGCCGAGTATGGCATCGCGGCGCATGCGCTCTACAAGGACGGTATCGGCTCGCCGACCGAGATGTTGTCGCGCGAATCCAACGCCTATGCGTGGTTGCGCCGGACTATCGAGCTCTTGGCGGAGGGCTCCAATCCGGAAGAGTTCCTCGAGCACACCAAGCTCGAGCTGTTCCACGATCAGGTGTTCTGCTTCACCCCCAAAGGCAAGCTGATTGCGCTGCCGCGCAACGCCACCCCGATCGATTTCGCCTACGCGGTCCACACCGACATCGGCAATCACGCGGTCGGCTGCAAAATCAACGGCAAGGTCGCGCCGCTGGTGTCGACCTTGCAGAACGGTGACGAGGTCGAGGTCCTGACCTCGAAGGCGCAAGGCGCGCCGCCGGCCGCCTGGGAATCGATCGTCGTCACCGGCAAGGCGCGCGCCGCGATCCGCCGCGCCACCCGGGTAGCGGTGCGCAATCAATACGCCGGCCTCGGCCGCCGGCTGGTGGAACGGCTGTGCAATCGCGCCAAGCTCGCCTATTCGGACGAGCGCCTGACCGGCGCGCTGCCGCGCCTTGCGCGCGCGAGCGTCGAGGACGTGTTCGCGGCCGTCGGCCGTGGCGAGATGAAGGCGTCGGACGTCGCCCGTGCGATGTACCCGGACTACAAGGAGGAACGGTTGCCGGCGGCGCAGCCGCCGAAATCCGACTCCGGTTGGTTCGGCCTGCTCAAGGCCAAAGCAGTGGTGTTCAAGGTGCCCGAGACCGCCGGCTCGATCCCGATCCGCGGCATCGACAGCGATCTGCCGGTGCGGTTTGCGCCCAACGGCGGCGCGGTGCCAGGCGATCGCATCGTGGGGATCATGACGCCGGGGGAGGCGATCACCATCTATCCGATCCAGTCGCCGGCGCTGGCCGAGTTCGAGGACGCGCCCGGGCGCTGGCTCGACGTGCGCTGGGACGTGGCCGACAACGCGCGGCGTTTCCCGGCCCAGATTCTGGTGCAGTCGGTCAACGAGCCCGGCTCGCTCGCGCAGATCGCCCAGGTGATCGCCGAGCACGACGGCAACATCGACAACATTCGCATGGAACGAAAGTCGCCGGATTTCACATCGCTCACGATCGATCTTGAGGTCTACGACCTCAAGCACCTCACCTCGATCATCGCGCAGCTGCGCGCCAAGCCGGTGGTGGCGGGCGCCGAGCGCGTGAACGGCTAGTGCCCCGCTTCCGAAGTTCGTAAAACATCGCAGCACCCTCATGCACGAACTTCGGAAGCAAAGGGGCACTAGCAAATATATGACTCTAGTGCCGCTTTTCGATTTGAAGTTCCTTCACGCGCTTGCTGCAGGTGGTGTCGGAACTTCAAATCGGCGGCACTAGGTCTCCGCGGATCGTGCCGTGACGGCTGTCCAAAAACTCCGCCTGGGGGTCAACATCGACCACGTCGCAACCGTGCGCAATGCGCGCGGCGGCGATCATCCCGATCCGGTGCGGGCGGCCGAGGTTGCGATCGCGGCCGGCGCCGATGGGATCACCGCGCACCTGCGCGAGGACCGGCGGCACATTCGCGACGACGATATCGCGCGGCTGATGGCGCAGATCAAAAAGCCGCTCAACCTCGAAATGGCGGCGACACCGGAGATGGTCGCGATCGCGGTCAAGACCCGCCCGCACGCCGCCTGCATCGTTCCGGAGCGGCGCGCGGAACGCACCACCGAGGGCGGCCTCGACGTGGCGGGGCAGCAGTCCCAGATCGCGGCCGCGGTCGCCGAACTGGCGCGCGCCGGCATTCGGGCGTCGTTGTTCATTGCGCCCGAGACGACGCAGATCGAAGCCGCGGCCGCGGTTGGCGCGCCGGTGATCGAGATCCATACCGGCAGCTGGTGCGAGGCGCTGCTGGCGGGGCATGCGGCCGACGCCGCGGCCGAGTTCGCCCGCATCGCGGCGGCCACAAAACTCGCGCACGACCTCGGCCTCGAGGTGCACGCAGGCCACGGGCTCGATTACGTCAGCGCCGAGGCGATCGCGGCGCTGCCCGAGGTCGTCGAACTCAACATCGGCCACTACATGATCGGCGAAGCGATCTTCACCGGGCTCGGCGAGGTCGTGCGCCGCATGCGCGCAGCGATGGATCGTGGGCGCGCGCGATTGCAGGCGGCGACGCGCCCATGATCATCGGCATCGGAACCGATCTCTGCGACATCAGGCGCATCGCCAAGACGATCGAGCGGCATGGCGATCGGTTTCTGGACCGCGTTTACACCAAGACCGAACGCGCCCGCGCCGAACGCCGGGCCAACCGCGCCGACACCTACGCCAAGCGATTCGCCGCCAAGGAGGCGTGTGCCAAGGCGCTCGGTACCGGACTGCGGGCGGGCGTGTTCTTTCGCGACATGGGCGTCGTTAACCTGCCGTCCGGCAAGCCGACGTTACGCTTGACCGGCGGAGCGTTGCGGCGGCTCGAGGACATCACGCCTGCCGGCCATGTGCCGCAGATCGACCTCGCACTGAGCGACGAATGGCCATATGCGCAAGCTTTTGTGATCATTTCGGCCTTGCCGAAGGCTGCGCCTTGAAACAGACACCTTCGTTGTACGTTTGGCTTCGTTGTGCGTTGGCCGATGAGTGAGTACATAGGCGGCAGGGCGGCACGGCGGGCGTTGCGATCGATCGGCGCGCGTCCAGGCGCGCGATAGGTTCAAGTCGCTGACCAGGCTTGGTTTTTTAAAGGAATGCCGCGGTCGGGCGGCAGGATAAAGCACACATGA
Source organism: Xanthobacteraceae bacterium (assembly GCA_035472475.1). GTDB lineage: Bacteria > Pseudomonadota > Alphaproteobacteria > Rhizobiales > Xanthobacteraceae > JAFAXD01. Next base: position 3,454 of record DATIPA010000105.1, on the reverse strand, counting down.
TCGACCCAACAGGCGGCCGCCGGGACGTGAAAACCAAGGCCATGAGCGTGTCGACCGAGCAGAAGCGCAAAGAGGGCGGTTTCGCCGAAACGGTACGCGTGGTGATCCACGCGCTGCTGATCGCATTCGTGATTCGCACGTTTCTGTTCCAGCCGTTCAATATTCCATCCGGCTCGATGCGCGATACGCTGCTGATCGGCGACTACCTGTTCGTATCGAAGTACAGCTACGGCTACAGCCACTACTCGTTCCCGTTTTCGCCGCCATTGTTTTCGGGCCGCATCTTCGGCCGCGCGCCGCAGCGCGGCGACGTCGTGGTGTTCCGCCTGCCGCGCGACGACTCCACCGACTACATCAAGCGCGTGATCGGCCTGCCGGGCGACAAGGTCCAGATGCGGGAGGGTCTCCTCTATATCAACGACGTCCCGGTCAAGCGCGAGCGTCTAGCGGACTTCAAGGACGACGAGACGGCCGGCGGCTACGGCAAGCGTTGGCGCGAAACGTTGCCCAACGGTGTCAGCTACGAGACCCGCGATCTCAACGACAACGGATTTCTCGACAACACCAAGGTGTTCGAGGTGCCGCCCGATCACTACTTCATGATGGGCGACAACCGCGACAATTCGCAGGACAGCCGCGTCCAGAGCGCGGTCGGCTACGTTCCGTTCGAGAACCTGGTCGGCAAGGCGCAGATCATTTTCTTTTCGGTCAAGGACGGCGACCCCGCCTGGCAATTCTGGCTGTGGCCCTGGTCCGTGCGCTGGGACAGGTTGCTGACCATCGTGCGATGAAGCGTGCGAGCCGGGCCGCCCGCCGTGCGTTGGCGGAACGGATCGCCTACAAGTTCGGTGACGAATCCCTGCTCGAGCAGGCGCTGACCCACATCTCCGCGGTCAAGGGCAAGGGCCGGGTCGGCAGCTACCAGCGCCTGGAATTTCTCGGCGACCGCGTGCTCGGGCTCGCAATCTCGGAGATGCTGTTTTCCGCCTTCCCGAAGGCCGACGAGGGCGAACTGTCCAAACGACTCGCGGAACTGGTGCGGCAGGAAACTTGCGCCGAGGTCGCGCGCTCAATCGATCTCGGCGAAGCCATCGAGCTCGGCAGTTCGGAAGCCAGCGCCGGCGGCCGCCGCCGCACCGCGATCCTCGCCGATGTGTGCGAGGCGCTGGTCGGGGCGGTGTTTCTGGACGGAGGCTACCCGGTCGCCGCCATGCTGGTGGAGCGGCTGTGGGGCGAGCGCCTGCGAACGCGCGCGCGCCCGCCGCGCGATGCCAAGACCGCGTTGCAGGAATGGGCGCAGGGACGCGGGCTGCCGACCCCGCTCTACCGCGAAGTCGGGCGCAGCGGCCCGCATCACAATCTGGAGTTCCGCGTCAGCGTCGAATTGCCGAACCTGGCGCCCGCCGAAGGCGTCGGCCGCTCCAAGCGCGCCGCCGAGCAGGCCGCGGCGGCGGTGCTGCTCGCACGCGAAGGGGTCGAGTCCGCGGCCGCGGCGGCCGGGGCCGCGTCGACCGATGGATGAGACGACGCGCTGCGGATTTGTGGCCCTGATCGGCGCGACCAACGTCGGCAAGTCGACCCTGGTCAATGCGCTGGTGGGCCACAAGGTCGCAATCGTAACCCCGAAGGCACAGACCACCCGCGCTCTGCTGCGCGGCATCGCCAGCGATGGCCGGGCTCAGATCATCCTGGTCGACACGCCCGGGCTGTTTGCTCCGCGCCGCCGACTCGATCGCGCCATGGTGGCAAGCGCCTGGAGCGGGGCAGGGGACGCCGACGTCATCTGCGTGATCATCGACGCCGCGCACGGCCTGCCGGCGGAGGCGCCGGCGCTGCTCGAGCGGATCGCCGAATTGCGCCAGCCCAAGGCGCTGGTGCTCAACAAGGTCGATCTCGTCGACAAGCCGAGCCTGTTGACCCTCGCGCGCGACAGCAATGCGCGGGCAACCTTTGCGGCGACGTTCATGGTGTCGGCGCTCAAGGGCGACGGCGTCGGCGATCTCAGACGCTGGCTCGCCGAAACGGTGCCGCGCGGACCGTGGCTTTATCCCGAGGATCAGATCGCCGACGCGCCGTCCCGCAGTCTCGCGGCCGAGATCACGCGCGAAAAGCTTTATTTGCGCCTGCACCAGGAGTTGCCCTACCAATCGACGGTGGAGACCGACAGCTGGACCGAACGCCCGGACGGCTCGGTGCGGGTCGAGCAGACGATCTACGTGGAGCGCGAGAGCCAGCGCAAGATCGTGCTTGGCAAAGGCGGGCAAACCATCAAGGCGATCGGCGCGGCGGCCCGCAAAGAGATCGCGGAGCTGATCGAGCAGCCGGTGCATCTGTTCCTGTTCGTGAAGGTGCGCGAGGGCTGGAGCGACGATCCCGAGCGCTACCGGGAGATGGGACTAGAGTTTCCCAAGGAGTGACCACGCAACTGCCATGGAGTGGACCGACGAGGCGATTGTTCTGGGCACGCGGCGGCACGGCGAGGCCAACGTCATCCTCGAGGTGCTGACGCGTCTGCATGGCCGCCATCTCGGCCTTGTGCGCGGCGGCGGCGGTTCGCGCATGCGCGCGATCCTGCAGCCGGGCAACTCCGCGAGCGTCACCTGGCGGGCGCGGCTCGACGAACACCTTGGGCACTTTGCGGTCGAGGGCCTGCGGCTGCGCGCCGGCGACTTCCTCGGAATTCGTCACGCGGTCTATGCGGTGACCCATCTTGCCGCGCTGGTGCGCCTGCTGCCGGAGCGCGACCCGCACGAGGGCGTATTTGAGACGCTCGAGTCGTTGCTCGATCACATCGCAACGCCGTCGGAGGTCGCGGTGCTCCTCGTCCATTTCGAAATGCAGATGCTGTCCGAACTCGGCTTCGGCCTCGATCTCACGTCATGCGTGGCGACCGGCGTGTCGAGCGATCTCATCTACGTGTCGCCGAAGTCCGGCCGTGCGGTCTCGCGCGCCGCCGGCGAGGCGTGGCGCGAGAAGCTGCTGCGGCTTCCAGGCTTCCTGCTCGCGGAAGGCGCCCCGCGTGACGCGGCGGAACTCGCGGACGGCTTTGCGCTCACCGAGTTTTTCCTGGTGCGCCATGCGTTCGAACCGCGCGGCCTGCAGCTCGCGCCGGCGCGCGCGCATTTTGTCGAGGCGATCATGCGGACGCAGGGGCCGGAAGCGCCGGGACCGGGACGCGGAAAAACACAATAAATTCCGTCATCGGTACTCTCCTGACGCCAGGCCTCCTGACTTCCAGTGCCTGATTGCGCTATCTCACTGGCATGGGCAAAGAACTGATTCTCCCGCCGGAAGGCGAGGCACACGACATCCCGCTGCGCGAGGCGCTCGAGGAGCGCTATCTGGCCTACGCGCTATCGACGATCATGAACCGCGCGCTGCCGGACGCGCGCGACGGCCTCAAGCCGGTGCACCGGCGCATTCTGTTCGGGATGCGCCGGTTGCGCCTCGATCC
>DATIPA010000104.1:0-2853 GCA_035472475.1 Xanthobacteraceae bacterium | reverse complement strand
GCATCACCTCCTGATGATAGCCGCGATTGTTGTGCATCACAGACAACAGCGGAATCTTGTGCCGTGCCGCGGTCCACAACACGCCGGGCGCATACATGAAGTCGCCATCAGGCTGGAAATTGACCGAGAAGCGTCCGACGTCGCGGTTGGCGAGCGCGGCGCCGACCGCACCCGGCAAATTGTAACCAACGCCAAAGCCGCCCGGTCCGCCAATATGGTGATAGTGTTTGTCCATTGGCCACAGCCGGGTCGGCCAGCTCGACAGTTGTCGGTCGGCGCCGACCGACGACCAGTCGAGATCCTTGATCTGCGCATAGACTTCCATCGTCATGCGCGCAGTACTGATCGGGCTGGCGTCCCATGCGTACGATGCGGCCTGCCGGGTACGCGCGTGGGCCTCGCTCCAGGCTTTCTTCATGCCGGCGCCGCGCGCCTCGATCGCGGCCTTGCGCTCGGATGGCAATGCCTGTTTCACGGCCTCGATCAGCGCCGGCATTGTCGCTTCCGCGTCGCCCGCCATATCGACGTCCACGACCTGGAAACGCTGGAAGTCCTGATAGTTCGATTTTGTGTTGAGCTGGACGGAATTGATGCTGATAAGCCTTGCATTTGGCTTGATGTGGGATTCCTGCAAGCCCACGCCATCGTTGTCGCCGTTGTCGACGAACCCGTTGACTGTGGCCCAGTAGTCCGAAAGTTCGAGACCCAGGATCACGTCGGCGTCCTTGATCAGCACTTGGGCCCGCGAGTTCTGCAGCAAATGGTGGGTATTCGGGAAATTCATCCGGCCTCTTTGATCGATGACAGGCGCTTGCAATATTTCGGCAAGTTGAACGAGCCATTTTATGCCGTCCGCCGTACGCGCGTACTTGTCTGCGATGATCACCGGATGCTCGGCCGCCACCAGCAGGCGCGCGGCCTCACGGACAGCGTTCATCTCGCCTTGTGGCGGTGCGGTCGGCACGTAGCGCGGAATAGTGAGCTTCGCGCGCTCATGCGTCGTCTCTTCTTGCAGGCCGGCATGCAGCGCGATCATCACCGGCTCATGCGGCGGCGTCATCGCCAGCTTGTAGGCGCGCACCGTCGACTGCGCGAAGTGCTGCAGCGACACCGGCTGGTCGTCCCATTTGGTGAAATCGCGCACCAGTGCGTTGATGTCCTGCGCCGAATGGAAGGTCGGCACTCCGGGCGGGCGCTTGGCGGCATCAAGATCCGTGCCACCCATCACGATCACCGGCACGCGGTCGCACCAGGCATTGTAGATGCTCATGGCCGCGTGCTGCAGGCCGACGGTGCCATGGCACAGCACCAGGAGTGGTTTGCCGGCGATCTTGAAATAGCCGTGCGCCATCGCCACCGAGGATTCCTCGTGCGTACAGGTCAGAAACTCGGGCTTCTTGTTGCCGCCGTAGTTGATCAGGGATTCGTGCAAGGCGCGGAAGCTCGATGCCGGATTGCACGGCAAATATTCGATATCGAGTGACTTGATGACGTCGACCATGAAGTCGGAGTTGGGTGTGCCTCCGGTTTGCATCGAGGGTTGCGGCGTCGCGGTTTCCGCCGCGGCGACCACCGCGTTGGGCCGCAGCGCCGATGGCCGGGGTGAGGCTGGAGGGACCGACGGGGCCACGGCGTTGGACGCGTCGGCCGCCAGCGGCGCACTCGCCGCGCCGGTGACCGCCACGCCGGCCAGGAATTTGCGCCGATTTAATCGGGTTTGCGATAGCACACGCGCCATGTCCGCCTCCGTTCAATATCGAGGCTCCGGCCCGATGCTGCTCGGGCCGTGCAGGTGGCAATGTTAGTGAGTAGCGAGAGGCGCGCCAAGGCCGCGATGCGGTCTAACGCACGGGCGGCAACGGCGAAGATGTAATCGCGGTGGAGTTGCTGCGCGGTACGGTGCCAGTATTGACCGGTGGCGCAATATTGGCTGGCCCGCCTGCCGGCGCCGGACCGCCCGCAGCAGGTTGCATTCCCGTGTTGGCGACGTGCTCAGACGGCTTGCCGGGAAGCACCACAACGCGCGTGCCGACCTGCACGCGGCTAAACAGATCCTCGATGTCGTCATTCAACAGGCGGATACAGCCCGACGACACGAAGCTGCCAATGGTCGAGGGCTGATTGGTGCCGTGAATGCGGTACAGCGTCTTGCCCAGATAAAGGGCGCGCGCGCCAAGTGGATTGCCGGGGCCGCCCGCCATGAAGCGGGGCAGATAAGGCTGGCGATCGATCATCTCGGACGGTGGGTGCCAGTCGGGCCATTCCGACATCCTGCTGACCCGCTCGGTACCGGCCCAGGTAAAACCGTCGCGGCCGACGCCGATGCCGTAGCGGAGCGCTTTGCCGCCACCGAGCACCAGATAAAGGTATGTGTTTGATGTATCGATGATGATCGTGCCGGCTGGCTCCTTCGTGCCAAAATCCACCAGCTGCTTCTTCAGATGCTGCGGCAGTTCCTTCGGCTGGCCGGTTTCCGGACGATCCTCCGGAGGCAATGCCGCGGTCGCAGACGACTGCGGTCCCTGCGGCGCAACGCCTATAGCGGCCGGCGGACGCACCTGGTCCGGATCGTTGGCTATCGGGGAGGTCGCGCCAGGCGCCATTGCTGGCGGCTGTTGAGGATCAAACTGATGGCCATACCCGGCTGGGCGCTGCTCGCGCGGGCCGAATAGACCGGTGGGGGGCGGCAGCGGCGGGTCCTCATCCGGATAAGGAAAAACGCGGCTCGGAGCTCCACGCTGAACTTGGCCAGGACGCGCTGCGCGGCCAGGCGGCGGAAGCACATCCTCATCGTCATAGCTGCCCATGACAGGCGGCAGCCGTTCTTCATAGATTACGGGCGGGGGCAGCCGC
>DATIPA010000103.1:0-15288 GCA_035472475.1 Xanthobacteraceae bacterium | reverse complement strand
CTGCGTGATCAGATCGCGCATGCGGGCGTCGCGTTTCGCATTCGACGTCCCGCCCAGCACCACCGCGACGATGTGTTTGCCGTTGCGGCGGACCGACGCCACGAGGTTGTATCCGGACGCTTCGGTGTAACCGGTCTTGATCCCATCGACGCCCTCGACGTTTCCAAGCAAGGCATTGTGATTGTGGTGCTCGCGGCCCTTGTAGTGGAAGCTCGGTGTCGAGAAATAGCGATAGTAGACCGGGAACCGGTCCTGGATCGCACCGCCGAGAAGCGCCTGGTCGCGGGCGGTGGTGATCTGCTCGTCGGCCGGCAGGCCGGAGGCGTTGACGTAGGTCGTGCCCGCCATGCTGAGAGCGCGCGCCTTGGCGGTCATCAGCACCCCGAAGTCGGCTTCGGTGCCGCCGATCGCCTCTGCCACCACCACGGCGGCGTCGTTCGCCGATTTGGTGACCAGCCCCTTGATCGCGTCCTCGACCAGAATGGTTTGGTTGGCCTTGAGATTGAGCTTGGTGGGATTCTGGCTCGCCGCAAACGCCGAAATCGACAGCGGCGTGTCGAGCTTGAACTTGCCGGCCTCGATCTGCTCGAACAGCAAATAGAGCGTCATGATCTTGGTGAGCGAGGCGGGATGGCGCGGCTCATCCGCATTCTCTTCGTGCAGCACCTGGCCGGAATTGTCGTCGACTACGATCGCGGCATACGGCGGGTGATAGTTGGGACCGTGAATTGGGCGCTTGTGTGCAGCGTGGCGACCCTTGGCGCCTTTTGCAGCGGTGGCGTGCGTCGTAGCTTTCGCCGGCGCGCGCGCTCCCGCGCGCGCCGCATCGGCGTGATCCCACCCGGCGGTGGTGATCGCCAACATCGCCAACCCACCGGCGACTGCGAGACGACGACAAGACAAAGCAAGTCCCAAGCTCATCGAAGGCACTCCAGTCCAGTCGCCCGGCGTGATTCGCCGCATTTAACCGCGACTGCGGCCGTCTGGCTGTAGTCTGGAGGCCACACTCGGGAAAAATCGACCAGGAAGACCGATCCAGCACCGGCAAGGGCGCGTTGATCAGGGTTGTTTTGTCAGCACCGTACAGGACGCCACGCGCCCATTCGCCCCGATCTGGAGATAGCAGCTCTCGAGCTTGTCCGGCCCCAGCAGCGTCCCATACCCGTAGCCGTCGCTGTCGACCAGGAACAGCGTGCCGGTGTGCGAGATAACGCCGATGATCGCTTCGGTTGATCGCGGCGACGAAAACGTGCCGGAGAAGCGTCGCCCGTCCTGCTTGTCGATCGTTAGGGTAAACGACGCGCCGGTTAACCGTGGTTCGGGTTGAGGCGCGTCGTCGTGGTGCGGATTGGCACTCCCTGTGACGATCGATTCGCTCTCACCCTTCCATGTGCCGCGCAGGTCGGGAAACGAGGTTTGCGCGAATGCAGGCAGGGCAACCAACACGGTAATCGCAATGATGCAGCAGCACTTCCACATGGCAATCTCTTCAGATCGGCGGGCGAATCCGACTGGGCCGGTGTCGCGTTGAAATTACCCATCCTTGCGCTAACCGACAAGATAAGGTGGTGCGGATCGGGAGATTCGCATGCGACGTAATTGGAGCTTGCCGCGAACGACCAGCGCTGGTTTCGCAGCGCTGGCCGTGGCGATAGTGATCTCCGCTTCGGGTGCGGGGCGCGCCGACGAACTTTGCAGCGGACACAAACTCCTGCCCAAGCCGCGACCGGAGGCGAGCTGCCAGAATGTGACGCCACAGAGTTACCCTTCGCCCGACAAAACGTTGATCGCGAGCGTACTCCCGGTCGACGTCAGCCTCTACGCCACGCCCGACATGGAAAGCCGCGTGGTGATCCGCAACGCGGCGGGCGACACGTTGGCCTCGAAGGATTATTCCTCGCCGCGCGGCACCAACGGCTACTATGTCTACGGCGCGCAGTGGTCGCCGGATTCGCAGTTCTTCGTTTTCAGCCTGACATCGTCCGGCGGCCATTCGCCCTGGTCGTATCCGATCATGGTTTACAGCCGCCAGAAGAACTTCATCGCGAAATTCAGCGACATGATCGACGGCAAGCCGACGCTGTCCGGAGATTTCTCGTTTTCCGGGCCTCACACCGTGACCGCCACCACCTGGAAGCAGCCGGGGGCGTTGGATGATAAAGTTGCCGCCACAGTTGATCTCCCGAGCGCGTTCGGAAAATTGCCGCCGTCCTCGGATTGACGTGGACACAGTCTCACTCTGGGTTTCAATTTTTGGTTCACTCGCAGTGCCATCCAGCTACTAAAATCCTCCGATGAGCGTAAGCAACACCGAAGTCCTGATCGTTGGCGGCGGCGCGGCCGGCATCGCAGCGGCCCGGCGGCTGCATGACGCGGCCGTACCCTGCCTGCTCGTCGAGGCGCGAGCGCGGTTGGGAGGCCGCGCGTGGACCATCGTCGATCCATCAGGCTTTGCGCTCGATTTGGGGTGCGGCTGGCTGCATTCCGCTGACCGCAATCCCTGGGTCGCAATCGCCGAGAAGCAAGGCCGCACCATCGATCGCTCGCCGCCGCCGTGGGGCCGCCCTGCGATCGGGTTTCCACCCGTCGAGCAACGCGCGTTCGCCGCCGCGCTCGCCGCCTTCCATGACCGCCTCGATGCCGCCGCGGAAAGCAAGCCCGATCGTCCCGCGTCGGCGCTACTCGATCCGAACGGCCGCTGGAACGGCCTCATCGGCGCGGTCTCGACCTACATGAGCGGCGGCGAGCTCGACCGCCTCTCTGTTCTCGACTTCGCCCGCTATCACGACAGCGGCGTCAACTGGCGGGTGCCGCAAGGCCTCGGCACGACGGTCGCGGCGCACGCGGGCGACGTGCCGGTCGCGCTCGGCTGCGCGGTGCGTCTCATAGACCATAGCGGACCGCGCCTCGCGATTGACACGACAAACGGCACGATCACCGCCGATCGCGCGATCATCACCGTTCCGAGCAGCGTGCTGGCGCAGGAGAACTTGGTCTTCCGGCCGGCGTTGCCGGAGAAGGCGGAGGCCGCCGGCGGCCTGCCGCTGGGCCTCGCCGACAAACTCTTCCTCGCGCTCGCGGACGCTGAAGAGTTTGCGAAGGACACCCGCCTATTCGGCCGCACCGACCGCAGCGCGACGGCCGGCTATCACATGCGGCCATTCGGCCGGCCGATGATCGAAGCCTATTTCGGCGGCAGCCTCGCGGCCGAGCTCGAGACCGGCGGCGAAGCGGCGTTCGTCGATTTCGCGCTCGATGAACTCACCGGCGTCCTGGGCAGCGCGTTTGCACGCCGCGTCAAGCCGATCGCGCTGCATTCCTGGGGCGCGGACCCGTTCGCGCGCGGCTCCTACTCCTACGCGCTGCCGGGCCGCGCCGATTGCCGCGCGATCCTCGCGGCTCCGGTCGACGAGCGCCTTTTCTTCGCCGGCGAGGCGTGCTCGGCGCACGATTTTTCGACCGCGCACGGCGCGCTGCTGACCGGGGTCGCGGCGGCGGAGCGGTTGATCGCGGCGCGGAGAGTCGCCCGGGCATGACGGGTTCCGTCACCCGCTCGTGACATCTTGCCGGGGAGTGGAACGCCCGAGCCGATGGCGCGCCAGATCGTGCGCGACATGGAGCTCTTCCAGAAGGTCATTCGCGAGCGGCAGCTCAAGTTCGATAATTGCCCGGACACGGTCGGATTCCACTGTCGACGAAGTCGCGCCCGCGTCAGCCGCCCTTACCCCAGAAAATGTCGTACGCCTGATCGAACGTCACAAACATCAGACACGCGGACCTGCCCTGGCATGTGAACTGGTGGGCCATGCGGCCTCCCATCACGGCAAACCCGCCCGACCCAAGCCGCGTCGGGGGATGATCGGTCATCTCGGCCAGCACGCTGCCGCTGACGACAATCAACTGCTCTTCGGCGGTGTGCCAGTGCCAGGGAACCGCGCATCCGGGCGGCGCTTTCAGGATCCAGGTCGAATGACCGACCGCCGGGTTGCCGATCTCGAGCGCCGACGCAAGGCATTTCACGTCCTGGTCGGGTGAGAACCGCACCGACGGCAGTGGCTTGAGGGCGCCCATGGTCGTGCCTTGGGCGAGCGCCATCCCGCCGGCGAAGACCGCAGCGAGCGCCGCCAGCGCGCAGGTCGGATCAAGCTTCATACGCCACCTCCCGGTCTGAATAGGTCGCCCGCGAGGCGGGCAACCTCCATCGGGCGAGCGTAGCCGTGCTTGGTCGCCTGAGACACCAATGCGAGTGCGAAGTCCGTTCTTGCAAAAAAGCGTATCCTGCTCGTGATCCAATCAAGCGGAGGGGCGCCATGGCCGGAAAAGATAACTGGGTCGACGTCGGGGCCGCCGATGAGTTGGCGCACAAGCCGCTGTGCCGTCTCAATGCCGGCGCGATAGATATTGCACTATCGTTTCGCGATGGCACGTGGGGCGCGCTGTCCGATGCCTGCAATCACGTCGGCGGCCCGCTGGGCGACGGGCGGCTCGATCAGGATTACATCATCTGCCCGTGGCACGGCTGGAAATTCCATCGCTGCACCGGCCTGGGCGAACCAGGCTTTGAGGAGGATCGGGTTCCCGCCTTCCCGGTCCGCGTCGAGGGCGGCCGCGTCCTCATCAACGTCGCGGCGCCGACGCGGCGCCACAAAAGCCCGCATCCGCCGCACCCGCTCGAACGCGAGATCAAACGCGAGCCCGGGCCGCTGCGGCTTGCCGGGATTTCGACGACCGTCATGGACCCCGGCAATCCCCGCTTCTCAGGCTCCGATCATCTGCTTACGGAGGCGCTCAAGGGCGCGGAGAGTCGCGGCGCCCAGACCCGTTTCATTCGCCTCAACGAACTCAAGTTCCGCAATTGCGAGGGCTACTATTCGAAGGCCGCGCGCGCCTGCACCTGGCCATGCTCGATCACACAGATGGACGAGAAGGACGAGATGGAGCAGATCTACGAGGCGCTGGTGTTCTGGGCCGACGCGGTCATCGTTGCGACGCCGATCCGCTGGGGCGCCGCCTCCTCGCTTTATTTCCGGATGGCCGAACGGCTCAATTGTGTGCAAAACCAGATCACGATCGCGAACCGTGTTCTCATCCGCAACAAGGTCGCGGGCTTCATCATCGTCGGCGGCCAAGACAACATTCAAGCCGTCGCCGGTCAAATGCTCGGTTTCTTCGCCGAGCTCGGCTTCATCTTTCCGCAGTTCCCCTACATCGCCCATTCGCGCGGCTGGTCGCACGAGGACATGGAGAACAACGTCGTCATCGTCCGTCAGTCGACCGAACTGGCGCAGGGCGCACACGAGCTTGCCGGACGGCTGCTCGACCTTGCCGGTCAACTGATCGGGGAAGAGCCTTGCGTCGTAATCGAGCGCGGCGGCCGCAAGGCGAGCCCGGTGTAGGGGTCACGGTCCAGACGTAATTCAAGCGTGGGCCTCGGCTGGACCGGAGACGAAGCCCGTTACCTCCGCTTTCCTGCTAGTCTCATCTCACAGCAGTGATCGATCTCGAACCGGGAACGACACCATGACCCCGGCCAATCATTTCGCCGGCCCCAATGCCCGCGAGGCGGAGTACTGGAACAGCGCCGCGACCCGCGCCTGGGCCAATCGCCACGAGCCGATTGACGCGCTGTTTACCGGGCTGACGCAGCTCGCTCTCGATCACGCCGCCCCCCAGCACGGGGAGCACGTGCTCGATATCGGCTGCGGCAGCGGAACAACCGTGCTGGAGCTCGCCGCGCGCGTCGGTTCGCGCGGTCACGTGCTGGGCGCCGACATCGCGCAGGCCTCCGTAGAGCGGGCCCGCGCACGGATCGCCGCGTCGGGTCTCGCCAACGCCAAGGTGATCCTCGCCGATGTTTCGACCCACGCGTTCGCGCCCAAGCAATTCGATCTCGTGTTCTCGCGCTTCGGCGTGATGTTTTTTGCCGATCCGACCGCGACTTTCATGCGGCTGCGCGCCGCCATGAAGCCCAACGGCCGGCTGACGCTGACGGTCTTCCGCGCGCCCGACCGCAACCCGTGGGCGACCGCGCCGATGGCCAGCGTGCGACATTTGTTGCCGCCGGTCGCATCGCCCGGGCCGGAGGATCCCGGGCAATTCTCCTGGGCGGATCCGGCCCGCATCCAACGCATCCTGGACGGCGCCGGATTTCGAGACTTTTCCTTGACGCCGCACCATCCGGCGATGCGGCTGGCCGAACCGGGCGGCGCGGAGCAGGCGGTGCAATTCGCCATGAGCGTTGGCCCTGGCGTACGGGCGACGTTGGGCGCCTCGGACGCGGTGCGCGAAGCGGTGCGCGCCGGCCTGCACGCGTTCTTTCAACAACTCGACGGCCCGCAGGGGATCGTGCTGCCGGGCGCCATCTGGATTGTGAAGGCGCGGGCGTAGTGCGGTCGATTAGATCAGCGATTTTTGCCAAGCGTTGCGCGGGTGCAACGGTATTGCGCGTGAACATGCGCTAGGATGCCGGAGCACGGCCGTCTAACAAACCGCCGCGTCCGCCGGCCATCTGCCCTGGAAAGACATCCATGCGAGTTCTTGCTTTTGTTGCAGCAGCAACGCTGACCGCGATGCTTGCGCTTTCCCATCAGGCGTTTGCGTTCACGGTCTATAACAGCGGGACAAATCCCGACGGTTCCGCACGCTACGCCGATCCCGACGAGCGGCTCCAGGCCAATGTAGGCGGCCAGGGCCAGGCCAAGAACGCCGGACCCGCCCGCAATGCCGTGTCGATCTATTCCGGCGTGATGCCGGGGACCCACGAGGTGCTGCCGCCGCCGGCCGGCCTGTTTAAGACCGCGCCGGCGCGAAAGCGCGTGGCGCAGCGCTCGCAAACGGCGCGTTGAAGATCACCTCGCCGCTGCCTCTTTTACGATCGGCCACCACAGGTTCTGCTCGCGCGCGATGAATTGCGCGACGTCCACGCCGAATATCGGGGTGAACGGTGTGCCGATCTGATCCAATCGCGCGCGGGCGTCGGGCCGCGCCATCGTGGTGCGGGGTCCTCGCCGAGTTGTGCCACCAGCGGCGCCGGCGTTCCCGCACGCACTGAGATAGCCTGCCAACCGATTGCCGTGAGACCAGGAATTGTCTCGGCGGCCGCGGGCAGGTCGGGCTTCGACGGCAGCCGCTGTGGCAGCATGATCGCGAGCGGCCTGATCTCTCCCGCATCGGTCGCGCCGCGCAACGCGGGCAAGGAGTCGATCACTGCGTGAACCCGTCCGCCGATGATTTCCTTGATTGCCTCATTGGTGCCGCCCGTAGACGGGACCACCGTGATCGGCGCGTCCGTGAGGCGCGCCAAAAGGCGCGCAGCGAGGTGCGGCAGCGAGCCGGCCGGATTGGTGCCGATGATGATCCGGTACGGTTCTTTCTTGGCGAGCGCGATCAGATCGGCGAGTGACGCGACGCCGAGCTTGGGCGACACCGCGAGCACCATGCCTTCGCTGCCAATCAACGCGACCGGAACGAGATCGCGATTGACGTCGATGGCGAGCTTCTCGGATTGCGCCGGCAGAATGGTAAACGTCGACGCCGAGGCGCCGAGCAGCGTGTAGCCGTCGGGCTCGGCCGAGATCACCACTTGCGCGCCGATGAGACCGCCGCCGCCCGCACGGTTTTCGACCACGACCGGCCGGCCCCAGGTCTTGCCGAGCTCGTCGGCGAGAATGCGCGCGCGGATATCGGGCGATGACGCCGCCGGCGTCGACACGATGATCCGCACCGGACGCGACGGATAGTGATCTTGCGCGCGCGCAGGACTAGGATCGCCGAGCGTGATGGAGAGAATTCCGGCGATGAGGAAAAGTCGTATCATGCCGATCTCCTTCCTCCACGGATCAGGAAAGCACGCGATTTGACCCGCCACAATGCCTCCATTGATGCGACGCGCAACGTGGGCAGCGGCTCGCGTCGATTGCCGACCTTCGCATGCGCCAGATGATTTTCGCGCGCCGCCACCTTCTTCGTCTCGCGGCCGGCGCCGCCGCGGCGGGCGCGCTTCCGGGCTTTGCGGTGGCGCTCGACTATCCTGCGCGGCCGGTCCATCTGATCGTCGGATTTCCGCCCGGCGGCGCCGCCGACATCACGGCGCGCCTGATCGCGCAATGGCTTTCGGAGCACCTAGGGCAGCAATTCATTGTCGAGAACCGCCCCGGCGCCGGAACCAACATCGGCACCGAGGCAGTCGTGCGAGCGCCGGCCGACGGATATGCGCTGCTCCTGGTCAGCGTCGCCAACACCGTCAACGCGACGCTCTATGAGCGGCTGAATTTCAATTTCATACGCGATATTGCACCGGTCGCGGGCCTGATCCGCGGACCGCTCGCGATGGATCTCAATCCTTCGGTTGCCGCCACGACGGTTCCGGAATTTATCGCCTACGCCAGGGCCAACCCGGGCGCGATCAACATCGCCTCCGCAGGCAACGGCACGCCTGGCCACATGGCGGTCGAGATGTTCAAGATGATGACTGGCCTCGACCTCGTTCATGTGCCGTATCGCGGAGCGGCGCCGGCGATGACCGATTTGCTCGCCGGTCAGGTGCAGGTCGTGTTCGACAACCTGCCGACCTCGCTCGAATACATCAGGGCTGGAAAAATACGGCCGCTGGCAGTGACCGGCGCAGGGCGCTCACCGGCGGTCCCGGACCTGCCGGCGCTCGCGGAGTTCGTCCCTGGCTACGAGGTCAGTTCCTGGTTCGGGATCGGCGCTCCTAGAGAAACGCCTGCCGGGATCGTGGCATTGCTCAACAACACGATCAATGCTGGCCTCGCCGATCCTGAGATGCGGGCGCGATTCGCAGACATGGCGAGCGCCCCACTCGCGGTTACACCCGCCGAGTTTGGCCGGCTGATCGCCGATGAGACGGAGAAATGGGCCAAGGTGGTCAGGTTCGCCGGGGTCAGCGCGGCGGATCGATAATTGCCCCGCGGCCGCCAGCGAAACACGCGCTAGCGATAGCGATAACGTGCGTAACGCGGATAGCGCGGATAGAGATAATAGCCGCGATATTTCTGAGTGTAGATCTCGTTCCATACGCGCTGCGAGCGCACGTTTGGGCCGAGTTTCTGTTCCTGGTTCATCGTCGCGTCGGGGTCGCTGGTCAGGTCGTAGGCTAAGGCGCACGAAGTTCCGGCCAGAAACAATCCCGCCGTCAGGATCAAAAGCTTCGCCTTCATGTTGATCACCTCCGGTTCGTGGTCCGCCCCCGGTCGGTAGCCTCGCAGCGTCGGGCGATAATTACTCCTTGGTCGCGGTCACATGATAAGGGGTTCACGCGCCTTTCGGTTCCAACCGCGGCGCGCCAGCGTATCCCAGCACGGGCCTCAAAACCGCGACGTTTTTATCATAATATCTCTTATCTGGCCCGACCTGGCGGAGAATTGCCAGGTCGCGAAGCTATGGCGCAGGGAGCGATCCGTGGCGAGTTGAACGGGCCGGCGTTACCGGGCCGAATTGCATGGCGAAGCCGCGCTCACAGCGCCGCGTGCGCGCCCCTTGCACCATGCCGGTAAATCGCTATATTTCGGCTATCCGTTCAGGATACCTCATAACGGTCGGATGGTCCGATCGGTTCTTATGAGAGTGGGCCCCGCCCGGGACCCGCTCTTTTTTGTTACTCGCGCGCGCCGGCGTCGGCACGCCTGGAACCGGGCTGGAATTCTCACGCGTTGTAGCCATGGAATCATTGCCGGCATGATCGGCCCCATTGAGCATGACGGATAGAGCGAGCGAACAGCAACTCGACGAGCCTCGGCTCGTGACCGAGGCCGGGATCTCGGCGCGCGTCGCCGCGCTGGCGGCGCCAGTGCTGGAAAGTCTCGGCTTGCGGCTGGTGCGGGTGCGCATCTCGGGTTCCGCGGGACAGACCGTGCAGATCATGGCCGAGCGCCCGGACGGCACGATGTCGGTCGGCGACTGCGAACGCGCCTCGCGCGCGCTCTCGCCGGTGCTCGATGCCGCCGATCCGGTCGATAGCGCCTATCGGCTCGAACTGTCTTCGCCCGGGATCGACCGGCCGCTGGTGCGGCGCTCCGATTTCGAGCGCTACGCCGGCCACATCATGAAGGTCGAACTCGGCGTCGCACTCGCCGGCCGCAAGCGCTTCCGCGGCATCTTGTTGGGAGTCGCGGGCGAAGCCGCGCGGCTCAAGAGCGAGGAGACCGGCGAGGAGACCCTGATCCCGATCGACGACATGACCGAGGCGCGGCTCGTGCTCACCGACGCGCTGATCGCGGAATCGCTGCGGCGAGGCAAAGCCGCGCAAAAGGCCACGGAGAGCGAACCCGGCAACGGACAACACCACGAACACGCCGCCCATGACTCGGGACCGGCGCACCGATCAACCAAAGGAGACTGACGATGGCCGTCAGCGCCAACAAGCTCGAACTCCTGCAGATCGCCGACGCGGTCGCCCGCGAAAAGTCGATTGACCGCTCAATCGTCATCACCGCCATGGAGGATGCGATCGCGAAGGCGGCCAAGTCTCGTTACGGCAGCGAAACCGAGGTGCGCGCCGAACTCAATTCCAAGAGCGGGGAGCTACGGTTGTTCCGCCACCTGCTGGTGGTCGAAAGCGTCGAGAATCCGGCGACCCAGATCACGCTTGAGGATGCCCGCCGGCACAATCCCGCGGCGCAAGTCGGCGACACTATTGCCGACACGCTGCCGCCGCTCGAATACGGCCGCATCGCCGCGCAGTCTGCCAAGCAGGTGATCGTGCAGAAGGTGCGCGAAGCCGAGCGCGACCGTCAGTACCAGGAATTCAAGGATCGCATCGGCGATATCGTCAACGGCATCGTCAAACGCGTGGAATACGGCAACGTGGTTGTCGATCTCGGCCGCGGCGAAGCCATCATCCGGCGCGACGAGATGCTGCCGCGCGAGACGCTGCGCAACGGCGACCGCGTGCGTGCCTACATCTACGACGTGCGGCGCGAGGCGCGCGGCCCGCAAATCTTCCTGTCGCGCACCCATCCGCAGTTCATGGCCAAGCTGTTCGCCCAGGAGGTGCCGGAAATCTATGACGGCATCGTCGAGGTCAAGG
The DNA here is from genome assembly GCA_035472475.1 of Xanthobacteraceae bacterium. Taxonomy (GTDB): domain Bacteria; phylum Pseudomonadota; class Alphaproteobacteria; order Rhizobiales; family Xanthobacteraceae; genus JAFAXD01. The sequence goes on along the minus strand of DATIPA010000103.1, from coordinate 4,241 downwards.
CGGTGGCCCGCGACCCCGGCTCGCGCGCGAAGATCGCAGTGATCTCGCGCGACAGTTCGGTCGATCCGGTCGGCGCCTGCGTCGGCATGCGCGGCTCGCGCGTGCAGGCCGTGGTCAACGAACTGCAAGGCGAAAAGATCGACATCATTCCCTGGTCGATGGACATCGCGACGTTCGTAGTCAACGCGCTCGCCCCCGCCGAAGTCGCCAAGGTTGTGCTCGACGAGGACAAGGAGCGCATCGCCGTGGTGGTGCCCGATCAGCAACTCTCGCTCGCCATCGGCCGGCGCGGCCAAAACGTGCGGCTTGCCTCGCAGCTCACCGGCTGGGACATCGACATTCTCACCGAGCAGGAAGAGTCCGAGCGCCGCCAGGCCGAGTTCGAGAAGCGCACCAAGATGTTCATCGAAGCGCTCAACCTCGACGAGGTGGTCGGCCAGCTGCTCGCCTCGGAAGGCTTCACGTCGGTCAAGGAGCTTGCCTACGTGGACGAGAAAGAGCTCGGCTCGATCGAGGGCTTCGACGAGGAGACCGCGCGCGAATTGCAGGAGCGCGCCCGCGATTATCTGGCGCAGATCGAAGCGCAGCTCGATGCGCGCCGCACCGAACTCGGCGTCGAGGATGCGCTCAAAGACATCCCCGGTATAACCACCGAGATGCTGGTTGCGCTCGGGGAGAACGACGTCAAGACGGTCGAGGACCTCGCCGGCTGCGCCACCGACGATCTCGCCGGCTGGAGCGAGCGCAAGGATAACGAGACCGTGCACCACGCCGGCGCGCTCGAAGGCTTCGAGATCACCCGCGCCGAATGCGAGGCGATGATCATGCAGGCCCGCGTCAAGGCCGGCTGGATCAGCGAGGCCGACCTCGCCGCCATGACCGCCACCGAAGACGAGGCGCCGGCCGAAGAGGCCGCGCCGGCGGAGTGACCGCCGAGGAAGCCTGCGCACAGAGTCCGGTGGAGAACCTATGCTCGCAACCACAGACCATATCGAAGCGCGCGATGCGGGCCCCAAAGCGGCCGGCACCGAGCGTCTGTGCGTGGTCGCGCGCGTCGCAAAACCGGTTGACGACCTGCTCCGGTTTGTTGCCGGACCGGACGGCACGCTCGCGCCGGACATCAAGAGCAAGCTCCCCGGTCGCGGAGTCTGGGTAACGGCGACCCGGCGGGCGCTGGAGACGGCAGTACGGCGCGGGGCCTTCGCGCGCAGCCTCAAGGACAGCATCAGGATACCAGCTGACTTGCCCGATCTGGTTGATCGGCTGCTCGCCCGCGCAGCGCTGGACGCGCTCGCCATTGCGAATAAGGCCGGGCGCGTCGTCGCCGGGTTTGAGCGGGTCGGCAGCGCTCTCAAGGCGGATCAGCTCGCAGCCCTGATGCATGCCGCGGAGGCCTCGCCTGACGGCGTGCGCAAGCTTGCCGGCGCGCAAACGGGCGCGCCAGTCCCCCTTGTGCGCACGTTTACCGCGTCCCAATTGGGTTTGGCATTGGGGCGGCCAAATGTGATACATGCAGCCCTGCTCGGCGGCCGGGAAGGCGATAGCTTCCTTGCTCGCTGGCGCACCCTTGAGCGATATCGAGCGAACGATGACGGCGAGGAGCCAACGCGCGCCGGCACTGAAGCGGTGCAGCCTCAAGCTGCCTCGGAACTGGGAACGGAATGACTGAGACAAAGAACCCCGGCGAAAAACTGACCGTCGCGCCGTCGAAACCCCTCACGCTCAAACGCAGCGTCGAGCAGGGCGTCGTACGCCAAAGCTTCAGCCACGGTCGCACCAAGGCGGTCGTGGTCGAGAAGGTCAAGCGGCGCGTCGGCCCGGGCGAAGCCAGGATCGAGGCGCCGGCGGCCCCGACCGCCCGTCAGGCAGCCCCCGCGCCGCAGCGCGCGCCAAGCGCCTCAGTCGCACCGGCCCCAAAGCCGGCCGCCGTTGCGCCCAAGGCGTCGGGCGTCGTTTTGCGCACGCTGACCGATGAGGAACGCGACCGGCGCGCACACGCGCTTGATGACGCCAAGGTGCGCGAGGCCGAAGAGCGCAAGGTCGCCGAAGAGGAAGCGCGACGCCGCACCGATCGCGAATCCAAGGAACACGCCGAGCGCGAAGCCGCCGAAGCGCGCAAGCGCGACGAGGACGAGCGCCGCAAGCACGACGAGGAAACCAAGCGGCGCGCCGAGCAGGAAGCCAAGAAGCGTTTCGGCGACGACGAGGCGAGGCCCAAGACGCCGATCGACGTGCGCTCAATCAAGCCCGAGGTCGACGACGACGAAGCGCCGCGCCCGCGCCGTGGCGCCGGCGCTGGAGCCGCACGGCCTGCACCGGCACCAAAACCGGCCCGCCCCGGCGTGCAAAAATCGCGCGGGCGCCTCACGCTGGTGACCGCGCTCTCGACCGACGAAGTGCGCGAGCGCTCGGTTGCCTCGTTCCGCCGGCGCGTGCAGCGCATGACCGGGCATCGCGAGGCCGAGGCCAAGGAAAAGATCGCGCGCGAGGTGGTGGTTCCGGAGACGATCACGATCCAGGAACTCGCCAACCGCATGGCGGAGCGCGGCGTCGACGTCATCAAGATTCTGATGAAGCAGGGCCAGATGGCGAAAATCACCGACGTGATCGACGCCGATACCGCCCAGCTCCTGGCCGAAGAGCTTGGCCACACCGTACGGCGCGTGTCCGAGGCCGACGTCGAGGAAGGCGTGTTCGACGTGGTCGACGCGCCCGATACCCTGGCGCCGCGGCCGCCAGTTGTGACCATCATGGGCCACGTCGACCACGGCAAGACCTCGCTGCTCGATGCCATCCGCACCACCGACGTGGCGGGCGGGGAAGCCGGCGGCATCACCCAGCATATCGGCGCCTATCAGGTAACGGCGCCATCGGGTGCGAAAATCACCTTCATCGACACGCCCGGCCACGCCGCGTTCACGGCGATGCGCGCGCGCGGCGCCAAGGTCACCGACCTGGTGGTGCTGGTGGTCGCGGCCGACGACGGCGTCATGCCGCAGACGGTCGAGGCGATCCAGCACGCCAAGGCCGCCAAGGTGCCGATGATCGTTGCGATCAACAAGATCGACAAGCCGGACGCTAAGCCTGAGCGGGTGCGCACGGAACTCCTTCAGCACGAGGTGCAGGTCGAATCGCTCGGCGGCGATGTCCTCGACGTCGAGGTCTCGGCCACCAAGAAAACGAACCTGGATAAGCTCCTCGAAACCATCGGGCTACAGTCGGAAATTCTCGATCTCAAGGCCAACCCGGCGCGTGCCGCCGAGGGCACCGTGATCGAGGCGAAGCTCGACCGCGGCCGTGGCCCGGTCGCGACCGTGCTGGTCCAGCGCGGCACGCTGCACCAGGGCGACATCATCGTGGCCGGCGCCGAATGGGGACACGTGCGCGCGCTCATTTCGGACACCGGCGCGAACGTAGAAAGCGCCGGCCCTTCGACCCCGGTCGAGGTGCTCGGGTTTTCCGGCATTCCGGAAGCGGGCGATCGTCTCGCCGTGGTCGAAACGGAAGCGCGCGCCCGCGAAGTCACCAATTACCGAACGCGCCAGCGGCGCGACAACATGGCGGCGCGGGCGACCGGCTTGCGCGGCTCGCTCGAACAGATGATGAGCCAGCTCAAGACCGCCGGGCGCAAGGAGTTCCCGCTGGTGATCAAGGGCGACGTGCAGGGCTCGGTCGAGGCGATCGTCGGGGCGCTCGACAAGCTCGGCACCGACGAGGTCGGCGCGCGCATCCTCTACGCCGGGGCCGGCGGCATCGCCGAGTCCGACGTGACGCTCGCGGCCGCCTCCAACGCTGCGATCATCGGCTTCAATGTGCGCGCCCACAAGGAAGCGCGCGAGGCGGCGGAGCGCGACGGCGTCGAGATCCGCTACTACAACATCATCTACGACCTCGTCGACGACGTGAAGAAGGCAATGTCGGGCCTGCTCGCGCCGACCTTGCGCGAGACCATGCTGGGCAACGCGCAGATTCTCGAAATCTTCAGCGTGTCCAAGGTCGGCAAGGTCGCCGGCTGCCGGGTCACCGATGGCAAGGTCGAGCGCGGCGCCAACGTGCGGCTCATTCGCGACAACGTGGTCATTCACGAGGGCAAGCTCTCGCAGCTCAAGCGCTTCAAGGATGACGCGCGCGAGGTGGTGGTCGGCCAGGAATGCGGCATGGCGTTCGAGAACTATCAGGACATGCGCGTCGGCGACGTGATCGAATGCTACCGGGTCGAGCAGGTGCAGCGCACGTTGTGA
>DATIPA010000102.1:0-5517 GCA_035472475.1 Xanthobacteraceae bacterium | reverse complement strand
GAGCGGCGCCTCGTCGAGGAACGGCCAGATCTGCGCGAGCTGCTGCTGGTTCGCCGTCAGCATGCCGTGGGTGTTGACGACGCCCTTGGGCAAGCTGGTCGAGCCCGAGGTGAACAGAAACTTGGCGATGGTGTCGGCGCCGATCGACGCGGCCGCTTTGTCCAATGCCGGGCCGGGACGGCCCTGCGCCAAGTGATCGAACGCGGTGACGCCCTCCATGTTGGCGCCGTTGCGGCTCGCGACGATCTCGGCTTTGAGCTCGAGCGCGGCGAGCGCTTTGGCGAAAGGGCCGGTGTCGGCGACGTAGACCAGGCCAGGCGCCAGCAAGGCTGCGATGTGCTTGAGCTTGGCGTGATCCTGGCTCTGGAGCGAATAGGCGACCGAGATCGGCGCCACGGGAATGCCGGCGGTGTGGCCGGCAAGCATGAGCAGCGCGTGATCGATGCCGTTGGCGGACAGAACCATCACCGGTCGCTCGGCCGAGAGCCCGCGCTCGATCAAACTCTGCGCCAGCGCGTCCACGAGCGGTCGCGCGGCCGCATAGGTCAACTTGCGCCAGCCGCCGCCGTCGCGCTCGGCCAGGAACAGGCCTGCGGGATTGCGCTCGACCGCCGCACGGAAAAGGCGCGCCAAGCTCGGATCGTGGGGCGCCAAGGGCTCGCTCGAGCGGCAGTGCAAAGCGCCGTTGCGGTCCGCTTCGCAGACGATGCGTGGGCGCGCATAGACAATCGGGCGCAGCCGCGCCGGTCCGGGCATGCGTCTCCTCCCCGCCTGCCCCCGGCGCGACCGGGGGACTTGCTTGGCCGGGAGCGGGCGCCCCGGCGGACGACTTGAAGCATGATAACGCACAATGGCAGGGTAGGGATGGCCCGCTGCGCCGGGCCGCTAGCACTCGGGCTGCCATGAGCACCGCACATTCGTCCGTCCCCAAAGAGGCCGTCACCGCCGCGCTGCTGGTGATCGGCGACGAGATCCTCTCCGGCCGCACCAAGGATAAGAACATCGCCTATATCGCGGAGTATCTGACCGCAGTCGGCATCGATCTCAGGGAAGTCCGCGTGGTCGGCGACGAGGAAGGGCCGATCGTCGAGGCGCTCAACGCGTTGCGCCACCGCTATACTTACGTGTTCACCACCGGCGGTATCGGGCCGACCCACGACGACATCACCGCCGACTGCGTCGCCAAGGCGTTCGGGGTGCCGATCGACGTCGATCCGCGCGCGCTCGCCATCCTGCAGGAGCGGCTGCGCGCAACCGGAGCGGAGATGAACGAAGCGCGGCTGCGCATGACGCGCATTCCCAAGGGCGCCGATCTCGTGATCAACAAGGTGTCGGGGGCGCCCGGAATTTGGATCGGCAATGTCATCGTCATGGCCGGCGTACCGACCATCATGCAGGCCATGCTCGACGAGGTCGCCCCCAAGCTCAAAACCGGTGTTCGCATGCTGTCGCAGACCCTGCGCGCGGACGCGCGCGAGGGCGACATCGGCACCCAGCTCGGCGAGATCGCCAAGGCCAACCCCGAAGTCGCGATCGGCAGCTATCCGTTCTTCGATCCGCAGCACGGGCCCAATACCAACGTAGTGCTGCGCGCGCGCGACGCGCAAAAGCTTGCGCTCGCCACCCGCGCGGTGGAGGAGATGCTCGAGCGGGTGCGGGGCGCGCAATCGAGCGGGGGGTGATCGTCGCGGGCCGGCGCGGCTTGGGCAATCCCACGCACAATGCGCAGATCGCCGCGCGCTGACGCGCTCGTGATGCCCGCCGGCCTGCGACCGCGGGTAAGATCGCAAAGGGGCGGGCTCGCATGCGAGGAGGCCGTCATGCCGTTTCATCCCACACGCCGCCGAATGCTGGGGGCGCTTGCCGCGGCCGGATTTGCACTCGACGACGCGCTCGCGGCGCCGCTTGCAGCGACGCCGGCATGTCACGACGGCGATGAGCCGACCGTGCGGCAGACCGATGGGCCGTATTTCAAGCCCAGTTCGCCGCTGCGCGCCGATCTCGTCGAGTCGAACAGCTCGGCGCGGCCGGTCGAGGTCAGGGGGCAGGTTCTCACGCGCTCCTGCCAGCCGGTCGTGCGGGCGCTCCTCGATTTCTGGCATGCCGACGAGCGCGGCGAGTACGACAACGTCGGCTTTCGCTATCGCGGGCACCTGTTTACCGATGCCGAGGGCCGCTACCGCCTGCGCACCATCTTGCCGGCGCTCTATACCGGACGCACCCGCCACTATCACGTCAAGGTGCAGGCGCCGCAACGAGGCGTGCTCACCACTCAGCTCTACTTTCCGGACGAGCCGATGAACCGCCGCGACGGGCTATTCCGCCGCGAGCTGGTGATGCGAATGGCGGAGGCCGGGGACGGGCTCGCCGCGCGGTTCGATTTCGTGCTCGACATGCGCTAGAAGGCCCCAGCCCTTTTCCGGTTGGGGAGGACGATGGCGCAACCGCTCGAGCAGGCGCAGCCGCAGCCGCAGAAAGCCTTTCCGGTCTCGTGGGACCAATTTCATCGGGATGCGCGCGCGCTCGCCTGGCGGCTCGCCGGGGCCGGCCCGTTCCAGGCGATCGTCTGCGTGACCCGCGGCGGCCTGGTGCCCGCCGCGATCGTCGCGCGCGAGCTCGGCATCCGGCTGATCGAGACGGTGTGCGTCTCGAGCTACAACCACATCACGCAGGGCGAGATCAACGTGCTCAAGGACGTGGCACGCAGCGTCGTCGGGATCGGCGGCGGGCGCGGCAAGGGCGTTTTGATCGTCGATGATCTCGTCGATACCGGCAGGACCGCTAAGGTGGTGCGCGAGCTGCTGCCCGAGGCGCATTTCGCGACCGTCTACGCCAAGCCCATGGGCCGACCCATGGTCGACACGTTCATTACCGAAGTATCGCAAGACACCTGGATCTATTTTCCCTGGGACACCGGCCTTGCCTTCCAGCCGCCGATCCGGGACGGTGGATTTTAGAGGCGCGCTAGGGCGGTGGATTTGAAGTTCCTATCATTGTGGCTGGAAGCTCGTTTAGGAACTTCAAATCCAAAACCGCCCTAGAGTCATAAAGTTGCTAGTGTCCCACTAGCCCCGCGTTCGGCTATGATCGCGCACGCCCCGCCGCGACATCGCGACCCGAGGAGGAATGGCCATGGACGCCGTCACGCCGAAATCGCAAAAATCCGCCGAGCAGCATTCTCACGTGGTGCGGCCCGCCCAGATGGAATGGCAGAAGACCCGCTTCCCCGGCTGCGAGGTCAAGACGCTGTTGTTCGATCGGGAAACCGGGCTCGTCACCGCATTGATGCGTTGTGCGCCGGGGGCCGTCCTTCCCGACCACGAGCATGTGAAGATCGAACAGACCTACATGCTCGAGGGTAAGCTCGTGGACAAGGAGGGGCCCGCGGCTGGCCTCGAGGTCCAGGCCGGCGAATTCGTCTGGCGCGAGACCGGCAGCCGCCACGTCGCCTGGACGCCCGAGGGTGGGTTGATGCTGGCGATGTTTCAGATTCCCAATAAGTTCTACGAGCGCGACGGCCGCGTGACCGATGTCGCCGGGCAGGACTGGGAAACCGTCTGGGGCCGCGCGCTCAAGCAGTAAGCGGCATCCCCACACCCGATTTCCCGTCCTGCCCGAAATCGGGGCTCTTAAGAGAGCGCGCGTCAGGTAAGCCCGACGTGCGTGCGCCCGCCGTGCTAGAAGCGCTTGCACCTGGGCCGCGTGGTGGAACGGTAGACACAGCAGACTTAAAATCTGCTTCTGGGAAACCGGAGTGCCGGTTCGAATCCGGCCGCGGCCACCACTGGCAAAATATCTCGCTGATCTTTCATCGCTTTTTCGCTGTTGGGTAAACTTGGGTTTCCCTGTTGGGTAGATTTTGTTCGCGTTCTGCCCTTAATTGCCGGTCGAGCGCCTGGTTAGCGAGATGCACTTGCGACGCGGCGGCGGTATAGCGCGCCACTTCCCGCAAGCTTGTGTGTCCGCTGATTGCGGCAATCTCATTCGCGCTGCATCCCGCCTCGGCGAGCCGCCGACATGCCGCCTTGCGCAAGCCGTGGATCGAGCATTGCGACAGTCCGGCTTCATCGCAGCGGTCGCGGAACCAGTTACCGAAGCCGGCGGCAGTGAACGATGCGCCATGGTCGGTCATGAGAAACGTCAAATTCGCCTTCGGTGCTGCCGCCAGCGCGCGCGCAAGCTCGGGATGGATCGGGATCGCGAGCATGGTCTTCTGCTGGCGCACGCTGATGCGCTCGCCCTTGACGTTCTGCCAGCCCATGCGAACGATGTCGCCGCGCCGCTGGCCGGTGTACAGCGCAAGCGCCAGCGCGAGCCGCGCCTTGGAGCCCAGCGGATGACACACCTCAAACTGCGCGATCTCATCTTCGCTCCAAGTGTGATAGCCCTCGCTGTTGCGACTGCGATAGCTCTTGACGCGCAGCGCCGGATTGCTGGCGATCATGCCGATCTCGACCGCATAGTTGAGCAGCACGCGCAGTGTTTTCAGCAAATTGTTCGCCGCTTCCGGCGTGTCCGCCTTGGCACCGATGATGCTGCGGATGTGAGCGCGTTGCAGGTCTTTGAGCGGCCGATGGCCATGCTCGGCGCGGAAGCGTTCGAGCATGTTCCTACGCACTCTTTGCGTGATGGCCGCCAGGGAGCGAAATTCCGGCGAGCCGTAATAGGAAACGCACAGCGCAGAGAATGAGCCGGGCAGGGTGCGCCTGAGTGCGCCGACCTGGGCTCGGTTTTTGTCCTCGCGTTCGAGCGCCGCCGCGTATTGGCGCATGAAATCGTCCGACCAGGGGATGCCGGTGAGATAGACGGACACGCCGCGGCGGCGGAAGCGCACGCGGCGATTGCCGTAGCGGTCCGACTGATAGGTGCAATGCTTAGGTAGACCGCTCTTCGTCCGCAGCATCGGGCAAAACTTCGTCCCAGGGATTGCTGTTCTGCGCCGCCTGCTTCGCTGCGGCGGCTTCCAGATCGTAGACCCGGTATGTCGTGCCGTCCTTGGCGGCGATTTCGAGCATGGCGGGCTTCATGCCGCCGTCGCGGGCGATCTTGATCGCACGCAAGCCGTCTTTCTGCTTGAAGAGGTTGTTACCGCGGCGACCAACGGGCGGGGCCATTTTTTGACGCCTATAAGTGAGTTTCAGCTCCTTTTAGGCACGTTAGCGTTTGGACGCAAGCAATTGATTTCACGTCACATTTTGTGACAGGACCCCTGGCCAGGTCATCTCGCTGGAGATAAAGGGTTTTCCGACCGTGAAATCACGAAGCTTGGCTGTGTAAAAACTCATACATCCGCAAAATGCGGCGGCGAGAATCTGCGCGGCGGTGTTGGCTTCGAGGTGCAGGCCGGCGAGGTTGGCGGTGATTTCAGCGATGAGAGTGGCAGGAAGCATCGGGAAATCTCCTGCGGCAGGAAAGGAGGGAGGTGGGACGATAATCCCGCGCCTAAGCGATGTCAGCCCCTGAGCGCGATGACCGCGGCGCCGGCGCGCGCGCCGATCACCGTCGGGTTCATTCGCA
>DATIPA010000101.1:0-16278 GCA_035472475.1 Xanthobacteraceae bacterium | reverse complement strand
ACTGTAGCCGTGCTTACAATCACATCCGGAGATCGCGGCGAACATCGCGCGGCTGCCTGGTTTGCTGGGGAGCGGGCAAACGCAGCAAGGCTAACTCCGGCGAAATTGTAGAGACATCGCGGCAGTTTGTGTCCCCAGCGCGTCCCCAGAAAGGTTTCCCACCATCGTTTCCAACAGCGCTAAATGTAGTTATATGTGTCATTTCAGTTCCTTAAAATGGCGCGCTCGGAGAGATTCGAACTCCCGACCCTCAGATTCGAAGTCTGATGCTCTATCCAGCTGAGCTACGAGCGCAATGCGCCGCTTCTTAGCGCGAAATGCCGTGAACCCAAAGCCCAATCGGGTATAACCCGCGCGAGCGCTACGCTTGCGGCGCCGAGCCTGGATCAAACAGTCACGCCCAGTGCGGAGGATGGTCGATGGATGTGAAAGCCGCGGTTGCGGTTGCGGCCGGCAAGCCGCTCGATGTGACGAGCGTCAAGCTCGACGGACCGCGCGCCGGCGAGGTGATGGTAGAGATCAAGGCGACCGGCATTTGCCACACTGACGAATTTACGTTGTCGGGCGCCGATCCCGAGGGCCTGTTCCCGGCGATCCTCGGCCACGAAGGCGCCGGCGTCGTAGTCGAGGTCGGGCAAGGCGTCACGTCGGTCAAGCCCGGCGATCACGTCATTCCGCTCTACACGCCCGAATGCCGGCAATGTCCCTCGTGCCTCTCGCGCAAGACCAATCTCTGCACGGCGATCCGCGCGACGCAGGGCCAGGGCGTGATGCCGGACGGCACCTCACGCTTTTCGCTCGAGGGCCGCAAGCTGCACCACTACATGGGCTGCTCGACCTTCGCGAATTTCACGGTTCTGCCCGAAATCGCGGTCGCCAAGATCCGTTCCGACGCCCCTTTCGACAAGGTCTGCTACATCGGCTGCGGAGTGACGACCGGCGTCGGCGCCGTGATCAACACCGCAAAGGTCGAGCCGGGCGCAAAGGCGATCGTGTTCGGGCTGGGCGGCATCGGGCTCAACGTGATCCAGGGACTGCGGCTCGCCGGTGCCGACATGATCATCGGGGTCGACACCAATCCGGCGAAGCAGAGCTGGGGTGAGCGCTTCGGGATGACGCACTTCGTCAACCCGAAGGAGGTCGGCGGCGAACTTGTTCCCTATCTGGTGAACCTGACCAAGAGCGGCGCCGACCAGATCGGCGGCGCCGACTATACGTTCGACTGCACCGGCAACGTCACCGTGATGCGCCAGGCGCTCGAAGCCTGCCATCGCGGCTGGGGGCAGAGCATCATCATCGGGGTCGCCCCCGCCGGCGCGGAAATCGCAACGCGGCCGTTTCAGCTCGTCACTGGACGCGTGTGGAAGGGCACTGCCTTCGGCGGCGCGCGCGGACGCACCGACGTTCCGCGCATCGTCGATTGGTACATGCAGGGCAAGATCGAGATCGACCCGATGATCACTCACACGCTCGCACTCGCCGATATCAATCGCGGCTTCGATCTCATGCACAAGGGCGAGTCGATCCGCAGCGTCGTCGTGTACTGAAAGACGGCGGGGCGAGCCCCGCTCACTCCGCCATCGCCGCCAGAATGCGGGCCCAGCTTCGCATGCCTTTGTGAAACGACGTCAGGTCGAATTTCTCGTTGGGCGAATGCACGCGGTCGTCATCGAGCGCAAAGCCGACCATGATGGTGTCCATTCCGAGTACATGCTTGAAGTCGGCGACGATCGGGATTGAACCACCCTCCCCGACCGCGATCGCCTTGCGGCCCCATTCGGCCGCGAGCGCCGCCCGTGCCTTGGCCAGCGCCGGGCTGCCGAACGGCAGTTCGAATGCCGGCGCCGTCCCGAAGCTTGCGAACTCGACCTTGCAATCGACGGGCAGGCGTGAGCGCACGAAGGTGCGAAACGTTTCGCGGATCTTATCGGGGTCCTGCGCGCCGACCAGCCGGAACGAGACCTTCGCCATCGCCTGCGACGGGATCACGGTTTTGGCGCCTTCGCCCGTGTAGCCGCCGATGATGCCGTTGATCTCGGCAGTCGGACGGGTGGCGATCTGCTCGATCAGCATGTGATCCTTTTCACCGGCGGGCGCTTTCAGCCCGACCGGGCCGAGGAACTCCTCCGCCGTGAGCTTCAGCCCCGCGAGGTCCTGCCTGACGTCATCGGGCAGCTCCTTCACGCCGGCGTAGAAACCCGGAAGCGTCACCCGGCCATTGTCGTCATGCAGGCCGGCAAGAACCTTGGACAGAACCCGCAGCGGATTCTGCGCCGCGCCGCCGAACAGACCCGAATGCAAATCGCGATCCGCGCAGGTCAGGCGCACTTCCTCGTATACGAGACCGCGCAGCGACGTCGTGATCATCGGCGTCGCCGGATCCCACATGCTGGTGTCGCAGACGAGCGCGAGGTCCTGGCGCAGCTCGCCGGCGTTGTCCTTGACGAAGCCGAACAGGTGCTTGGAGCCGCATTCCTCCTCGCCTTCGATCATCATGGTGATCGGCAAGGGCAGCTTGCCGGTCACCGCCTTGAAGGCGCGACAAGCCTCAACAAAGGTCATCACCTGGCCTTTGTCGTCACAGGCGCCGCGCGCGACGATGATCTTGCGGCCGTCCGGCAGCGTCGCGATGCGCGGCTCGAACGGCGGCGTCTCCCACAGGTCCAAAGGATCGACCGGCTGCACGTCGTAGTGGCCGTAGAACAGGACACGGGGTCCCGATCCGTTCGGCGCCTTGCCGACCACGATCGGATGCCCCTTGGTCGGGCGCACGCTCGCCTCGAAGCCGAGACTTGTCAGATCGCGAGCCACAAACTCCGCCGCTGTCCGGCAGTGCGCTGCGTAAGCCGGGTCGGTCGAAACCGATTGGATGCGCAGAAAGGCGAACAGGCGCTCGAGGCTCTGGTCGAGATTGTTGTCGATGCGGTCGAGCACTGCTGGAAGGGCTTGCGAAGGAGTCATCGTGGTTTCTCTACCTCATGGTGTTTGCAGCGCGACGCGAAGCATGCGCTCACGCTGGCGCGCGGATGGCACGCCTACCGCCGCATCATTCCGCCGAGCGTACTGCGCACGATGGAGCGGCCGATGGTGCGTCCAGTCGAGCCGCCAATCGACTTGCCGATATCGGCGGCAATCTGGCCGAATACCTGGTTGCTCACCGTGCGGGTCATTTCTCGCGCGACCCGCTGCCCGGTCGATAACCGTCGACTGCGCGGCACGTTGGTGCCGAAAATCGTCCCCACAATGGCACCGACCTTGTCGAGCCATCCGGGCGAAGCTTGGTCCTGCTGACCCGGGGGTGCCTGTTGGCCGCTCTCGCCGGGCGGTGCGTCCGGCAGGCGCTTCTGCAGCATTTCGAACGCAGACTCTCTATCCACGGTCTGATCGTATTTGCCCTTAACGGGCGACCTGTCCATGACCGCTTTGCGTTCCGCAGGCGTGAGGGGGCCGATCCGCGCAGCCGGCGGCCTTATCATGGCGCGCTCGACCTCACTCGGCGTGCCGTTGCCCTCGAGGAACGAGACCAGCGCCTCGCCCTTGCCGAGTTCCATGATCACCTGCGCGGTGTTGAGTTTCGGATTCGGGCGGAAGGTTTCGGCCGCGGCTTTCACGGCCTTCTGATCACGCGGGGTGAATGCGCGAAGCGCATGCTGCACGCGGTTGCCGAGTTGCCCCAGCACCTTGTCCGGCACGTCGAGCGGATTCTGGGTGACAAAGTAGACGCCGACGCCCTTGGACCGGATCAGGCGCACGACCTGCTCGATTTTGTCCATCAGCGCCTTGGGGGCGTCGGTGAACAGCAGATGGGCCTCGTCGAAGAAGAACACCAGCTTGGGCTTGTCCGGATCGCCAACTTCCGGGAGTTCCCCGAACAGTTCGGACAACAGCCATAGCAGGAAGGTCGCGTAGAGCCGCGGGCTCTGCATCAGCTTGTCGGCCGCCAAAATGTTGATCTGGCCATGGCCATCCTTGTCGGTGTTCATAAAATCGTTGAGCTTCAGCGCCGGCAGGCTGAAAAAGTTCGTTCCGCCTTGGTTCTCAAGCACCAGAATCTGACGCTGGATGGTGCCGACGGTCGGTTTCGACACATGGCCGTACGTGGTGGCGAGTTCTGCGCCTTGTTCGGTCAGGAAGTTCAGAAATGCACGCACGTCCTTAAGGTCGTCGAGCGGCAGTCCGTGCTCATCGGCAACCCGGAACGCAATGTTCAGCACCCCCTCCTGCACCTCGTTGAGGTCCATGAGGCGCGCGAGCAGCAGCGGCCCCATCTCGGAGATGGTCGCGCGCACCGGGTGACCCTGTTCGCCAAACAAATCCCAGAACACCACCGGGAACTGATCCGGCTTGTAGTCGAGACCCATGTCCTTGGCGCGCTTGACCAACGCCTCCTTGGCGTCACCCATGGCGGCGACGCCGGAGAGGTCGCCCTTGACGTCGGCCGCGAAGACGGAAACGCCTGCGCGCGAAAAGCCTTCGGCCAGAACTTGCAGGGTGACGGTCTTGCCGGTCCCGGTTGCGCCGGCCACGAGCCCGTGCCGATTGGCCAAACCGAGCGTGAGATATTCCGGCTTGCTGCCTTTGCCGACGAAGATCTTGCCTTTTTCGTCGATGTCCATGGCGACACCTCGATATTCATGCGTCGGACGCCCCGCCCGACGCCGTCGTGCATCCTCGGGTAGTTATAAAGGCTGAGCGCCGCGGCCGCCACCGTCGCTCGGGCACGGGCACACACCCTCCTCCGTTCGGCGGACGGATCGTTTCGGTACGAACCGGCGCGTGCAATTCTGTTGACGTGTTGCAGCCACACACTTGTGTGTGTCAGCGATGCGGATAATGATGGCGTCGTCTCATCAACGACGCGGGCGCGGGTGAGGAGCAGATGAGCGAACTGGTCGATCGGATCGCCGCGAATGTGGGTCTGGATCGGGCAGTCGCAGAAAAAGCCATCGGAATCATTCTCGACTTTCTCTCCAAAGAAGGACCAGCCGACAAGGTCAGCGCATTGATCGCGCGTCTGCCGGGAAGCGAAGCGCTTTTGCAGGCAGCCCGCGACGAGGACAATGGCGGTCTCTTCGGCGGCATGGGCGGCATCATGGGGGTCGGCGCGCGATTGATGGGGGCCGGCCTCGACATGGGTCAAATTCAGGCGGTCACCGGCGAGCTCATGGCGTACAGCCGCGAGCGTGGCGTCGGCGACACGCTTGGCGAGATTGCCGGCGCGATCCCGGGGCTCGGCCAGTTCATCTAGGCGAGCGCCGCTTAACGGAGTTGCGGAGTATTTGATGTCCTATCCGGTCTCCGTGGTCGACGGCATCAGTCCGGGAGTCGCGAAAAAGCTGCTCGCGGCGAAGATCCGCACCACCGGCAAATTGCTGCAAGCGGCCTGCAGTCCGAACGGCCGCAAGCAGCTCGCAGAACGGACCGGCCTCGACCAGGCAACGATCCTGCGCTGCGCCAACATGGCGGACCGGATGCGCATCAAGGGCGTCGGCCGCGAGGGTGCCGAACTGTTGGAAGTTGCCGGCGTCGATACGGTGCGCGAACTGCGCTACCGCAACCCGGCGAACCTCGCTAGCCGAATGAAAAGCGCCATGACCAATGCCAAGCTGGCCCGGCCGCTTCCTTCGGAGAAGGTGCTGGCACGCTGGATCGACGTCGCCAAACGATTGACCCTCGAGATACGATATAAATAGGCCCCGCGCCCGGTCGCCGATGGCCTATTGGCTCGCTTGACAGCGATCCTGGGACCGCGCAAAGCGGGCCATGACCGGGTCGGACCTATCGGCCGTCACGAAAATACCGCCGCTGGCCAAGTTGCTTGGGCACGGACGCCCCTTGGTGATGGGCATCCTGAACGTCACCCCGGATTCCTTCTCCGACGGCGGAGCTTTCCTCGACCCGGAAATTGCCATCAGGCGCGCCCACCGCATGGCGGAAGACGGCGCCGACCTGATCGATGTCGGCGCTGAGTCCACCCGGCCTTACGGCGACGCGATCGCGGTGCCGGTGGAGGAAGAGCTGCGCCGGCTTGACCGGGTCGTGCCCGCGATTGCGCGGCTGGGCGTACCGATCTCGGTCGACACCACGAAGGCTGAGGTGGCGCACTGGGCGCTCGACGCCGGCGCATCAATCGCGAATGACGTGTGGGGCCTGCAACGCGATCCTGCGCTGGTGCACCTGATCGCCGAACGTGGCGTGCCGGTGATCGTGATGCACAACCGCGAGCGGGCCGATCCGGCGCTCGACATCATGGCTGACATCAAGGCGTTCTTCGCCCGCTCGCTGGACATCGCCGGCCGCGCCGGGATCCGGCGCGAGGCCATCGTGCTCGATCCAGGCATTGGTTTCGGCAAGACGCCGGACCAGAGCATGACCGCGATTGCGCGCCTCGCGGAGCTGCAGTCGTTCGGGCAACCGCTGTTGGTCGGCGCCTCGCGCAAGCGCTTCATCAACCAGGTCACCCCGGCGCCCCCCGATCGCCGGCTTGGCGGCTCAATTGCGGCTCACCTGCTGGCCGTTCGCAACGGGGCGGCGATTATCCGGGCACACGACGTCGCCGAAACCGTGCAGGCACTCCGCGTCGTAGCCGCGATCGATCGTCAACGATGAGCGACACGATCTTTGTTTCCGGCCTGCTGATCCATGCGCACCACGGGGTGATGGCGCACGAGGGCGAAGTCGGCCAGCGCTTCGTCATTGATCTTGAACTTACAATCGACCTCGACAAGGCGTCGCGCTCCGACAAGCTCGCCGACACGGTGGACTACGGCGCCATCGTCGACACCACCACCGAGGTCTTCACCCGGCGGAATTATCGCCTGATCGAGGCGGCCGGCGGCGCGGTTGCGGACGCGATCCTGGCCAAATTCCCCAGGGTCAATGCGGTGCGCGTCACCGTTCGCAAGCCGCACGCGCCGATCGCTGCCATCTTCGGAGACGCGGGTTGCACGATCACCCGCCGCCGCCATGGCTGAGGCGTTGCTCGCGCTCGGCGCCAACGTCGGCGATGTCCGCGCCACCCTCGAGCACGCCGTCGAAATGATCTGTGACGGAGACCTGGTGCGCCTGCGTGCGCGCTCATCGGATTATCGCACGCCGCCCTGGGGGGTCGAACAACAGCCCGAGTTCGTCAACTTATGTATCGCGGTTGAAACGAACCTCTCGCCGGGTGGCCTGCTCGAGCGGGCGCAACACATCGAAGCCACGCTGGGACGTGACCGCGCCAGTGAGACGCGCTGGGGCCCGCGGCCGATCGACATCGATCTCCTCGCCTATGACGACATCGTGGTCAGCGAGCCGGGGCTGGAGCTTCCGCACCCTCACCTGTTCGAACGCGCATTCGTGCTCGTGCCGCTCGCCGAGATCGCGCCCAACCGGATCATCGCCGGCAGGCGCGTCCGCGACGCGCTGGCCGGCGTCGACACGACCGGCATCCGAAAGCTGCCGCCGCGCCTCAATGAATTGGTCTGATCTCCTGTCGCGGTTGGTCGGGCGCGCAACCCATGGCATTTTGGTTGCATGTCCGATCCCATGACCGACGTGCCGCTTGCTTCCGAATTCGCGCCGGCCTCGCTCGAGCAGTGGCGCAAGCTCGTCGACGGCGTCCTCAGGGGCGCACCCTTTGACCGCAGGCTTGTTGCAAAAACCTACGACGGCCTTCGGATCGAGCCGCTTTATCCGCGCAACGCGAGCGCTGTGCCGGTTCTGGGGCGCGCGCCCGGAGCGCGCTGGCAAGTTGTGCAACGGTTGGATCACCCCGACCCGGCCACGGCCAATCTGCAGGCTCGCCAGGATCTCGAGAACGGTGCCACCGGGCTTGCCCTGGTGTTGGCCGGTTCGATCGGCGCGCATGGGTTCGGACTTGACCCCTCGGAGGCTGCGCTGCGGCGCGTCCTCGATGGCATTCATCTCGACGCCGGCATCGCGCTTGAGCTTGACGGCGGCGCGCCTGCGGCGGCGCGCGGTGTCGCGCACATTGTCAGCGAACATGCAACCAAACCGTCGGCGACCCGCATTCGGTTCGGTCTCGACCCGCTGGGCTTGTTGGCGCGCGCGGGCACGGCGGAGGCCGCGTGGAACGAGGCCGCCGCAAGTCATTGCGGCGCGATCCGCAGCCTGGTGGAGCAGGGATTTGCGGGACCGTTCTTCGCCACCGACGGGCGCATCGTTCACGCGGGCGGCGGGACGGAAGCGCAGGAACTCGGCTACGTCCTCGCCTGCGCGGTCGCCTATCTGCGGATGCTGGAGGACGGAGGGTTTGCGCTCGATCAGGCACGCCGCCTGATTTTCTTCCGGCTCGCCGCCGACGCCGATCAGTTCCTGACCATCGCCAAGTTCCGGGCGCTGCGAAAACTGTTTGCGCGCGTCGAGGCTGCCTGCGGCCTCGCAGCTCAGCCGATCTTTGTGTCGGCCGAAACCGCGTGGCGGATGATGACCCGGCGCGATCCATGGGTAAACGTGCTGCGCACGACGATCGCGACGTTCGCCGCAGGCCTCGGCGGCGCCGACAGCGTCACCGTTCTGCCGTTCACGGCGGCGCTTGGTCTACCCGATGCGTTCGCCCGCCGCCTGGCCCGCAACACCCAGCTGATCCTGTTGGAGGAGTCCAATCTCGCCCGGGTCGCCGATCCGGCCGCGGGCTCCGGCGGGATCGAGGCGCTGACCCAGCAGCTGTGTGGCGCCGCTTGGTCGTTCTTCCAAGAGATTGAAGCCGCCGGCGGGGCGCATGCGGCACTCGCAAGCGGTCTTATTGCGCGTAAGGTCGCGGCCATACGGCACGAGCGCGAAGCGGCGGTTGCCCGCGGCCGCGAGCCGATCACGGGGACCAGCGAGTTTCCAGATATTCATGAGCTGCCGGTGGCTGTACTCGCGCCCGCCCCGGCGCACATCACCGCGGCCGACGGCGACGTCCTGCCGGAGGTTCGACTGGCCGAACCGTTCGAGCAACTGCGCGACGCCGCCGACGCGTACGCGGAGGAGACCGGGGCGCGGCCAAAAGTCTTCCTCGCCGGTCTGGGTACGGCCTCGGACTTCACCGCGCGGACAACCTTTGCCAAGAATTTCTTCGAGGCCGGCGGAATTGAAGCGGTGACCAACGACGGCTTCTCTTACACCGAGGACCTGGTGGCCGCCTTCAAGGCCTCCGGCATCCGCCTCGCCTGCTTGTGTTCATCTAACGACGTCTACGCCAAGGAAGCGGTCGCGGCGGCAACCGCTCTCGCGAAAGCCGGCGCGTCGCATATCTATCTGGCGGGGCGTGGAGGTGAGCTCGAGAACGCGCTGAAGGCAGCGGGCGTTGGCACCTTCATCTACTCGGGCTGCGACGTGCTGGCGACGCTGCGGGTGGCCCATGATATGATTTCGCGATCATGACCCGCCTCCCGGATTTTACCGCTATCCCGTTTCGCGACGACGCGAGCGCACGCGCTAGCAATGTATCAGGCACTCCGTGGCTCACGCCCGAAGGCATTCCGGTCAAGCCGGTGTACGGCCCCGAGGATGTCGCCGGCCTCGACTTTCTCGACACCTATCCGGGTATTGCGCCCTACCTGCGCGGCCCCTACCCGACCATGTACGTCACGCAGCCGTGGACCGTGCGCCAATACGCCGGCTTTTCCACCGCGGAGGACTCCAACGCCTTCTACCGGCGCAACCTGGCGGCGGGTCAGAAAGGCCTCTCGGTCGCGTTCGATCTCGCCACCCACCGCGGTTATGATTCCGACCATCCGCGCGTCGCCGGCGACGTCGGCATGGCCGGGGTTGCGATCGACTCGATCTACGACATGCGCACGCTGTTCTCGGGCATTCCGCTCGATCAGATGTCGGTCTCGATGACCATGAACGGCGCGGTGCTGCCGGTGATGGCGCTCTATATCGTCGCCGCCGAAGAGCAGGGCGTGCCTCCAGAGAAACTCTCAGGGACCATCCAGAACGACATCCTCAAGGAGTTCATGGTCCGCAACACCTACATCTATCCGCCCGGCCCTTCGATGCGGATCATCTCCGACATCTTCGCCTACACCTCCGCGCATATGCCGAAGTTCAATTCAATTTCGATCTCCGGCTACCACATGCAGGAAGCGGGCGCGACCCAGGATCTCGAGCTCGCGTACACGCTTGCCGACGGGCTCGAATACGTGCGCGCCGGCATCAAGGCCGGGCTCGATATCGACCGGTTCGCGCCGCGCCTGTCGTTCTTCTGGGCGATCGGCATGAATTTCTTCATGGAGGTCGCCAAGATGCGCGCCGCGCGCGCGATCTGGGCGAAGCTGATGAAGCCGTTCGACCCGGAAGACCCGCGTTCGCTGTCGCTGCGCACCCATTGCCAGACCTCGGGCTGGTCGCTCGCCGCCCAGGACGTGTTCAACAACGTGGTGCGCACCAGCGTCGAGGCGATGGCGGCGACCCAAGGACATACGCAATCGCTGCACACCAACGCGCTCGACGAGGCGCTCGCCCTGCCAACGGACTTTTCGGCCCGCATCGCGCGCAACACCCAGCTCTTTCTGCAGCATGAGAGCGGCACCACCCGGATCGCCGATCCGTGGGGCGGCTCCTATTATGTGGAGCGCTTGACGCAGGAACTCGCCAACAAGGCCTGGGGCCACATCCAGGAAGTCGAAGAACTCGGCGGCATGGCGAAGGCGATCGAGGCCGGGATCCCGAAGCTGCGCATCGAAGAAGCCGCCGCCCGCACGCAGGCGCGCATCGACGCCGGCGAACAATCGGTGATCGGGGTCAACAAGTATCGGCCGGAGCGTGACCGCCAGATCGAAGTGCTCAAGGTCGACAACACCGCCGTGCGTCAGCTGCAGATCGACAAGCTCGCCCGGCTCAAGCGTGAGCGCGACCCCAAGGCGGTTGCGGAGGCGCTGGCGGCGCTGACCCGTGCAGCCGACCGCGGCAATGGCAATCTGCTCGAGCTCGCAATCGATGCGGCGCGCGCCAAGGCCACGGTCGGGGAGATCTCGCTCGCCTTGGAGCAGGTGTTCGGGCGCCACCGCGCGGAGATCAAGGCGATTTCGGGGGTCTACAAGCGAGAGGTCGGCCACATGTCCGACGCGGTCGAACGCGTGCAAAAGCTCGTCAGCGAGTTCGAGGATAACGAAGGCCGGCGCCCGCGCATTCTTGTCGCCAAGATCGGTCAGGACGGCCACGATCGCGGTCAGAAAGTGATTGCCTCCGCGTTCGCGGACCTCGGCTTCGACGTCGATATCGGGCCGCTGTTCGCGACGCCTGAGGAAGCGGCGCGCCAAGCGGTCGAGAACGACGTGCACATCGTCGGCGTCTCGACCTTGGCGGCAAGCCATCTCACCTTGGTGCCGGAGCTCAAGGCAGCGCTCGCCAAGGAAGGCCGTGACGATATCATGATCGTGGTCGGCGGCGTCGTCCCGCCGCAGGACTACGATGCGCTCAAAAATGCCGGCGCCGAGGCGATCTTCCCGCCCGGAACGGTGATCGCCCAGGCGGCGGAGGAGCTGATCGGGAAGCTCAATACCCGATTGGGGCATGGCCAGCGCGCGGCCGAGTAACCTCCCGCAATACTTGAGCGCGCCGCCAGATAGCCGTCAAATACCGTGACGCCGCTGCCCGCATGCAGGAGGGTCCGATGAGTCGTGCACGCATGGTTCGGTTCTCCAACATCATCATCGCCGCCGCCTGCGCCGCCACCCTGATGGCGTCGCCCGTGCGCGCACAGAGCGACCTCGCCCGCGCCTACCGCATCATCGCCAGCAAACAACTGGTCGATCTCACGCACAGCTTTTCACCGACCACGCCGGTCTGGGCCGGGTTCGGCCAGGCGAAATTCTCGCCGGCGGCCGATCCGGAGACCAAGCAGCCATACACAATCCCCAAGGATGGGTTCCGTGCGACCTACTACGAGATGGTCGGGCAGTACGGGACCCATGTCGATCCGCCCGCGCATTTTGCTGAGAGCGGAATCACCATGGATCTGATCCCGCTCAAGCAGATGATCTTGCCGCTGATCGTGCTCGACAACACGCGCTATCAGGCGAAGGATCCCAACCATGCGTTTACGGTCGATGACCTGCGCGTCTGGGAAAGGCAGCACGGCCGTGTGCCCAAGGGCTCGTTTGTCGCATTGCGCACCGATCTGTCGAAGGACTGGGACAACCCGGAGCGGTTCAAGCGCACGCCGTTCCCCGCTTGGGCGTTGGAGACCATCAAGTTCGTGTATGAACAGCGCGGCGTGACCGCGACCGGCCACGAATCGCTCGACACCGACACCACCGACAAGATGGATTCCGAGACCTACATCCTGCGCAGCGGCCACTATCAGATCGAGGTCATGACCAACCTCGACAAAATGCCGGCGACCGGCGCGCTGATCGTGGTGACGTGGCCCAAGGTCAAGGATGGGCTTGGCTTCCCGGCGCGCGCGTTTGCGATTCTGCCGTGAAGGTCTAAGACAATGTCATGACCGCCAGTCGCTCGCTGGTTCGCGCGTCGGATGTAAGCGAACTTGCCCGTGCCGTTCGCGCCGGCGAGCGCGCGGTGCTCGCCCGCGCCATTACCCTGATCGAGAGCAAGCGTGCCGATCATCAGCAGACCGCGCGGGCACTGGTGCAGGAGCTGCTGCCGCGCACCGGCAAGGCGATGCGCGTCGGCATTACCGGGCCGCCCGGCGTCGGCAAGTCCACCTCGATCGACGCGCTCGGCAGCTTCCTGACCGGAACTGGCCACAAAGTCGCGGTGCTGGCTGTTGACCCGTCTTCCACACGCAGCGGCGGGTCGATCCTGGGCGACAAGACCCGCATGGCGCGGCTCTCGGCGGATCCCAACGCGTTCATCCGGCCGTCGCCCGCGGCCGGCACGCTTGGCGGCGTTGCCGCCAAGACCCGCGAGACGATGCTGATCTGCGAGGCTGCCGGTTACGACGTGGTCCTGGTCGAGACCGTCGGCATCGGGCAGTCGGAGACCGCGGTCGCGGATATGACCGATTTCTTTTTGGCGCTGATGCTGCCGGGCGCCGGTGACGAGCTGCAGGGCATCAAGAAGGGTCTGGTCGAACTCGCCGACATGATCGCGGTCAACAAGGCCGACGGCGACAACATCGCGCGTGCCAAGGCGGCGGCGGCGGAATATCGCGCCGCGCTCCACATCCTCACGCCGCGCTCACCCAATTGGATTCCGCCAGTCGTCACCTATTCCGCGCTGACCGGCGATGGAATCGGCGTGCTGTGGGATCAGGTGGTTGAGCACAAGACCAAGCTGAGCAAGACCGGGGAGATCGCGGCCTGGCGGCGCGAACAACAGGTCAAGTGGATGTGGTCGATCTTCGACGACCGCCTGCGCACC
Source organism: Xanthobacteraceae bacterium (assembly GCA_035472475.1). Lineage (GTDB taxonomy): Bacteria > Pseudomonadota > Alphaproteobacteria > Rhizobiales > Xanthobacteraceae > JAFAXD01. The sequence continues at coordinate 2,958 of DATIPA010000101.1, read as the reverse complement.
CAGTTGCGTTCAGACCGGACGCTGCGGGCGCGATTGCCGCAACTCGAGGCGGAGGTTTCCGCGGGACGCCTGTCGCCCGCGGTTGCCGCCGATGAAATCGCCCAGGCGCTCGGGGTCGCCAAGGCGTGAGTGCTCGCCCCATGCGCAATCGGGCAATCCGCGTGCTGGTCACGGGCTTTGGCCCGTTCCCGGGCGCACCGTTCAACCCGACCCAGCTCTTGGTCGCGCGGCTGGCCAAACGGCGCCGGCCGGCGCTCGCCGGCGTCGACACGCTCGTTCACGTGTTTCCGACCAGTTTCGCCGCGGTCGATGCGCAGATGACGCGGCTCATCGCGCAGCATCAGCCGGACGTGATCGTCATGTTCGGCCTCGCCGGACGCACCAAGGGGTTGCGGATCGAAACGCTTGCCCGCAATCGCGCGACCCGGATCTTTCCGGACATCGAGGGCGCGACGTCGAAGCGCGGCGTCATCGCGCACGATGCGGCCGCCATGCGGGGTCGTGCACCGTTCGCGCGGCTCGCGGCGGCTGCGCGCGCCGCCGGATTGCCCGCCCGCCTCTCGCGCGATGCCGGGCGCTATGTCTGCAACTACAGCTATTGGCGTGCGCTCGAAACGGCGGAGCAGTCCGGCGGACCGGCCGTGGTCGCATTCGTTCACGTGCCCAGCCTGCGCAAGCGGCAGCGCCGCGGCGGCCGTTCGACGTCACCCACCATCGATCAGCTGCTGCGTGGCGCACAGGCGATTGTGATCGCCGCTGCGGCTGCCGCGAAGCCGGTCCGCTAGAGCGGGATATTTTTTCTATCATCATCCGGCTCTAGCTTTTTGTTGGAGCATGATCTCTTTCCGAAAACCGGTCCCCACTTTTCGGGATCATGCTCTAACCTAACAAGTCGGCCGTCGGCCGCAGCTCGCCGACGACCGTACCGCGCCAATTGCGCACCGCGGGGCGCGCATATTTGGCGAGCAGCGGGTTCTCGCCGATCAGGCGCATGAGAACGCTCGCCATCATCACCTCGGCGGCACGGGCGGCCCCATCCGCGCACTTGATCGCAATGCCGAGCCCCTGCTCCGGCAGAACGCCGCAGTAGACGCCCTCCGCGCCGCCTTTGACCAACACCCGGGCGCCGAAATGGCTCATGAGCTCGGTCGCGAACAGGCCAGTGCCGGCGACATACCAGGGCTTGGCGGCGCAGGCGGCGCGCAGGCGGCGACACGCCGCAGCGCGCTTGGGCGCGAGGCCTTGTTCACTGCCCAGCACCGCGAATGCGCGTGCCAACGCGGCGAGCGGCAAGGCAAATGTGGGAACCGAGCAGCCGTCGATGCCGACATGCCGATCATCAATCCTGCCGCCCGCGAGATTTTCCAGGATCGCGCGCACCTCGCGCTGAACCGCGTGGGTCGCGGCCGTATAGGTGCGCAGCTCCGAGCCCCCCACGCAAGCCGCGCACAGAAAGCCCGCGTGCTTGCCCGAACAATTATGGTGCAGTGCTGTAGCCGGCAGGCCGGCGCGAACCAGCGCGTCCGCGGACGGGCGATGGGTCGGCCAATGCGTCCCGCACTGCAGAGCGTCCACATCGAGCCCGGCGAGCGCCAGCATCCGCTCGACGCCGGCGACGTGATCGGGTTCGCCGGCATGGGACGCACATGCGAGGGCCAGTTCCGCATCGCCGAACCGGTAGCGATCGGCCGCGCCTGACTCGACGAGCACCAGTGCCTGCATCGCCTTGACGGCCGACCGCGGAAAGATCGGCGTCACAACATCGCCGATCGCAATCACGGATTTCCCCACGGCATCGGCTACGCAAACAGCGCCTTCGTGGCGACTTTCGGTCAAGCCCCCGCGCGTCACTTCAACCAGCACCGGATTGCCCATCGACGTCCTGCTATCTTCTTTTCACGGCGAATTGTTGGGCCGCGATTCCGGCACCGGATGACGCCGCCGGCTATTTGTGCAACTTTCTGGCCGATCACAAGGCCAGTTCGGCAATGAGCTGAGAGACACCCGAATGAAAGATACGTGGCCGTTGCTCGAGAGCATCCCGTTTCCGGCGCTTGCGCGCCAACATCTCGTCACCTTGCAGGTCAACGTCGGCTATCGCTGCAACCAGTCGTGCGTCCATTGCCACGTCAACGCGGGCCCCAACCGGACCGAGGAGATGGGCGCCGAGGTGATCGAGCTTGTGCTCGCCGTGCTGGAACAGCGTCGCATATCGACCCTCGATATCACCGGCGGCGCGCCCGAGCTCAATCGACATTTTCGAGCGCTGGTGCGGCGCGCCCGGGCGCTGGGCGCACGTGTCATCGACCGCTGCAACCTGACCATTCTCGATGTGCCTGGTCAGGAGGACCTCGCGGAATTCCTCGCGGCTGAGCAAGTCGAGATCACCGCCTCGATGCCCTGCTACCTCGAGGACAATGTCGACCGGCAGCGCGGCCGCGGGGTGTTCGACGCGTCGATCCACGCGCTCAAACGCCTCAACGCTCTCGGCTACGGCATTTCGGGATCGGACCTTGTCCTCAATCTCGTATACAACCCGCAAGGACCTTCGCTGCCGCCTGGACAGGCCGAACTCGAAGCAGATTACAAACGCGTTCTCGGCGACCAATACGGGATTTCGTTCAATCGCCTGTTCACGCACGCCAACATGCCGATTCAGCGCTTCGGCGCGATTCTGATCTCAAAAGGCGAGTTCGATTGCTATTTGGCGCTGCTGCACGGCGCCCACCGCCCGGAAAATCTCGACGGCGTCATGTGCCGCAACCTGATCTCCGTCGACTGGCGCGGCAGGTTGTATGATTGCGACTTCAACCAGATGCTCGATCTGCCGGCGATTGGGGCCAAACGGCGCCCGTTGCATCTCTCGGATCTTTTGACGCGCGATATTGCCGGCAACGCGATTCAGGTGGCCGGCCATTGCTACGGCTGCACCGCCGGACAGGGATCGAGCTGCGGCGG
>DATIPA010000100.1:0-10601 GCA_035472475.1 Xanthobacteraceae bacterium | reverse complement strand
GAGGCTGTCGGCGTCATCGCGGCGCAGTCGATCGGCGAGCCGGGTACCCAGCTCACCATGCGTACGTTCCATATCGGCGGCGCGGCGCAGATTTCCGAGCAATCGTTCATCGAATCGAACTTCGATGGGACGATCCGGATCCGCAACAAGGCCGTGCAGCGCAATTCCGACGGCGAGCTGATCGCGATGTCGCGCAACATGGTGATCGTCGTGGTCGATCAGGACGGCACCGAACGCGCCCTGCACCGCATCCAGTACGGCGCCCGCGTGAAGGTCGAGGACGGCGATCAGGTCAAGCGCGGCCAGCGCATTGCCGAGTGGGATCCCTATACCCGGCCGATCATGACCGAGGTCGAGGGCACCATCGGGTTCGAAGATCTGGTCGAAGGCCAATCTATGTCGGAGACCCTCGATGAATCGACCGGCATCGCCAAGCGCGTGGTGACCGATTGGCGCACGTCGAGCCGGGCGGCCGACCTGCGTCCGGCCATCGTGATCAAAGGACCGGCCGGCGATGTGCTCAAGCTTAGCCGCGGCGGCGAAGCGCGCTACATGCTGGCGGTCGACGCCGTGCTGTCGGTCGAGCCCGGGGGCAAGGTGAAGGCGGGCGACGTGATCGCGCGCATTCCGACCGAGGGCGCCAAGACCCGCGACATCACCGGCGGTCTGCCGCGCGTCGCCGAGTTGTTCGAGGCGCGCCGGCCGAAGGAGTCCGCGGTTATCGCCGAGATCGCCGGCACGGTGCGCTTCGGGCGCGATTACAAGAACAAGCGCCGGATCACCATCGAGCCGAACAGCAAGGACGAGGAGGCCCGCGAGTACCTGATCCCGAAGGGCAAGCACATCCACTTGCAGGATGGCGATGTCATCGAGAAGGGCGATTATATCGTCGAGGGCAACCCGGCCCCGCATGACATCCTGGCGATCAGGGGCGTCGAGGATCTCGCCGCCTATCTGGTCAATGAGATCCAGGAGGTCTATCGGCTCCAGGGCGTGTCGATCAACGACAAGCATATCGAGGTGATCGTCCGCCAGATGCTGCAGAAGGTCGAGATCGACGACGCCGGCGAGACTGAGCTGATCCAGGGCGAGCAGATCGACAAGGTCGAGCTCGACGAGATCAACGCGCGGGCGCGCGAGGAGGGCAAGAAGGAGGCCCAGGCGCACCCGGTCCTGCTCGGGATCACCAAGGCGTCGCTGCAGACCCGCTCGTTCATCTCCGCCGCCTCGTTCCAGGAGACGACGCGCGTGCTCACCGAAGCCGCGGTCAATGGCAAGGCCGACACGCTTGATGGGCTGAAGGAGAACGTGATCGTGGGCCGGCTGATTCCGGCCGGAACCGGCGCGGTCATGAACAAGCTGCGCGAAGTTGCCGTCAAGCGCGACCAGCTCATTCTCGAAGAACGCGAGAAGGAAGCGGCACCCAAGCCCGAGGCTGCGCAGTTGCCGGCGGCGGAGTGACGCTTCTGCCCCGGTGCGATCCACCAAGGGAGGCCGCCTTCGGGCGGCTTTTCCTTTTGGCGGTAATGACTTAGGCAGATCCCCTGGGCCGCTGCGATGGCTTCTTCCGGCGGAGCCGATGGTCTGCGGCCGCGGATGCTGCGGCGGTCTGGCACGGCGTTTTTGCCCCGATTGCGCGCGGCGCATTGGGTCGGGGGCGCGAGATTGGTCGACCCGCGCCCGCCGGCAGCGATTGCACAGAAGTCCGCGCCAAATCGAGAGAACGCAGCGCCGGAGCCCCGGAAACCTCGATGTTTCGAGGCTTCCCGGCTTGACTTCACGGCAGGGCGCCGATACATACGCCGCACTTTTCGGCAGGCGGTGAGCTTCGCTTAGTCGGATCGGTTGCCCGGGTCATCCCAAGCTACTGAAGGCACGACACCGAACGTCTCGTGTTTTCCCGGCTCGTCGGCACGGGACCAAGCCTCGATCATGAGGCCTGACTGATGAAGCTCAAACGCTGCCGCTGACCCTGTCTGGGTGCAGTCTTCTCGGGGTGCACGATCGCGTGCGGTTTTGATGGCGCGATCCTCTGCTTAGTGACGGCGTCATCCAAATCTGGATGGCGCGATTTCGTATTGCGCGCGAGCACGTCTCGAACGGGCCTCGCGCGCTGGAGCGCGATCGGTGATTTCGCTCCGACTGAGACAAAGGCCGCGCAACAGCGCGCCGTTAACGAGGTAAGGGCGAGATGCCGACGATCAACCAGTTGATCCGCAAGCCGCGGGTCATCCAGAAGGCGCGCAAGAAAGTACCCGCGCTGCAGCAGAGCCCGCAGAAACGCGGGGTGTGCACGCGCGTCTACACGACGACGCCGAAAAAGCCGAACTCGGCGCTGCGCAAGGTCGCCAAGGTCCGCCTCACCAACGGCTTCGAGGTGATCGGCTACATCCCGGGCGAGGGTCACAATCTGCAGGAGCACTCGGTCGTCATGATCCGCGGCGGCCGCGTCAAGGACCTGCCTGGTGTGCGCTATCACATCCTGCGCGGCGTGCTCGACACGCAGGGCGTCAAGAACCGCAAGCAGCGCCGGTCCAAGTATGGCGCCAAGCGTCCAAAATAACGCGGAGTCCGAACGATGTCCCGTCGTCACCGTGCCGAGAAGCGCGAGATTCTGCCCGATCCGAAATTCGGGAACATAGTGGTGACCAAATTCATGAACTCGGTCATGTACGAGGGCAAGAAATCGGTAGCCGAGAACATCGTCTACGGCGCCTTCGACCTTATCGAAGGCAAGACCAAACAAAATCCGCTCTCCGTGTTCCAGCAGGCGCTCGACAACGTCATGCCCTCGATCGAGGTGCGTTCCCGCCGCGTCGGCGGCGCGACCTATCAGGTGCCGGTCGAGGTGCGCACGGACCGCCGCCAGGCACTGGGTATTCGCTGGCTGATTATTGCCGCGCGCGAGCGCAACGAAAAGACGATGACGGAGCGACTCTCGGCCGAGTTGCTCGACGCATCGAACAACAGGGGGAACGCGGTCAAGAAACGTGAAGATACGCACCGGATGGCCGAGGCCAACCGCGCGTTCTCGCATTACCGCTGGTAAGGCTTCGCACGCAAGGACCCCCCATGCCCCGCAGCCATCCGATCGAGGACTACCGCAATTTCGGCATCATGGCCCACATCGATGCCGGAAAAACGACGACGACTGAGCGGATCCTTTATTACACCGGCAAGAGCCACAAGATGGGCGAAGTCCATGAGGGCGCCGCCACCATGGATTGGATGGAGCAGGAGCAGGAGCGCGGCATCACCATCACGTCGGCCGCGACCACGGCGTTCTGGCACGGCAAGCGGCTCAATATCATCGACACTCCCGGGCACGTCGACTTCACCATCGAAGTCGAACGTTCACTACGCGTGCTCGACGGCGCGGTATGCGTGCTCGATTCCAACCAGGGCGTCGAGCCTCAGACCGAAACGGTCTGGCGCCAAGGGGACAAATACAAGGTTCCGCGCATCGTCTTCGCCAACAAGATGGACAAGATCGGCGCGGACTTCTTCCGCTGCCTCTCCGACATCGTGGATCGCCTTGGCGCCAAGCCAATCGCCGTTCAGCTGCCGATCGGCGCGGAAAATCAATTCAGAGGCATCATCGACCTGGTGCGCATGAAGGGCGTGGTCTGGGACGACGAGACGCTGGGTGCGAAATATCAGGACGTCGACATCCCGGCGGACCTGCTCGATCAGGCCAAGGAATATCGGGAGAAGATGATCGAGGCCGCGGTCGAGCTCGACGACGACGCGATGACGGCCTACCTCGAAGGAAACGAGCCGGACGAGGCCACGCTCAAGCGGTTGATCCGCAAGGCCGTGATCACCGCCGCGTTCTATCCGGTGCTGTGCGGTTCGGCCTTCAAGAACAAGGGCGTGCAGCCGTTACTCGACGCCGTGGTCGACTATCTGCCGTCGCCGCTCGATGTTCCCCCGATCGTGGGTGTGGACGACAAGGGCAACGAGGTGGTTCGCAAACCGGACGACAAGGAGCCCATGGCGCTGCTCGCGTTCAAGATCATGGACGACCCGTTCGTCGGCACCATCACGTTCTGCCGCATCTACTCGGGAACGCTCCAAAGCGGCACCGGCGTGATCAATTCGACCAAGGATCGCAAGGAGCGCATTGGCCGCATGCTGCTGATGCACGCCAACAACCGCGAAGACATCAAGGAAGCCTACGCGGGCGACATCGTCGCGCTGGCCGGCCTCAAGGAGGTACGCACCGGCGACACGCTGTGCGATCCGCAGCGCTCGGTGATTCTCGAAAAGATGGAATTTCCCGATCCGGTCATCGAGATCGCGATCGAGCCGAAGTCGAAAGCCGACCAGGAAAAGCTCGGCACCGCGCTGGCAAAGCTCGTGGCCGAGGATCCCTCGTTCCGCGTCTCGACCGATCAGGAAAGCGGTCAGACCATCATCAAGGGCATGGGCGAGCTTCACCTCGACATCAAAGTCGACATCCTCAAGCGCACCTATAAGGTCGAAGCCAATATCGGTGCTCCGCAGGTCGCCTACCGCGAGCGCATCACCCGGCCGGTCACGATTGACTACACTCACAAGAAGCAGACCGGCGGCTCCGGCCAGTTCGCGCAGGTGAAGATTGTCGCCGAGCCGCTGCCTCCGGGCGGAGGCTTCGAATTCGAGAACGAGATTGTCGGCGGCGCGGTTCCGAAGGAATATATCCCGGGCGTCGAGAAGGGGCTCGAGTCGGTGCTCGGCTCGGGTGTGCTCGCCGGCTTCCCGGTGGTTGATCTCAAGGTTGCGCTCATCGACGGCCGCTACCATGACGTCGACTCCTCGGCGCTCGCGTTCGAAATCGCGGCGCGTGCCGCGTTGCGCGAGGCGCTACAGAAGGGCGGCTCGGTGTTGCTTGAGCCGATCATGAAAGTCGAGGTCGTCACGCCCGAGGACTACACCGGTTCGGTGATTGGCGATCTCAACTCGCGGCGCGGCCAGATTCAGGGCCAGGACATGCGCGGCAACGCCAACGTGATCACCGCAATGGTGCCGCTCGCCAATATGTTCTCGTACGTCAACAACCTGCGCTCGATGAGCCAGGGCCGCGCCACCTTCACTATGCAATTCGATCACTACGAACAGGTGCCACAGAACGTCGCGCAGGAGGTTCAGGCGAAGTACGCCTGAGCGCTGCCGAAAACCCCTAGTCGGTAAGTCAGGAGAACCCGATGGCCAAAGCAAAATTTGAACGTACCAAGCCGCATTGCAACATCGGCACGATCGGCCATGTCGATCATGGCAAGACGTCGCTGACGGCGGCCATCACCAAGATTTTGGCGGAGTCGGGCAAGGCCCAGTACACGGCCTATGACCAGATCGACAAGGCGCCGGAAGAAAAGGCCCGCGGCATCACGATCTCGACCGCGCACGTCGAGTACGAGACCGACAAGCGTCACTATGCGCACGTCGATTGTCCCGGGCATGCCGACTACGTGAAGAACATGATTACCGGCGCGGCTCAGATGGACGGGGCGATCCTGGTCGTGTCCGCCGCCGACGGGCCGATGCCGCAGACTCGTGAGCACATCCTGCTCGCTCGCCAAGTCGGCGTGCCGGCTCTTGTCGTCTACATGAACAAGGTCGACATGGTGGACGACCCCGAGCTACTCGAACTCGTCGAACTCGAGGTTCGCGAACTCCTTTCCAAGTACAATTTCCCGGGCGACAAGATCCCGGTGATCAAGGGCTCGGCGCTGATGGCGCTGGAGGACAAGAACCCTGAGCTCGGCAAGAATTCGATCCTCGAGCTGATGAAGGCGGTCGACGAAAACATTCCGCAGCCGGAACGCCCGAAGGACCAGCCGTTCCTGATGCCGGTGGAGGACGTGTTTTCGATCTCCGGTCGCGGCACGGTGGTGACCGGCCGTATCGAGCGCGGCATCATCAAGGTCGGCGAGGAAGTCGAGATCGTTGGCATCAAACCCACTGTGAAGACGGTGGTGACCGGCGTGGAAATGTTCCGCAAGCTGCTTGATCAAGGCGAGGCCGGCGACAATGTCGGCTGCCTGCTGCGCGGCACCAAGCGCGAGGAAGTCGAGCGCGGCCAAGTGCTGTGCAAGCCTGGTTCGGTGAAGCCGCACACCAAATTCAAGGCCGAGGCCTACATCCTGACCAAGGAAGAGGGCGGCCGCCACACTCCGTTCTTCACCAACTATCGCCCGCAGTTCTATTTCCGCACCACCGACGTGACTGGCGTGGTGCATCTGCCGGAAGGCACCGAAATGGTGATGCCTGGCGACAACATCGCGATGACGATCGAGTTGATCGTGCCGATCGCGATGGAAGAGAAACTCCGCTTCGCCATTCGCGAGGGCGGCCGCACGGTCGGCGCCGGCGTCGTGGCGAGCATCATCGAGTAGGTGCGGACGGTCGCCCCCGGGCCAATGACCCGGGGGTCCATTTTTTAGGAAGGCAGCTTCGATGAACGGCCAGAATATCCGCATCCGGCTCAAGGCATACGACCATCGTATCCTGGATGCCTCGACGCGCGAGATCGTGGCGACGGCCAAGCGCACGGGCGCGCAAGTGCGCGGGCCGATCCCGCTGCCGACCAAGATCGAGAAGTTCACCGTTAACCGCTCGCCGCACATCGATAAGAAGAGCCGCGAGCAATTCGAGATGCGCACCCACAAGCGCTTGCTCGATATCGTCGATCCGACCCCGCAGACCGTCGATGCGCTGATGAAGCTCGACCTCGCGGCCGGCGTCGATGTCGAGATCAAGCTGTAAGGGCGGAGGAGAAGATGCGCTCCGGCGTGATCGCACAGAAGGTGGGCATGACGCGCCTCTTCACCGAGGCCGGCGAGCATGTGCCCGTCACCGTGTTGCGGCTCGAGAAATGCCAAGTCGTCGGGCACCGCACTGGCGATAAGAACGGCTACGTCGCGCTCCAACTCGGCGCCGGCGCGCGCAAGGTGCGCAACGTCAGCAAAGCCGAGCGCGGCAATTTCGCAATCGCCAAGGTGGAGCCCAAGCGCAAGCTCGCCGAGTTCCGGGTCAGCGCGGACGGCGTCATTCCGATCGGTGCCGAGATCACCGCAGATCATTTCGTGGTCGGCCAGTTCGTCGACGTGACCGGCACGTCGATCGGCAAGGGTTTTGCCGGTGGCATGAAGCGATGGAATTTCCGCGGTCTGCGCGCCTCGCACGGTGTGTCGGTTTCGCACCGCTCGATCGGCGGCACCGGCGGCCGGCAGGACCCGGGCAAGACCTTCAAGAACAAGAAGATGCCGGGCCATCTCGGCGTCGAGCGCGTCACCACGCTCAACCTGCGCGTGGTGCAGACCGATCCGGAGCGCGGTCTCATTCTGGTCGAGGGCGCGGTGCCGGGTGCGAAGGGCGGCTGGATCATGCTGCGCGATGCGGTGAAGAAAGCGCTGCCGAAGGACGCACCCAAGCCTGGCAAGTTCCGCGCCTCCGGCGAAGGCGCGGCTGCGCCGGACGAGGCCGCCGCCGGGCAGGCCCAGGAGGGCGCGTGACATGGAGCTAACGATCACCACCCTCAGCGGCAAAAAAGCCGGCTCGATCACGTTGTCGGACGCGATTTTCGGGCTGACGCCGCGCGCGGACCTGATCCAGCGCTGTGTTGTGTGGCAGCTCGCCAAGCGCCAGCGCGGCACCCACGACGTGAAGAACCGCGCCGAGATCTGGCGCACTGGCAAGAAGATGTACAAGCAGAAGGGCACCGGCAGCGCACGTCACGGTTCGGCGCGCGTCAACCTGTTCCGCGGCGGCGGGCGTTCGTTCGGCCCGACCCCGCGCAGCCACGCCATCGATCTGCCCAAGAAGGTGCGCGCGCTCGCGCTGCGCCATGCGCTCTCCGCCAAGGCGCAGGATGGCGGCATCATCGTGCTTGACGAGGTGTCGGCCAAGGAATCGAAGACCAAGGCGGTGCGCGATCAGCTTGCCAAGCTCGGCCTCGACAGCGCCCTGATTGTGGACGGCGCCGAGATCGAGGCCAACTTCCGGCTCGCGACGCGCAACATTCCCAACATCGACGTGCTGCCGGTGCAGGGCGTGAACGTCTACGACATTCTGCGCCGCAACAAGCTCGTGCTCACCAAGGCCGCGATCGAAGCGCTGGAGGCGCGATTCAAATGACTGTCACCGATCCGCGCCACTACGACGTCATTCTTTCGCCGATCATCACCGAGAAGGCGACCGCCGCCTCGGAGCGGAACCAGGTGATGTTCCGCGTTCCCCGCACCGCGACTAAACCGCAGATCAAGGAAGCGGTCGAGAAACTGTTCGACGTCAAGGTCAAGAGCGTCAACACGTTGGTGCGCAAGGGCAAGATCAAGGCGTTTCGCGGCTCGCGCGGCGAGCAGTCGGACGTGAAGAAAGCGATCGTGACGCTCGAAGAGGGTCACCGCATCGACGTGACCACCGGGTTGTGAGGCGGGCATTATGGCACTCAAAACCTTCAAACCGACGACACCGGGCCAGCGCCAACTGGTCCTCGTCGACCGCACCACGCTGTACCGCGGCAAGCCGGTCAAGACGTTGACCGAAGGCAAGATTTCGTCCGGCGGGCGCAACAACAACGGCCGCATCACGGTGCGTTTTCGCGGCGGCGGCCACAAGAAGGCGCTCCGCCTCGTCGATTTCAAGCGCCGTAAGTTCGATCAGCCCGCCAAGGTCGAGCGCATCGAGTATGATCCCAATCGCACCGGCTTTATCGCGCTGATCAAATACGAGGACGGCGAACTCGCCTACATCCTGGCGCCGCAACGGCTGGGCGAAGGCGACATTGTTGTCTCCGGCGAGCACGTCGACGTGAAGCCCGGCAATGCCATGCCGCTTGGCAACATGCCGGTCGGCACCATCGTCCACAACGTCGAGCTCAAGATCGGCAAGGGCGGCCAGCTGGCGCGCTCGGCCGGCACCTACACCCAGATCGTCGGGCGCGATCAGGACTACGTGATCTTGCGGCTCAACTCGGGTGAACAGCGGCTGGTGCACGGCCGCTGCATGGCCACCGTTGGTGCGGTCTCGAACCCCGACAACATGAACGTCTCGATCGGCAAGGCCGGGCGCAAGCGCTGGATGGGCCGGCGGCCGCACAATCGCGGCGTCGCTATGAACCCGGTCGATCACCCGCACGGCGGCGGCGAAGGCCGCACCTCCGGCGGCCGCCATCCGGTGACGCCGTGGGGCTTCCCGACTAAGGGCAAGAAGACCCGCAACAACAAATCAACCAACAAATTCATCGTTTCGAGCCGCCACGCTCGTAAGAAGAAGGGCTGAGAACGACATGTCGCGCTCGGTATGGAAAGGCCCGTTCGTCGACGGCTATCTGCTCAAGAAGGCGGAGGCCGCGCGCTCGTCGGGTCGGCATGATGTGATCAAGATCTGGAGCAGGCGCTCGACCATCCTGCCGCAGTTCGTCGGGCTGACGTTTGGCGTCTACAACGGCCACAAGCACATTCCGGTGCTGGTGACCGAGGAAATGGTCGGCCACAAGTTCGGCGAGTTTTCGCTGACCCGCACGTTCCACGGCCACTCGTCCGACCGCAAGGCCAAGCGCGCGCCAGGCGCGCTAGGCGCTCCGGCGGGTCCGGGAGCGCCGGCGCCAGCTCCGGCTGCCGCGGCGGCAAAACCGAGCTGAGGCGAGCACGATGAGCAAGAAGAAGCATCCGCGCAGCCTCGCCGACACCGAGGCCAAGGCTGTGATGCGGACCATTCGGGTGAGCCCGCAGAAGCTCAACCTGGTGGCGGCGCTCATTCGGGGCAAGAAGGTTGCGAGCGCGCTCGCTGACCTCGAGTTTTCGCGCAAACGCGTCGCCAAGGACGTGCGCAAGTGCCTGGAGTCGGCGATCGCAAACGCCGAGAACAATCACGACCTCGACGTCGATGACCTTGTCGTCGCTGAGGCGCACGTCGGCAAGTCGCTGGTGATGAAGCGCTTCCACGCGCGCGCCCGCGGGCGCGCCGGCCGCATCACCAAGCCGTTCTCGCACCTGACCATTGTGGTGCGCCAGGTCGAGGCGGCGGAGGCAGCCGCATGAGCAAGCTGTTGATCGCGTTGTCGAGCGACCAGGTGCGCGGGCCGGCCCTGCGCACGTCTGTGTCGCGCGAGAACGCCTGAGGAGGATCCATGGGTCAGAAAGTCAATCCCGTCGGCCTGCGGCTAGGTATCAACCGGACCTGGGACTCGCGCTGGTTCGCCGGCAAGGGCGAGTACGGCAAGCTGTTGCACGAGGACATGGCGATCCGCAAGGAGCTGCAGGAGCAGCTCAAGCAGGCGGCGGTGTCGAAGATCGTGATCGAGCGCCCGCACAAGAAGTGCCGGGTGACGATCCATTCGGCGCGCCCGGGCGTGGTCATCGGCAAGAAGGGTGCCGACATCGAGAAGCTGCGCCGCAGCGTCGCCAAGATGACCGACTCCGACGTGGTCCTCAACATCATCGAAATCCGCAAGCCCGAACTCGACGCGCGGCTGGTCGCCGAGTCGATCGCCCAGCAGCTCGAGCGCCGCGTCGCGTTTCGCCGCGCCATGAAGCGGGCGGTGCAATCGGCGATGCGGCTCGGCGCCGAGGGGATCCGGATCAATTGCTCGGGGCGGCTCGGCGGCGCCGAAATCG
>DATIPA010000099.1:0-9589 GCA_035472475.1 Xanthobacteraceae bacterium | reverse complement strand
CCGGCATGTTACGCAGCACAGACCGCATCACGACGACGCATGCCGGGGCGCTGCCGCGCGAGAATGCGTTGCGCGCGCTGGTGTTCGCGCGCTCCAATCGCGAGCCCTATGACAAGGCGGCGCTGGCGACCAGCCTGCGCGACGCGGTCGCCGAGACCGTTCGCAAACAGGCCGCGATCGGCATCGACAGCGTCAACGATGGCGAGCTCGGGAAGTCGAACTTCACGAGCTACATCCACGAGCGGCTGGCCGGGATTGAGGCCCGTGCGCCCAAGCCCGGTGAGGACACCGGTTTCAGCAGCCTGATCCGGCGCGAGATTGGCCGATACGGTGCCTACTATCGCAAAATGGTCGAGCTGTTCCCGGCGACGAAGCGGCCGAGCATCGTCTGTAACGGCCCGTTGAAATATGCCGGCCAGCGCCTGCTCAAGGAGGATATCGACAATTTCCACGCGGCGCTTGCCGGCGCGAGCGTCGCCGACGCGTTTCTGCCGGCGGTCACGCCGGGCACGATCGAGCATTGGCTGCATAACGAGTACTATCCCGACGACGAAGCGTTTCTGTTCGCGATTGCCGATGCGCTGCGACCCGAATATGAGGCAATCGTCGCGGCCGGGTTCACCTTGCAGATCGACGATCCGGATTTGCCGGATGGTTGGCAGATCCATCCGGATATGAGCGTCGCGGACTATCGCAAATACGCCGACTTGCGGGTCGAGGCGCTCAACCACGCGCTCAAGGGCATTCCGGCCGACAAGGTGCGCTTGCACGTGTGCTGGGGCAGCTTCCATGGCCCGCATCAAGGCGACATTGGGCTTGAACACATTGTCGATCTCATCTTCAGGGTGCGGGCGCGCGAATTCTCGATCGAGGCGTCGAACCCGCGCCACGAGCATGAATGGCAGGTGTTCGAAAAAGTGAAACTGCCCGACGGCGCAATGCTGATCCCCGGTGTGGTCGGCCACTGCACCAACTTCATCGAGCATCCCGAATTGGTGGCGCAACGCCTCATCCGCTACGCGAACCTTGTCGGACGCGAGAACGTCGCGGCCGGCACGGATTGCGGGCTCGCGCCGCGCCTGCCGGATGGCGAGCTCACCTGGGGCAAGTTGGAAGCGCTGGTCGAAGGCGCGCGCTTGGCGTCGAAGCGACTGTGGTCGCGCGGATAAGCCCTGCGTCGCATTAAGCACTGATTAACCAACGACAACCCCGCGCAGGGCCTTGTGAATGCGGTCCGGTGCGGCCGGTGCCGCGCCCGACCGATTTCCGCCGTAATCCCCATGCCTTATCCGGCCCACGTCGGGGGACGTGCGTTACCGCTGGCCGAAGCGGCCAAGGTGACGCGGGGTAATGGTGGGGGACGTATTGGTCCGAATGGGGGTTCGGGCGATCCCGTTTGTGGTCGCCTTTGTGGTCGCTGGGTTCGTCCTGAGATCGTTGGGAACGCTGGCCGGTCCGCTTGATGCCGGGCTGAGCGATCCGAGCATTTCGGTATTCGGGACAATCCATCCTGAGATTTACCGGCTGCGCACGCCGCTGGGAGCAGGACTCCCGGCGGGAAGCGTGCGCGTCGCCAGCCTCGATCCGCAGGTCGGTACCGATGCCGTCACCGACGCGCGGACGCCAGGGTGCGGGACCGCCTCCTACGAATATGACGGGCCTGCGTCGTTCGACAAACGGTTCGCCCCGGGCGATGAGAACTGTCAGGCGTCGTTCAATGAGCGCTTCCAGTCGGGCGTGGCGAAGCTTGCGAGTGGCATGCGATCGTTGTCGCGCCGCGACGCCAAGAACGTGGCGAGTCTGACCGACCAGCCGGCCCGCGCGCGCGCCGCTTCCACCGCGCACGTCCGCCCCGGGCAGACGAGCAAGCAGTCCGCCGCGCTGCCGGACGACGACGGCCACACCGCGATCTACGACATCACGGCGCGCATGGTGTACCTGCCGGGCGGCCAAAAGCTGGAGGCGCATTCGGGCCTCGGCGAGATGATGGACAACCCCCGTCATGCGCACGTGCGCATGCACGGCGTAACGCCGCCGAACGTCTACAATCTCACGCTCCGCGAGGCAGGGTTCCACGGCATCCGCGCGATCCGCCTCAATCCGGTCGACAGCGACCGCATGCACGGCCGCGCCGGCATTCTCGCGCACCCGTACATGCTCGGCTCCAACGGCCAGTCCAACGGCTGCGTGTCGCTGCGCGATTACCAGACGTTCCTCGACTACTTCGACGACGGCAAGATCACCCGCCTGGTGGTGGTCGAACGGCTCAACGGCCCGCCCGGCAAGCTCGCCGCCGGAACGCTGCCGCCCGCGGCCCGGAACATGCTTCTGGCGATGGCTCCGGATCGCAACCGTCAGGTCGCCGCCATCGCGCACTGACGCCGCACTGCGAGCGCAGTTCGTGCACAAAGCGCACGAACGGACGTCGGCTTAATCGTGAGCCCTTCGGCGGACAACATCGCTTCTGAGCATTTCAGCTTTTGACCCGAACCTGCTCTTCACAACGATCACGGCAAAAGGCCGAGATCGGGGCAGGCAGATTGTTAGGTCACCCTTTCTGCCAGCCTCGATACTATCGGCTCAACCCACGGGCTGCGCCTCGGGGAATCTGAATGTGCCGTTGAGGATTTGGTGTCTCGGGAGAAAGAGTCGGACCGTGTAGTTCCACCCTTGCGTAATCGGCAGACAATTAGGGACCTTGCCGTCGCACCCGCCTAACTGGACGGTGACGGAGCCATCCGGGCCCTTTTTCGCCGTGGTGCTGTTCGCCGAATAGACATTATCGGGGTTCGGCTGGAGATAGCCCTCGCTGTTGTAGATAGTGAGCGACCAGAAACCATCGACGGGGACATCCCCGACCGTCAGTTTGTGAACGGTCTTGCCATCATTGCGCGCCGGGGTGATCGGCAGGTAGAGAGCGTCCTTCTCGGGAAAGCCACCCCACAGCATGGCGCTTCCGATCAGGTGCTTCACCGGATCGACCTGATGCTCGTTGGCGCCGAACATGCGCCGCGTATCGGAGATCGTGGTTCCGAGCTGCAGCAGCGCGGCTTTTATCACTTTGAGATTTGTCTCATCCCAATGAGGAATTTCGAATGAGCCGGGTGGTTGCTGGCTGAACTTGATCGCATCTTGTAGGGCGTGGACTTGCCGGACATCCTCTTCGTTCGAGAAATCGACAAGGAAACGGACCACGGCAATTGCATAGCGCGTGCCGATCACCTCCCGCGTAAAGGTATGAGCGCCCGGCCCGTAATAGGTAGCCGGAGTGTATTGATCCTGATTGACGACCTGCATCCCCATGTAGCGCTTGCCGGCGTCCGGCAGTGTGATCGTCACCGAGCCGGCATCGAGGTCGACGATTGCGAACGAATACAGCGTGTCGCGATTGGGTCGGGGAATGCCCTGCTGAGCGGGAGAGGCAAGCTCGCGGCGATGCCAGAATTTCCCGAAACCGCCGTTCTTGACCACGCCGGCGAAATAGACGTCGGTCTGGGCGCGACTGTAGTTCTCAACGGTAACGGGCTCAGTCTGGGAGATGGTGGTTTGCGCCGAGGCTGCGGAACTCACCATCACGAGTGACATGGCGGCCATAATTCTTGTGTGGGCTGTTTTCATGGTGTTTCGAGACGTCGTTTGCGAGCACAGTAGATTGATCAAATATGGAAGAGAATACGCAGTCCTGACAATCCGCCTCTCAAATATGGTAGGCTTGCCGCATGGATCTGAATGCCACCCGGATGTTTGTTGCGGTCGTCCAGGCGGGCAGCCTCTCGGCGGCGGCGATCCGTCTCGGAATTCCGCTTCCGACGCTGAGCCGTCGGATACGGGATCTGGAGCGGCAACTCAAAGTGCAGTTGCTGGAGCGTTCCACACGGGGCGCGAAACTTACCGACGCTGGGGCGCGGCTTTACGAGGACGCCAGCCACGGTATCGAGGCGGTGCTGGAAGCCGGGCAAGCCGTCGTCAACGACCAAGCCCGCCTGATGGGACGCCTGCGGCTGTCGTTACCCCAGACGGTTGAGCCGTGGTGGGAATTGCTGGCGGCCTTTCAGCGCCGCTACCCGGACATCCAGGTTTACGTCTACTCAACCGAGAGGCGCGTGGATCTGATCGAGGATGGCATCGATGTCGCCCTTCGTGTCGGTGCGATCATGCACGAAGCCATGGTGGCACGGCGTGTTTTGTCCTTTCGCAATGTCCTCGTGGCCAGCCCAAAGTTGGTGAAGCGCTTCGGCCTGCCGGAGGAGCCCGACGCGCTCCATCGCTTTCCGTGTGCGGTATGGGCGTCGCACCTCGATGTCCCGGCCCGGTGGCAATTGGGCAGCCACGTAATCGAGCCCAAGGCGGTGCTGTCCACCAACGACTACCATCACTTATGTAGCCGTGCGCTCGGTGGCGACGTGGTGACGGAGCTCCCGCCCTTCCTGGCAGCCGCGCCCATCAGGGAGAAGCGCCTGGTGCCATTGCTGCCGCAGTACCCGTTGCCGGAGTGGCCCATCAATCTGCTCTATCCGCCTCACCGTCACCAATCCACGATCGTCAGGACATATCTGGACTTCTGCCAGAGCTATCTCCCGAAAATCGTTCAGGCCTGCGAAACCTGAGCTGAGCCGCGACGGTTTTGCTGTTGCAAAACCCATCGCTTTCGAGGGCAGTATGTTCACGGGTTCCCACCGCATCGCGTGCGGGGTCAACCATCCTAAGGGCCGCCCGGGCCGCTAATTGTACCCGCGAACGGATCGGAACGCCTCGGTCAGGTCAGTGGTCCCGTCGAACACGCGCCCGCGCGTCGCTTCGGTCAGGCGTGCCAGCTGTGTCGTGTCGCCGTCGCCAAACGTGATGCCGAAGATCGGAATATCGCGGTGGCTCGCGCGCCAGCGGATCAGGAACTCCTGCAGGCGGTCGTCGCTCTTCCCGTTGGTCATCACAACGATGGCGGGCAAATAACTGAGCGAGTTCGGGGTCGACAAAACCTCCTCCAGCCCGCGTTCCGCGCAGGCATAGAAGTCGCTCCCGCCATTCGGCTGCTGGGCCTTGACCACATTGAGCAGGCGCGTCTGATCGGCCGGACTGCCGGAGCCGCGGACGACCTCGCGCGTGGTGCTGTCGAACGGAATGACGACGATCTGGTCGGCCGACGCATGCTGGACCAACAACGGCGCCGCCTGGTCGCGCGACAGGATGAAATTCATCGCCTGCTGCATCGCCTTGTCGCCTTGCCCGCGCATGTCGCTGGAGAAATCCAGGCAATAGACGGTGAGCGACGGCCGCCGCAAGGCATCCTGATAGAGATCGAGCGCGGTGCGCATGACCGCCGGCTCGGGCATCCGGATCAGCTTCAAGGGCCGGGTCGGGTCGTAGTTCCAGGCCGGATCCGGCGGCACGCCGGTCACTTCGCCCACGGCCGGGCGGCGGAACGATCCGACCAGGCGCTTTTGGATCTCCGGGGAGAGCAGGTGGGCCTGTAGCGCCTTGAAGAAGTTCAACGCGCTCGGGCCGCGGCCGCGATCGATGTAACCCAGCGGACTGTTCGCAAGCGCCACGCCGTCGCTCGGATAGATCGCGTACAGGAGCTCCTGATTGCGATCCTTGAGGATCTGGTTGGTCTCCGCCATCACCGCCTCGTAGTTCCACATCGCGTCGTACTGAACGCCCTGGCTCAACCCCTTGAGGTAGAGATCGGCCAACCAGGCGCTCGAGCCGGCGGTCCGACTGATGCCGGACAGCAGCGAGCGCACCTTGTCGCGCACGTCCGGGCGCTCCAAGTCCGCGAGCGTGATGGTGCTTGGGCCGCCAAGCGCGGCCGACAGCATGGTGATGTAGGCGCTGGCGCCCGAGTTCGATTGCGTTGCCGAACTCGCCAGGTAGGTCAATCGCTTGGCGCGCACCGCCTCGTCGATGTCGCGCGACGAGACTGCGCGGTCGATCCAGCCGAGCTCGCGCGCCTTGCCGACGCGGACGCCCAGGACCACCGGCGACCGCATGATCGATGTGAGGTCAATCACGCGTTTGTTGCGATCGAACAGGTCGATCCAGACGCTGTTGGCTGGCCAGACCGCGTCGAAGACGCCGCGATTGTCCGCAACCGCCATCCCGATATCCAGCGATCCCATGTATTCGAAGGTACAGGCGACCTTCTGCTCCTTGCAGAACGCCTGCACGATCGGCTCCAGCGTGCGGTTCTCCGAGCCGGACACGATGGTGAACGTGCTGATCGGGCTCTGTCCGCAGCCGCTCAGAAGACCGGACAGACCGGCGCACACCATCAACGCGCGCATGACGCTCATGCGGAGACTCGAGCCGGAGTACGTCGCGGCGGGCGCGTCCAAGGGTTCCGGCTGACGGTCTTGCGACGGCAGCAGGTTCCACCATTGCCAGGGTAGGGATTTCCCCATCCCAGCCAGCCAACTACGGGCATTCGACGGTCCACCCGTTCCGCGATTCAACCCCCAACCCGCGCATGATAAGTCATCTATATGACAGTTTTCCATACCTAGTTGCCGCCAGCGGGCGGGGCAGATTGCCCGTGTTGCGGCCGCCGCACTGGGTGTCGGGCCTTTTGATCAACCAAGACAGCAAAGGCCGGATGTTTCGGCCTGACCCGTCGGCGCGCGGCCGGACCGGCAGGTCATTGATTCCGCAGCTCTTCGCGCACACATTTAATCGGGTCGAGTGGGATCAGCCATGAATAGAGACTTTGATTGGATGTGGTCGGAAGCGTGCGATCAGCTCGCCCGCGCCGAACGGTTGCACCGGCAGTTCTTTCAGCCCCGGCATTCCGGAGCCTGGGAGCCGCCGGTCGACATCATTGAGACCGAGCGCGAGGTGCTGATTTTTGTGGCGCTGCCGGGGGTGAGCCTCGACAAGGCGGAGGCCGTCATCGATGGCGCCGACCTGGTCATCGCCGGAACCCGCGTGCTGCCGCCGGAGCTGCGCACGGCCACGATCCACCGGCTCGAACTGCCGCAGGGACGATTCGAGCGCCGGGTGCGCCTGCCGACCGGCCGTTATCGCGACGTTCGGCGGTCGGCCGCGGACGGCTGTCTGGTGATCACGCTGCGCAAATCGGAGGCCGGCCATGGCTGACGAACAAGCGCGCAACTCCCCACCTTTGCCGTCCGACGCGCTGGTCATCGTCCCGGTGCGCAAGATGGTGCTGTTTCCGGGTCTGGTCGCCCCGATCACAGTCGGCCGGCCGCGCTCGATTGCGGCCGCGCAACAGGCCGTGCGCGAGCAGCGCCAAATCGGGATCCTGATGCAACGGGACGCCGAGGTGGCTGATCCGGCGGCGATCGACCTGCACCGCTTCGGGACCGTCGCCAATGTGGTCCGCTACATGACGGCGCCGGACGGCTCGCATCACCTGATCTGTCAGGGCCAGGAACGGTTTCAGATCGTCGAGTTTCTCAACGGCTGGCCGTTCTTCGTGGCGCGGGTGTCGCGCCTTCCCGACCAGGAAGTGCGCTCGAATGAGATTGAGGCTCGCTTCGTGAACCTGCGCGGACAGGCACTGGAGGCCGCGCAGCTTTTGCCGCAGGCGCCGGAGGAACTGGTCGCCGCGATCTCCAACATCGCGACGCCCGGTGCGCTCGCCGACTTCACGGCCGGAACGATGGATATCTCGCCCGAGGAGAAGCAGGAGATCCTGGAGACGATCGATGTCGGCGCGCGCATCGACAAGGTGTCACGGCTGCTCGCGCATCGCATCGAGGTGCTGCGCCTGTCGCAGGAAATCGGCCGCCAGACCAAGCAGGCGCTCGACGAGCGCCAGCGCGAGGTATTGCTGCGCGAGCAGATGGCGGCGATCCAGAAGCAGCTGGGTGAGGGCGATGCCGGCAAGAGCGCCGAGATCGCCGAGCTCAGCGAGGCGATCACCAAGGCCAAGATGCCGAAGGATATCGAGGAGCAGGCGCGCCGCGAGCTGCGCCGGCTCGAGCGCATGCCGGAAGCGGCCGCCGAGTACGGCATGGTGCGCACCTATCTCGACTGGCTGATCGAGCTGCCGTGGGCTCTGCCCGACGAGCAGCCGATCGACATCGGCGAGGCGCGCCGCATCCTCGATGAGGATCATTACGGGCTCGACAAGATCAAGCGCCGCATCGTCGAGTACTTGGCGGTGCGCAAGCTCGCGCCGCAGGGCAAGGCGCCGATCCTGTGCTTTGTCGGCCCGCCCGGCGTCGGCAAGACCTCGCTCGGCCAGTCGATCGCGCGCGCGATGAAGCGCAAGTTCGTGCGCGTGAGCCTCGGCGGCGTGCATGACGAGGCCGAAATCCGCGGCCATCGGCGGACCTACATCGGCGCCATGCCGGGCAACATCATCCAGGCAATCCGCAAGGCCGGCGCCCGCGACAGCGTCATGATGCTCGACGAGATCGACAAGCTCGGCGCCGGCATCCAGGGCGATCCGTCGGCGGCGTTGCTCGAGGTACTCGATCCGGAGCAGAACAACACCTTCCGCGACAACTATCTCGGCGTGCCGTTCGATTTGAGCCGCGTGGTGTTCATCACCACCGCCAACATGCTGGACACCGTCCCGGGGCCGCTGCGCGACCGCATGGAGATCATCTCGCTCGCCGGCTACACCGCCGACGAGAAGCTGCAGATCGCGCGCCGCTACCTGGTGCGCCGCCAGCTCGAGGCCAATGGCCTCAAGGCCGGCCAGGTCGAGCTTGGCGATGATGTGCTGCGCGAGATCATCCAGAGCTACACGCGCGAGGCGGGCGTGCGCAATCTCGAGCGTGAGATCGGCAAGGTGCTGCGCCATGCGGCGGTCCGCTTCGCAGAAGGGCAGACCGGGCCGATCCGGATCACGGCGGCCGACCTCGGCGCTATCCTGGGACCGCCGCAATTCGAAAACGAAGCCGCGATGCGCACCAGCGTGCCCGGCGTTGCGACCGGACTCGCCTGGACGCCGGTCGGCGGCGATATTCTGTTCATCGAGGCGACGCGCATACCGGGTTCGGGCAGGCTTATTCTCACCGGTCAGCTCGGCGAGGTGATGAAGGAGAGCGCGCAGGCGGCGCTGAGCATCGTCAAGAACCGCGCCGCCGCGCTGGAGATCGACCCGGCCCGGTTCGACAAGGCCGACATTCATATCCACGTGCCGGCGGGCGCGACCCCGAAGGACGGACCGAGCGCGGGGGTCGCAATGTTCATGGCGCTGGTGTCGCTGATGACCGAGCGCACGATCCGCAGCGATACGGCAATGACGGGCGAGATCAGCCTGCGCGGGCTGGTGCTGCCCGTTGGCGGCATCAAGGAAAAGGTCGTCGCGGCGGCGCGCGCCGGCATTCGCCGGGTCATGCTGCCGGCTCGCAACCGCAAGGACTACGAGGATATCCCGGAAGACGTGCGCAAGGAGCTGGAGTTCGTCTGGCTGGAGCGGGTTGAGGAAGCCGTGGCGGCGGCGCTCGATCCCGCCCGCAAGGACGAACCCGAGCGCGCGGTGGCGTAGGTGTCTTTACCTCTCCCCGCGTGAGGGAGATGTAGCAAACGAGGCCTCCATGGGTTGGTCGTTGATGATCGGCCGGATCGCCGGCACGGCGATCCGCATCCACATTACCTTCCTGATCTTCATCGCGTGGAT
>DATIPA010000098.1:0-12335 GCA_035472475.1 Xanthobacteraceae bacterium | reverse complement strand
GCTAGAAGCGACAAGGGCGGCAGCGCTAGCGCAGGGGGTCGAGAGGGGACCAACCTACCTTGGTGTGGAGTTCCTTATTCCAGCACTCGCTCGTGCGTGTACCAAACCATAGCGCAATGCGAAACGGATATGCGGCCGCTGGGCGGAGATTGCGAACCGAGGGATTGATGTACCGGCCGACCTTCCGACGCTCAACCCGCACTTCGGTGGTTCTCGCTTCGAGCCGACAAGGTCATCGAATGAACACCCTCGGATGCGTTTATCCGGCCGGGAGCTTTTGTCTGACCTTGCCGATCTCGCGCCACGGATCCCGTTTGAGCACATCCAGCCGCTGGCGCAGATTGTCGATCTTGAAGTGATCGGGGCGAATTCCTTCCGACAATTCGTTCCAGTCGAGCGGCGTTGACACCGAGGCGTCCGGCAATGTGCGCGGCGAATAGGGTCCGACCGCAGTCGCGCCACGGCCGTTGCGCAGGTAATCGACAAAAATCCGCCCGCGGCGCGCTTTCTTGGTCATGAATGCGAGGTAGCGGTCGGGCTTCTGCTTGGCCATGGCATCGGCGATTGATTTGGTGAACGCCTTGGCCTCGTCCCAACCGGTGCCGGGCGTAATGGGAACCACAACATGCAGGCCCTTCCCGCCCGACGTCTTGACGAAGCTCACCAGACCCAGGTCGTCGAGCCGCGCGCGCACCTCGTGCGCCGCCTCGATCACCGCGCTCCATGGCACATCCTCGCCCGGATCGAGATCGAAGATCAGGCGGTCGGGCTCCTCGAGACGGCTGAAGGTCGAACCCCACGGATGGATTTCGATCACGCTCGCCTGCACGAGGGTGATCAGGCCGGCGAGGTCATCGAGCACCAGCATGGGTTCTTCGCCCTCGCCAACGTCGACACGGCGCACCACGTCGCTGATGCCGGCCCACGCATGCTTGGCAAAAAAGCATTTCTCGGCGACCCCCGAGGGACAGCGCACCAGGCTCAGGACGCGGCCGGCGACGTGCGGCAAAATCCAGTCGGCGATCTCGGTGTAAAACTCCGCGAGCCCTTGCTTGGTGACACCGGTTTGCGGCCACAGAATCCGCTCGGGATGCGTCAGGCGGATCCCGGCCCACTGGCCCGTTGCGCTTACTTGCTTGCGTTGGTTTGCCGGCGCGCGTTGTGGGGCCACCTCAAGCTCGATTTCTTGCGCCGGCCGGTCCTCGCGTAAGCCCTTGAATGAGGCCTGACGGACCAGCGTATCCGTCGACCAGCCGCGAAATTCGACTTCGCCGACGAGCGTGGGCTCAACCCAGCGAAGGGTCTTGTCCAGACCCGCCGGCAGCGGCCGTGCAAACTTCGGCTTGGCGATCTGGAGCTTCTCGAGTTCCTTGCGCAGAAGTTTCGCCTGCTGGATCGAATAGCCGGTGCCGACGTTGCCCGCATAGTAGAGCTCATCGTCGCGATAGTAGCCAAGCGCCAGCGACCCGATCGACTTCGTTTCCGCAGTGGACGGCGTATAGCCGACGATCACGAATTCCTGACGCAGCACGCTCTTGGTCTTGATCCAATGGTCGCCGCGTCCCGGCCGATACGGCAGGTCGGCGCGCTTGGAGACAATGCCCTCAAGGCCGAGCCGGCACGCGTGCTCGAACATGGTCGGTCCGTCCTGCGCAAGGTGTTCGCTGTAGCGGATCGGCGAATTCGTCGGCAGGTTCTCGACGAGTTGCTTCAGCAACGTCTTGCGATCGAGCAAGCTTGCCTTGGTGAGGTCGAAGCCCTCGCAATAGAGCAGGTCAAAGACGAAATAGCGCAGCCGCTCGTCGCGGCCCTCGCTGATCGCAGCTTGCAGCAGGTTGAAGCTCGGCATCCCGGCCGAGTCCTCAACCACGATCTCGCCGTCGATCCAGGCGGATGCGAGCTGCAAGCCGCGCAGTGCCGTGACCAGATGCGGAAACCGCTCGGTCCAATCGAGCGCCTTGCGGGTCAGAAGCTTGATGGTCTTGCCGTCGATACGGGCCTGGATCCGATAGCCGTCGTATTTGATCTCGTGCACCCATTTGTCGCCGGTCGGCGGGCGCTCGGCGGTCAGCGCCTGGCTCGGCTCCAGGAACGGCGGCAGAATTCCCTTGCGCGCGCCGCGCACCGCCTCGACCATCGGTCCGACCGCCTTGCGCGCGCGCACGATCTTGGCGCGGCCGGCATGATCGGCGCGCAGCCCGCCTTGCGCGGCTAGTTCCTCGGTGGTGCGTCCGCTGAGAAACGAGGTGGTCTCCTCGTCGATGATTGCCGAGTCGCCGGCCGTGCGCGCGAACTCGTCCTCCGCCTTGATCAGCAACCACGGCTCCGTCTTCTCGCCAGGACGCGGCCTGATCCGCACCAGGTGCCATCTGCCGTTGAGGCGCTGTCCGGCCAATGCGAATTCCAGGTGGCCCTTGTGCAGAGCCTTGTGTGGATCGCCTTGCGGCATCCAGTAGCCGCGATCCCAAACGATCATGGCGCCGGCGCCGTATTCGCCGCGCGGGATATTGCCCTCGAACTCCAGGTAGTCGATCGGGTGATCCTCGGTGTGGACCGCGAGCCGCTTGTCCCCAATCACGAGGCTCGGGCCGCGCGTTACGGCCCAGCTTTTGAGCACGCCGTCGAGCTCAAGCCGCAGGTCGTAGTGCACCCGGCGCGCTGCGTGTTTCTGCACCACAAACCGCAACGGACCGCCGGCTTCGCGTTTCGGCTTTGGCTCGGGCTTCGGTTCGCTGGTGCGCGCGAAGTCGCGCTTCTCACGATAACGCTTGAGCGAAGCGCGCGCCGACGAAGCCGTCTTGGGCTTGGGGTTGGTCTTCCTCGCCTTGCCTTTGCGCGGCGCTGTCATGAATGCGCGATCTGGATTTCGCAGAATTTCAGCGCACGCTTGGCAAAGGCCGCCCATTCGGAGGTGTCGTCGAGTGCAAGGTAACGCCGCCAATACACGGCCGCGTCGAGGTGCCTGCCGTCACGATGCAGCAGCCGCGCCAGGTTGTAGGTCGCGTCCACGTAGTCGGGATCGGCCTTGAGCGCCCGCTGCAGGCAATCGACCGCCGGTTCGGTGCGGCCTTGCGTCTCCAGCAGATCAGCGAGGTTGTACCAAGCTTCGGAAAATTCCGGATCGGCCTTGAGCGCCGCCCGATAGGCCGCCTCGGCTTCGACCTTTTTGCCGGCCGACCGCAACAGGTTGCCGAGGTTGAACGGGGCCGCCGGGTCATCCGGGTCGATCCGCATGACGCGCCGATAAAGCCGTTGCGCGGTCTCAAACGCCGAAGCTTCTTCCGCCGCCTGCGCCTCCTCGAACAGCATATCGGGGTTGTCCTCGGGGTTGCGCACGCTCTCGTCGACCGGCAGCACGAATTGCCCGGTCTTGTCGGTACGGCCCTTGAGCTGCTCCACCAGAATGGCATCGGCCGAGGCCGGATAAAGTTTGAGATTCGACAGGCCCGCCTCCGGCAGCCAGCGGCGGATCTCATGCAAGCTCGAGGTAATCACGGACAATCCGACGCCGGCATCAAACAATGTCGCAAATTGCCGAACCGCCATCACATCGCGATAGGGATGCAGGCCATCGCGCGGGTCCAGGAGACCAAACAAAGCGAGCTGCCTGACGACATCGAGCGGAAGCCCGCTGAGCGCCGCCAGCTGTTCGGCGGAATAGGCCCGCGCTTCCTCGTCCGGAAGCTCGCGCCCGGCCCACTCCAGCAGACGCCGCTCGCTGACAATCGGCACGCCGAGGGACTGCGCGCGGCTCAGGCTTTTGGACAATTGGCCATCCGGAAGCAGCGGCCAGCCGAGCCCACCGACCACCAGTGCATCGGTGCTGCGCGTGACGCCACGGCTGGGCGTCCCCCCGCGCGCGCGAACCAGAGCGAACGCTTCGGCACGCTTCATCGACGCCAGCCGCCCCGTGAAGGCGAGCGTTCCTTGGAGCGGCGAGCGATCTTGATCCAAGGTCATGGCCCGGGAG
Organism: Xanthobacteraceae bacterium; assembly: GCA_035472475.1. GTDB lineage: Bacteria > Pseudomonadota > Alphaproteobacteria > Rhizobiales > Xanthobacteraceae > JAFAXD01. The sequence continues at coordinate 8,365 of DATIPA010000098.1, read as the reverse complement.
CGCGTGAGTTGCCGAACCCTATGACTCCATATCCAGGAGGCGATGGCGATGCTCCTGGGAAAAGACGTGGGAATAAAGGTTCGATATCCACAGTTTGCCTTCCTGCGTGAGGCTCAGATAGCGCAGGGCGTCGCCGATGTATGGGGTCACCACTTTCCAGAAAAATTCCGGATACTTGGCGCGCAAGTCCGCGGAACTCCGGTAGCCAAGCTTCTGGTTGGCGCCGATCTCCTCGAACTCGGCGAACAGTGCCGGGATCTTGCGCAGGTAGTTGACGTCGGCAAGCTGCCCGATCAGATCGGCCGCACGCACCAGGCCCGGAAAGTCGGCGGTATCGGCATGGGTTTCGTCTTCCGGCACCGGAAATCGCGTGTGCTCGATGTTGCGCTCGATCACCAGGGTATCGAAATGGGCGAGCCGCGCGCTCCCGAACCGCTCGCGCACAAACACCTTCGATCGCGACACGTGATAGGGGGTCATCGACGCGTCGGTCGACCCGTCCGGCACCGTGATCAGGTCGCCCTGCTCGTTGCAGACATAGCGGCTGTTGCCGTCGCGCAGGCAGACGCCGCGGACGTAGCCGATGTCATGGCATAGCAGCGAGACGATGAAATGCAGCCAGTCGCGCGGAGTGACGCCGCCTTCGCGGATGTGCTTGCCGCGCAAAATCTCCTGGCCGACAAGCGTCACCATCATGGTGTGCTCGGCGTTGTGATAGGGGGCATCGCTGTTGGCGATGTTCTCCATCGCCACGCGGCCCACGAACGCGATGATGCCGGGGTAATCCGGCTCGAGCACGCCGTAGACATGCAGGTAGCTCGCCTGCAGTTCGCGCACGAACGCTTCGATGACGACCTGGGTCGGATTGAACATGGCGCCTCGCGCTCACCGCGTCGCGCTAGCGTAGCACGGTGCAGACCGGAAGGCGCGGTGCTAAAGCACGTTCCGCTTTTTTTGAACGAGATGGCGGCGCGAAAGCCGGGCCTGTCCGGGCCGTCGCCGTTTCACGACGCGGTGCGGGTCGCGTCAGCCGCGCGCGGATTTCTTCTTGGCGGCGCGGCGCGCGCCGGTCGAGGCCGCGGCCGGTTTCTTGGCGTCGGCGTTGATGCTCGCCCTCAGTGCATCCATCAGGTTGATCACCCGATGGGTGGTGGGTTCCTCTACCATCGGCTCGATCGGCATCCCGGCCTTCTTCTTGCGCAACAGCTCGATCAGCGCATTCTCGTAGTGGTCCTGGTATTTCTCCGGCTCGAAGTGGGCTTCCTTGGTCTCGACAATGTGGGTCGCGAGCTTGCGCATCTCCGCGGGCAGCTTCAGATCCGGGATGTCCTCGAAATACTCCTTGGCGCCGCGGACTTCATATGCATAACGCAGCGTGGTCGCGAGCAATCCCTTCTCGAACGGCTCCAGCATGACTACGTGTTCGCGCCGATAGAGCACGACCCGGGCGAGCCCGACCATCTTCTTGTCGCTCATGGCGTCGCGAATGACCGAAAACGCCTCCTGCCCCACCTTGTCGGTCGGCGCAATATAATAGGGACTGTCGAGATAGCGGTCGTCGATCTCGGCGCGCGGCACGAAGTTGTCGATCTCGATCGTGTGCGTGCTCTCGATCTTGATCTTGTCGATTTCTTCGTCTTCGACCAGGATGAACTGGTTCTTGGCCGCCTCGTAACCGCGGCCGATGTCATCCTTCTCGACCGGCTCGCCGGTCTCGGCGTCGACCATTTGCTGCTTGAGCCGGTGACCGGTCTTCTTGTTGATCCGATTGAAGGACACCCGCTCCGAGCTCGACGAGGCCGGATAGAGCGCAATCGGGCACGAAACCAGCGACAGTTTCAGATAACCCTTCCAATACGCGCGCGGGGCCATGACCTACTCCTTAACGCAAGGTAACTCGTGCTCGGATGCAGCCTGAGAGGATAGCTCAATCTAGCCGGATTGGTCGAATCAACCGTTAACGCGCTACCGGACAGTCAGGTTCGCCCTCGCCCGCAGATCGATGGAACTATTCGAGAACGACGCCTTGCCGGCTCGATCCACCGGACATAGCGTACCAGTTCCATCGATCCGGTTTGAGTGACAGGGAGGCAGCCATGCTCGAGCTCTATCACAGCGTAAATTCGGTCTGCGCGCAGAAGATCCGTCTCGCGCTCAACGAAAAGAAACTGCCCTGCAACGAGCATCTGATGAAGCTTAACGGCGATCAGTTCGACCCCGCCTATCTCAAGCTCAATCCAAACGGCGTGGTCCCGACGCTGATTCATGATGGCCAGGCAATCACTGAGTCGGCCGTCATTCTTTATTATCTCGACGAAGTCTTTGCGAACCCTCCGTTGATGCCCAAAGCGCCGGTCGCCCGCGCAAAGGTCAGGCAGTTCAACAAGCTGATCGACGAATATGTGCACAACTCCTGCATGATCCTCACCTTCGCCACGGCATTTCGCCCGGCGCTGCTGCGGATCCCGGAAGCCCAGCGCAATGCCGAGTTTGCGAAGTCGCCGATCAGAAAGCGCGGCGAGTACAAGGCGGATGTGGTCACGCACGGCCTTCAATCAGTTTATGTCGCCGACGCGTTGGCACATCACAAGAAGCTGCTTGCGTGGATTGACGACGCGATGGCGGGCGGACCTTATCTCGCAGGCGACGCCTATTCGCTCGCGGAAGCCGCGGTGATCCCCTACGTGCTGCGGCTTGAGCTGCTGCGGCTTAATCCGTTGTGGGACAAATATCCCGGCGTTGCGAAATGGTGGGAGCGCGTGCGGGCGGCCATCGACCAAGGAAGCGATTCTCGACCGGATGACCGATTCAGACTGGGCGCCGTTCAAGAACCTCGCGCCTGATCCGTGGCCGCAGGTGCAGGGGCTGCTGCAGGCGGCTTAGTTGTAATTCGCTCGATCTCATGGTCATCAAAACTAGCGAAACGGCGGTTCGGTCTCGCTATTCTGCCGCCGTTCTCGCGTCCTGCGGCTGCAGCAGATCGTTGATCACTTCGTCAGTCGTGCGCACGTCGCCAAAACTCTGGAAGAATGAGGTCAGCCCGGCGAGGTGATCCTCCGGATAGCGGGCCCCATTGGCGTCCGAAACCATCACTACCTTATAGTCGCGCATCATCGCATCGCGCGCCGCCGACTCGCAACACATGTTGGTGGCGGTGCCGGCGACGATCAGGCTGTCGATGCCGCGCGCGTTCAAGACCTCTTCGATGTTGGAAGCGCCCGCGATGAAAGGGCTGAAGCGGCTCTTGTAGATAATAGCGTCGCCCTGCCCGATCTCGAGGTCGGCGTGAAACTTGTGGCCCGGATGACCGGCGGAAAGCTGGTCGCGGTGATTGGCGCCCTTCTCCGGGGTGAAGAAATAATCGTGGTAGATCGGCCACAGGCTGTCGCCGCCCTCGCCCGCCGTCATCCCGACCCACGCGACCATACCGAGGCGCGCGCGCAGCTCGCGCGCGATCCGGTTGATGTTGGGAATGATGCCGACCACTGACGCGATCTCGCCGACGTAGAAGTTCTGCATGTCGATGACCAGCAGCGCCGTGCGAACCGGATCGAAGCGGTCGAACACGTTGAGCCGCCCGCGCTTGGCCATGACGCGGTCGATGACATATTGCGGAAAGCCGTATGGATTGCTCATGGCTGACGCCCTAGTTATCTATTCGCAGCGGACCCGGAATTGCGCGTTCGGCAGCCGCCGCAAGCTCTTGTTCCTTTCGACGCCAATATATCAACCCTGCGACGATCGCGATCGCACCGACGATGGCGAGGGTGACGGCCACCGGCCGCGCATAGTGCTCGATTTCCTTGCCCAGATAATATGCCGCAAGCCCGTAGACCAGCGCCCAAGCGATAGCGCCCGCTGTGGTGGCGACCATGAAGCTCACGAACGGCATCTGGCTCGCGCCTGCGATAATCGAGGCGAGCGAGCGCAGCACCGCGACGAAGCGCGCCACCAGCACGACGCCCGTGCCGTAACGCTGGAACAGGTACTGTACGATCTTGATCCGCGCCTCGGTCAGCCCGACGTAGCCGCCATAGCGCAGCAGCAATGGGTAACCGTAGCGCTCGCCAACCCAGAAGCCAATCGCACTTCCGAGCGTCGCCCCGACGACGGCGGCAAGCAACACCAGCCCGATACTGAGATTCTGCGTCGTGCCGGCGTAGATCGCAGCGGTGACGAGAACTGTTTCTCCGGGAAACGGCAGGCCGATCGCTTCGAGGAAGACGAGAATGAACACGACCCAGGCGCCGTAGTAATGGATCAGCTCCGTCATGGCAGATCAATGGTCCGGAGCATCCTCGAAATCATCCCGTGCGCGAGCCCTGTTTATTTCCGCGGCTCTCAGTCATGGGTCCCGCATCGAAGCGGCGAGGTCAAGCCCGCGTTGCGAGCGTAGTTCCGATTTATCGCCCGGATATCGTCACCGGGGCGAAACTCCTGTATGTTAGGGGTGCGATACGCGGGGCGATCGACCATGCACCTGGATCCGGAGCTGCTCTCACGTATTCAATTCGCTTGGGTCGTGGGATGGCACATTCTTCTTCCCGCGTTCACGGTCGGGTTAGCGTCATTCATCGCCTTTCTTGAGGGCGCTTATACGCTGACCAGGCGCCCCGTCTTCCTGGCGCTCTCGCAGTTCTGGTTGCGGATATTCGCGATTTCCTTCGGCATGGGGGTCGTGACCGGTATCGTCATGCCGTTCCAGTTCGGGACCAACTGGAGCCGGTTCTCCGACGTCGCCGGCAACATCATATCGCCGCTGCTTGCATATGAAGGTTTGACCGCGTTCTTCCTCGAAGCGACCTTCCTCGGCGTGCTTTTGTTTGGTCGAAAGCTGGTGCCGCCGCCGATGCATTTCGTCGCGGCCGTGCTCGTGGCCGTCGGGACATTGTCGTCGTCGTTCTGGATCCTTGCCACCAACAGCTGGATGCAGACGCCCGCCGGCTACGAGATGATCGATGGCCGATTTTTCCCGAAAGATTGGTTGGAGATCGTCTTCAGCCCGTCATTCATCTACCGGCTCGCCCACACGGTCAGCGGCTTCTACGTGACCACGGCTTTCGTCGTGCTCGGAGTTGGGGCTTACACGGTCGCATGCGGACAGCGTTGGGCCGAGGGACGCATGATGATGCGTCTTGCCCTGTGGTTCCTCGCGATCTTCGTCCCGGTGCAGATGGTCCTCGGCGACATGCACGGGCTCAACACGCTTGAATACCAACCGGCCAAGCTCGCCGCGATCGAAGGCCTTTGGGACGGCGGCCGCAGCGTCCCGGCCTCAATCATCGGCTGGCCCGACGCCAAGGAAGAGCGCAATCTGTACGAGATCGAGGTCCCGCACCTCGGGAGCCTCTATCTCACCCACTCCTGGGATGGCGCGGTCAAAGGCCTGAAGGATTTTCCCGCCGACCAGCGTCCGCCGGTGGCGATTGTCTATTTCGCGTTCCGCATCATGGTGGGGATCGCCATGCTGATGCTGGCAGTTGTGGTGATCGGCTTTGTGCTGCTCGCGCGCGGCCGGCTCGACGAGAGCCGCTGGTATCTGCGGCTTTGTCAGCTCGCGGCCAGTTTCGGGTTCATCGCCGTGATCGCCGGCTGGACCACGACCGAGGTCGGCCGCCAACCCTGGACGATCTACGGGTTGATGCGAACGGCCGATTCGGTCTCGCCGTCGCTGGCGGGGCCAGACGTGCTGCTCTCATTCGTGTTGTACGTCGTGGTTTATCTCGTGGTCTATCCGGTCGGGCTCGGCACCATGCTGCGCCTCGTCTGGCGCGGTCCGACCGGCGAAGAGGAGGCGGCGCCGATCGTCAGCGGCCACCCACACGCGCCGATCGATGCCTTGGCGCCCGCCGCACCAGAAAGGTCGAGATGATGCCTGCGCTCGATCTCGTACCGATTTGGACTACGATCCTGGCAATCGGGGTCTTCCTCTACGTCGCGCTCGACGGCTTCGACCTCGGCGTCGGCATGCTCTACAACTTCGCGCCCGATCGCCGCGCCCGCGACTTGCTCATGAACTCGATTGCGCCGATCTGGGACGGCAACGAGACCTGGCTCATCCTGGGCGGCGTCGGCCTGCTCGCGGCGTTTCCGGTTGCCTTCGCGATCATCATTCCGGCGGCGTATTTTCCGATCCTGCTGATGCTGCTCGCATTGATCTTTCGCGGGCTCGCGTTCGAATTTCGATATCGCGACGCCGAACACCGAACCTTCTGGGACTACGGCTTTGCGGCGGGTTCCGCACTAGCTGCGTTCGCGCAAGGCGTGATCCTGGGTTCGTTCATCCAGGGCTACCACGTCGAAGGACGGCAGTTTGTCGGAAGCTCGTGGGACTGTTTCACGCCGTTTTCAATCTTCACGGGCGTTGCTTTGATGTTCGGCTATGCGTTGTTAGGTTCCGGTTGGCTGGTGATCAAAACCGAAGGCGCGCTGCAAGATTGGGCCAGGGCGTTCGGCCGCTGGTGCTTGATCATCACTGCCCTGGCGGTTGGCATCGTCAGCCTGTGGACGCCTTACGCCGACCCGCATATTGCGGCGCGTTGGTTCTCCTGGCCGAACATCGCGTTCCTGGTGCCGGTCCCGGTCATCACCCTCGTCCTGGTCTGGTACGCGTGGCGCTCGCTCAACAATGAATCCGAGTACGGTCCTTTCATTGCCTCCTTGGGCCTGTTCGTCATGTCGTATCTGGGCATTGCCATCAGCCTGTGGCCAATGATCGTGCCGGGACATTTCACGCTTCACCAGGCCGCGTCGTCGCCAAGCACCCAGGCCTTCTTGCTGATCGGCACGCTCTTTCTGCTGCCGATCATCCTGCTCTACACCGGCTGGTCGTACTGGGTGTTTCGCGGCAAGGTGCGTGCCGACATCGGATACCATTGAGCGGCCGGCTACGCGGCCCGCTGCTTGCCCCATAGTCGCGCCGAGGCAATATCGGCTCCGGTCCGCAGCGTCTTCAATTTGTCCCAGACCACGTCTTCGGTCACCCATTCCCAGCCGACGAACGTGCCGAAGCCGCAGTCGACGCCGGCCATCACGCGCTCGCGATCACCGACGGCCGCGACCACCTTCTCGATCCGCTGTGCGACAACTTCCGGATGCTCGATGAAGTTGCTCTTGGAATCGATCACTCCGGCGATCATCAGCATGTGGGCGGGCAGCTTGTGCTTTTTTAGCGCCGCGGTCTCGTGCTGGCGGCGCGGGTTGGCGAACTCGAGACCGAGCGCGCCGACGTTCGCCTGATAGAGCGCCGGCAGGATCACCTCCATCGCGACGTCGTATTTGTGCGGGCCTTCCCAATTGCCCCAGCACACGTGCAGCCGGACCCGGTCCGGCGGCAGACCCTGCAGGGCCCGATTCAGCGCTGCCACGTGCTGCTCGACCAGTTTGGCAAATTCGGCGTCCGACATGTCCTGGTAGAGCAGGACGCGCTCCATCGCGAGGTCGGGCGCGTCTATCTGCAGCACGAATCCGGCATCAACGACTTTCTTGTACTCGACGTGCAGTTCGCGCGCGATCGCATCGAGATAGTCCTTATGCGATTTGTAGTACGCGTTCAGCATGGTGGTCGCGACGATCCCGGGCGAAGGCGCATTCATGAAGAATTCGCGAAACCGCGATGCCATCGGCGCCGACAAGCGCTTGTAGCGGGCAATCTCCGCGTCGATCGCCGCCGTATCGCGATATTTGAGTTCACCGATCGCCTCGGGCGCATCGAACACTTTGCCGGTCTTCGGGATGCGCGCCAGCATGCGTTGCGTGAACTGGGGAAACTCGATGAACTCCTTGCCGTAGGGCCGCTTCGATACACCGCCAAAGCCGTCCATGCGCTGCGGGATGTAGGTCTGGAAGCCGACGCGGCCCTGCTCGCCATCGTTGGCGCTGTCGATGCCGACGTCGGCCTGCTTCTGCAACACATGCGCGACGCGCGCATCGGTGAGCTCGGCGATCTTGGCGCGATCGACCGGCTTGCCTTGTTCCTGATCGATCAGTATGGACCCGAGCGGTTCGCCGCGGGGAATGCTGCCGGCGTGCGTCGTCAAGATGCGGTCGGTGCTGTGCTGCATGGCGTTTTCTCCTGCCTGGGCTTACGCCTCGTTTCTCGCAAGTGAGTTCACAATAATAAGACGATGTTTGCGTGAACGCAGCCAGGTGCTTGCAAACGCAACGCGCCCGCTTGCGGTATCGGCGTGCCCCGGCAGCAGCTACTTCAACCCGCGCCGATACCTTTTCCTTTCAAGGCACCGCCGATCTCATCCAGGATCGCCGGATCGTCGATGGTCGCCGGCATGGTCCAGGCATCGCCGTCGGCGATCTTCTTCATGGTGCCGCGCAGGATCTTGCCCGAGCGCGTCTTCGGCAGCCGCGC
>DATIPA010000097.1:0-26683 GCA_035472475.1 Xanthobacteraceae bacterium | reverse complement strand
TCGACGAACCGCTGATCCAGCGCGTTGACGTCGTCGGATTGCCGATCGTCACCTATGCCGCAATCGCCCCCGGCAAGACTCCCGAGCAGCTCTCCTACTTTGTCGATGACGTCGTTAAGCGTGCCCTGCAGGGCGTGCGCGGCGTGGCCCAGGTGGAGCGCATTGGCGGCGCCGATCGCGAAATTCTGGTTTCGCTCGATCCGGACCGGCTCCAGGCCGTCGGCCTCACCGCAGCCGACGTCAGCCGCCGCTTGCGCGGCACCAACGTTGACCTCGCCGGAGGCCGCGCGGAAATCGGCGGGCGCGACGAAGCTATCCGCACGCTCGGCGGAGCCCGCACGCTCAACGAACTGGCAGAAACAATGATTGCGCTACCGATGGGGGGCGAGGTCCGGCTGCAGGACCTCGGTATTGTCACTGATACCATCGCTGACCGGCGTACCTTCGCTCGGCTCGACGGCGAGCCGATTGTGGCCTTCGGAATCAAGCGCTCGAAAGGCGCAAGCGACGTCGTGGTCGCGGCCGCGGTGCAGAAGCGCATCGATGAGCTCAAGCAAGCGAACCCAGAATTCGATCTCAAGCTGATCGACACCTCGGTCGACTTCACCCACGGCAACTATGAGGCGGCGATCCACACCCTGTTCGAAGGCGCCGCACTGGCGGTGATCGTCGTGTTCCTATTCCTGCGCGACCTGCGCGCAACGGCCATTGCCGCCGTCTCGTTGCCGTTGTCGATCTTTCCCGCTTTCTGGGCCATGGACCTGCTCGGGTTCTCGCTCAATCTCGTCAGCTTCCTCGCGATCACGCTGAGCACCGGCATCCTGGTCGATGACGCGATCGTCGAGATCGAAAACATCGTGCGCCATATGCGCACCGGAAAATCGCCATATCAAGCCGCCATCGACGCCGCCGACGAAATCGGGCTTGCCGTCATCGCCATCAGCCTCACCATCATCGCGATCTTCACTCCCGCAAGCTTCATGTCGGGCATCGCCGGCCAGTTTTTCAAGCAGTTCGGCATCACGGTTTCGGTGCAGGTGTTCTTTTCGTTGCTGGCCGCGCGTTTTGTCACACCGATGCTGGCCGCGTATTTCCTTAAGCCGGACGTCAAAGAGGAAAAGGAGCCTGGGCGCGTACTGCAGGCCTACACCCGGCTCGTGACCTGGTCGGTGAACCACCGATTGATCACAATTTTGGTCGGTCTCGTGCTGTTTGCGGCGTCGATCTGGAGCATCGATTTGCTGCCGAAAGGGTTTCTGCCGGCACAGGACAGCGCACGTTCGCTGTTGGCCGTCGAACTCCCGCCCGGATCGCAATTGACGGATACCGAAAAGGTCACCGAAGGCATTGTCGCAAAGCTGCATAGCAGGCCGGAAGTCAAAAGCGTCTTTGTCAACGGCGGAAAGTCGCCAAACAGCGGGGCTGAGGTTCGCCGCGCGTCTCTCATCATCAACTACACTCCAAAGGGCGACCGCTCGCTTACGCAGCAAGAACTTGAGCTCGCCATCGGGCACGACCTCGACGACGTTCCCGATATTCGTTACTGGTTCGTCGACGAGAACGGGCTGCGCGCCATATCGCTCGTCGTAACTGGCCCGGACGGCGTGGTCGTCGCAGGGGTTGCGGATGAGCTTGCGCGCCAGATGCGGCTCATACCACTGATCGCCAACGTTATCGCGGAAACTGCCCTCGACCGGCCGGAGCTTCGCATTCACCCGCGTACCGACCTTTCGGCGCGGCTCGGCGTATCGACCGAGAGCCTTTCGGAGACCATTCGGGTCGCAACCATCGGTGACGTAGGCCCCGCGCTTGCCAAATTCGACGCCGGCGACCGGCAGGTTCCGATTCGGGTGCAGCTCGACGGCCGCGCGCGCGCGGATCCGCAGATCATCGAACAACTGCGTGTCCCGATGGGTCGCGGCGGCAGCGTGCCGCTAGCGTCGATCGCCGACATCAAGCTCGATCAAGGCCCGACCAGCATCGACCGCTACGATCGTGACCGCCAAGCCGCCATTACTGCCGATCTGGTGGGTTTGTCCGCGCTTGGCGACGCCATGCGCGAAATCAACGACCTGCCGGTGATGCATGGTCTTCCCAAAGGCATCACCGTGAGCCAAGCCGGCGATGCGGAGAGCTTGAACGAACTGTCGTCGGGTTTCGCCAGTGCGATGCGAGCGGGACTGATGATGGTTTACGCTGTGCTCGTGCTGTTGTTCGCGAGTTTTTTGCAGCCGATCACAATCCTGTTCTCACTGCCGCTGTCGATTGGCGGAGCCATCATCGCATTGCTGCTGACCGACAAGCAGCTCACGACGCCGGTCTGGATCGGCATCCTGATGTTGATGGGCATCGTCACCAAGAACGCGATCATGCTGGTCGATTTTGCGATCGAGTCCTTGCACCGCGGGATGGAGCGCAATGCGGCAATTATCGACGCGGGTCAGAAGCGGGCGCGACCGATCATCATGACCACCGTTGCGATGGTGGCCGGCATGCTTCCGAGCGCTTTGGCCGTCGGCGCGGGCGGCGAGTTCCGCTCGCCCATGGCGATCGCGGTTATCGGCGGGCTGTTATTCTCGACCGCGCTGTCCCTGGTGTTTGTCCCGGCCGTGTTCACCTTCATGGACGACGCGGCCCGCTTCACATGGAGGTTCGGACGGCGGTTTATCAGTTCCAAGGAAGCGCTCGAGCAGTCGTCAGGCTCGTCCACTAAACCCGCCGCCGGCTAAGCCGCGCGGAGGAGCTCGCCATGAAGGCACGCAAGATAGCCGCCATTGGGCTCATCGTGGGGCTCGTCGCTGGAGCGCTCGCCGCCGTCGTGGGGGTCCCGGCCGGCCTTCTAGTCGGCGCCGTCAGCAACCGCCTTGAAGCTGCGACCGGATACCGCCTCGACGCCTCCGAGGCGAAGCTGACGTTGTGGCCGCAACTAACATTCGTGGCCAAAAATGTCCGCGTGAGCCGCGCGGGCGACGCGGCTCTGATAGATCGCTTCACGGCGCAGAGTTTTGCGCTGTCCGTGGAGCCCCTGAGCGCTTTCTCGAGTCGTCCTCACGTTACCGAGATTGCGCTCAAACATCCGGTCCTGCGGCAGGATCTGCTGCGCGAGCGCACGCTGCGAGCGGTGGGTCGTCCCGCTGCAGGATCAGCCGACAGCGCGACGCCGGTCTCGGTGCGACCGACCATCGACCGCATCGTTGTCACCGACGGCGCGATTATGCTGGCAAGCCAACCCAACGCCGTCGAGAGCCGAATCGAGGGCATCGAGCTTGTGGCGTCGATCGCGGGCTCGGAAGACCGCCTCGAAGCGCGAGCCCTTTGGGATGATCATCCGGTGCATCTGTCACTCACGGCATCGGGGCTGGCGGATGGCTTCGCGGGTCAAAGCGTGCCCGTCGAGTTCGCATTTGACGCGCCTGATCTGTTGCAGTCCATCACGGGCGCCGCCAACATCCGGTTCAAGGCCGGTCTGTTGGCGATCAATGGATTGACCGGCACGATCGGCCAGGACCGTTTCAACGGCTGGGCAACTGCGGATCTAACCAGCAAGCCTCTGGTCGAGGCCGACTTCGATCTTAAGCGTCTCGATGTTGTTCTCGGCCGCGCCGGCGCGTCGTCTCCGGGCAATGCGGCGGACGCGGGTCTTGCCGTGCGGCCGGCCGCCCAAGGGGCGCAATGGAGCGACCAGGACGTTCGCCTCCAAGGCCTGAACTTCGTTGACGCAAACATTCGCGTATCAACCTCCGAACTCAGCATCAACGCGTTTCACGTGGCCCCCCTGCTCATGCAGGCGACCTTGCACAGCGGAAGACTGCAAGTGGCTCTGTCGACGACGGGATTCTATGGCGGTCACGCGGAAGGCCGGTTGGGCCTGGACGCGTCGGGATCGCCTCCGACGTCAACCGCGCACCTCGATCTTAACGGCGTGCGCGCCTTGCCGCTGCTCTCGGACGTCGCCGATTTCCATGTGCTTGATGGGCGCATGCGCGCCGCGCTCGACTTGCGCGCAACCGGCGCAAACCAGCGGGCAGCGATCTCCACCCTCAACGGCTCGATCGATTTTCTGGTCGAGGACGGCGAAGTCCGCGGCATCAATGTCGCGAAGATGGTTCGCACCCTGACCGCGATGACGCTCTCGGGTTGGCAACAGACCCCGGCCGAAAAAACCGACTTTACCCAATTCACCGCGCTGTTTCGCATCAAGGACGGTCAAGCCAATACGGAAGACCTGCAGCTTGCCAGTCCGCTGCTGCGCGTGAGCGGTATCGGCTCCGCCGATCTTGTAAATCGGACGCTGCAATTCAGGCTCGACCCCAAACTTGTCATGAGCCTCCAGGGACAAGGCGGCGCGACCGACGTGGCCGGTCTCGGCGTCCCAGTGGTCATTCAAGGCCCGTGGAGCGAGCCGCGCATCTATCCCGACATCGCAGAAATCCTGGAGAATCCGGACGCCGCCTACGCCAGGTTGCGGGCCTTGGGGCAGGGTTTATTCGGTCAGGACCAGCGCGGCCGCGCTTTCGATACGATCCGGCAGGGGTTGAGCACGCTTCTCGATGATCCGGAAAGCAGCAGCAAGAAAGGCAGGACCTCTTCGTCGGGCTCCACGCAGTCGGGACGCAAGGACCCGCAAGACCTTGGCGCGGAAATGCTGCACAACTTGTTGGGTCGGTAGGCCGTGCGAATGCAGACGCCGTTCACCTTCGGGCGATGCCTGATTGGCGCATTGAGCATTTTTGCCCTTGCGCCGTCGCCGCTGTCGGCCGCTGAGTCATCGCCGCCTGGCACGGCGGTTACGGCGACCAAGGCAAAAAACGCTTGTTTCGCCGACACCCTGACAGTCACCGGCGTCCTGGTGCCTCGATCCGAGGTCTTGGTCCGTCCCGATCAGGAAGGCTTGCAGATTTCCCAGGTGTCGGTCGACGTCGGCGACAGCGTCAAATCCGGCCAACCGCTCGCGCAACTCGCGCGGCCGGACGCTCAGCCGGGCGCGACAAGCGCGATCACGTCGGTGCCGGCCCCGGTCACCGGGGTCATCCTGCGGCGCGCTGCCGTCGTGGGAACCATGGCCTCCGCGCACGCAGAGCCGCTCTTCGCCATCATAGCCCGGGGTGACCTGGAGGTGTCGGCCGAAGTGCCTGCGAAAAACCTCGCGCGCCTGTCGCCCGGCCAGGTGGCCAAGGTCAAAATCATTGGCGCCGGCGATCTGCCTGGCTGGGTCCGACTTGTGTCACCGACCATCGATCCTACGACCCAGCAGGGCGAAGCCCGAATTTTTGTCGGGGCTAATCCGGCGCTCCGCGTCGGCACATTCGCGCGCGCAACCGTGATGCTTGGTCAAAGCTGTGGCATCGCCATTCCGCTCTCGGCCGTGCTCTATGGGCGCGATGGGGCGGTCGTGCAAGTCGTGCGAGGCCAGCGCGTCGAAACGCGGTCTGTGACGACCGGCCTTACGTCCGACGGGAAGGTGCAGATCACCAAGGGTTTGGCGGAGGGCGACACTGTGGTTATGCGCGCCGGCGCGTTCCTGCGCGACGGCGATCGGGTGCGGCCGGTCCTGACGGACGATGCGAGCGCTGGCAAATGACTTTTGACGCTCCGGCGAACACGGCCGCGTTTGTCAGGCCGCAGCCGGGCGCCGGGGGCACAAGCTCGCGCTTCGGTCAGCGCCAGGCGCCGGACCAGAAGAACCACGGCGCGCGATAGGCGACTTGCCGCTTGTGGCTACGGGCGGACCGGTCTCGGTGCTTGCCGTTGCTCGCGGACTTGTTCCGGTCGGTTGATTTGGGCTCTTCGGCGTCTGCGGCCGGCGCTACGTTCGCAATCGCTGCCGGCTGATCGACGGCGTCCGCTGCTCCTGAGACGGAGCCAGCCTGTGTGCTCGCCGTTGCCCCTGGCGGCGGTGCGTCGGTCCTGACCGCCATCAGCAGGTTCGAACCCTGCGACCGCCAGCGGTACCCAATGCCGAAGTCGATCGACTCGTGGCCTTGGTCAAACAACCGAGCGAGCTTCGGCTGGTATTTGCCGGGGAAAATGCTGATCGGACCGATGTAATGGCCGAACGGGCGCAGCTGCCAATTGCCGCGCTCGAGATAGGTCACCGGAACCCCGGTGTCGTCCTGCAGCAGCAAGCGCGCGTGCGTAACCAGAAAATTGCGCACGTCGGAGAAGCCGCTGTCGTGCAGAAGATAGGATGCGCTTTTGACCAGCCCGTCGCCGGTTCCCAGGCGTTCACAGAACTTGGCAAACCCGCTGGCCTTGAAGCCGTCGTTGGCGACATTGGTGCCGAAATAGTAGAGCGTGCGTTCGCGTCCATCGCTTCCGGCGAACACGATCTTGGCGCCGCGCGCACCTTTGCCGCCTTCAACTCCGCTGTCGGGCAGCACCGATCCATTCTCATCGAGCCTGATCAGCGTGACGTCGCGGATGGTCTTTCCGGACCGGGCGAGGAACACGTAGAGGACCGGCAGCGTCCCTCTCACCGGGGTCGCCGCCAGTTCGCGGCGCATTTCCTTTGTCTGGAAGAAGCTGTACGAGACAACCGATCGCAGCGACCCCTCGATGCCGCGCAGCCCCGCCCCGACCGTTCCGCGCGACAATCTTGTCAGATCAGGTATCGGACCGACGGGCTCGAGGCCGCTCATCACGTAGGTCGATGCGTTCGGAAAGAACGCGTTCGCGTACAGGAAGTCCGGCCCGCTGAACATGTAGAACAACACGTCGCTCGGCGACGAGAGCTTGGCACTCGACCACGCCCGGATTCTTGCCAGCTGACGGTGGTCGACACTTCCGAAGATAGAATCGAACCGGCTGGCGTGCTGCCGCCAGGCGCCGTCCTGGGTCAGTTCCGCTAGCGGCGACGAGGCGGATGGTTGCAGCCCGGCCAGAAACCGCGCGGTGTCATTGGGACTGGCGGAGTCCGTCATGCCAGCGTTGGCGGGCGCAATGACGAACAGACTCGCGGCAAGAACGGCAGCTTTCATGATCCGTGCCATGGCGGGTCACATCGTTTCCGGGTTCGGGGTTGTCATAAGATCGCGCACGACCTCTCGTCGGCCCGGCGCGCGTAGCCGCCGCGGCGCGATCGCCAATGAGTTGACGCAAGACCCAAGCACCGCGGCCGCGATAGCCACGATTTGTTGATAGTACCTGAGGCCAAGTCGGGTCAGAACATGGATCAGCTCGCCGGCACCGATTTTTTGCGGACCGTGGCTTTCACAACACACTTGCCTGCCAGCAGGCACCGATATCCTCGCCGGTGCGCCGAAATGCCAACGGCCGGATCGAAAGATACGGATACGACACTCTCACCAGCCTGGGTTGTGGTCGTTCAGTGCCTGAAAAACGCTGGCTCGGTCGCATGCCACGCGGGGGCGTAACCGCTAAAGCCGCGTCGTGATGCGCGGCATCAGCGCGGCTTTCGGCTTCGTTCCAGCCGAACCAGATAAAGGGCCCGGGCTTCGCGTCCGGCCGCCATCGCGGATTCTTCCGTTATGTAGATGGGCGCGGAATACTTCACCTTCTGGGCGATACCGTCGCGATAAATCTCCCAGTGATAGTTTTTTCCACTCTTGGCGACGCGAACAGAGAGACCAGCTTGGTTATCCATAAGATCACCTTGCGCTTCCTTCGCACAACCTGCCAGCTCGCGAGCTGTCGCGCAGGCCGCGGCGGCGGACGATCAGTCTTGCACCGCGATCGCTGACCTAACTTCCCCATCGCAAGTTGCGACGGTTCGTTCAGATCGTTTCCAAGTCGCTTTCATTCACCACGCGCTCGTGCGCCTCGCGACCGCTCTTGACGCGGTACTGCAGCTCGCCGCCGTTTTCAGGAAGCTCGCGCACGACCTTGTAGTCACCTCCGGCGGCCGACCTGTTGAAGAGACCGGTCCGCAGACGCACGGATTGGCCAGGTTGGAATCGATGTGCCATATCCAATCCTTTATGAACGTGTGCGCGCGTTCGAGAACGCGCTCACTCGCATTTCCCGTTCAGCCGCCGTTCAACCCGACGGCAGGCTTCTTATTGAGAAGATAAGCAAAAGCCGCCCTTTCGGGCGGCTTCGGATATTCGCCTTGATGACGTGAGCGCATCGAACATAAGTAAGGCTTTAGACAGCCTGGATGTTGCCGACGGCGATTTTGCCGGTGCGGCGATCTTCCTGGGTGTCAAAAGCTACTTTTTGACCCTCAACCAGTCCGCGCAAGCCGGCGCGCTCGAGCGCAGTGGCATGCACGAAAACATCCTTGCCGCCGCCGTCCGGCTGGATGAAGCCGAACCCTTTTTGATCGTTGTAGAACTTCACAATACCCGTGTTCATCGGGATTCCTTCCGTTTCTGTCAGGTGCACGTAAGCCCGAGCGGGTGCGCAAACGCTACCAACGGCCCGGTTCGATGTTTGGTGAGAAATCTGAACGTGCGCCTAGCCAACTGCGAAGGCGTAACGGCCCGACGGTCCGGCCAAATGTCGATTTGTTCTACATAAACCTCGGCAAGGTCTTTGGCAAGGTGCGCCATGATCAAACAGTTTGACTATGCTTCGGGAAGGGTGATGGCCGTGCTCTGTCCCTCCTCGGCATCAAATACCGCCACATGCAAAATCGGATAGCGCGTTTGATGGCGAGGCTGGCTTCTTCGGCGGCCTCACGCGTCGCGCACGATACTTTGGTCTGACGGTCCACCTGCAGCCGGAAACGGCCTTTCTCGGGCGGTTTGCGCCGACCAAGCTGCTCCTCGATCGAATCCGACGCGTTTGGCGCTTCAACAAAAAACTCGGCCCCGGCAGCGCTGATCACGCGATAGTTTCTGTCTGCATGACCTTAGTCTCATGCTGCTGCTCGCGCTTTGCGATGACCTGATCGACGATTCCAAATTCAACCGCCCCTTCGGCGGTTAAAAACGTGTCACGTTCGAGCGCATCTTCTATCTTCCCGATGCCGCAGCCGGTGTGTTTGGCATAGATCGCATTCAGACGCTTCTTCAGATTGAGGATTTCCTGCGCATGAAGCAGGATGTCCGAGGCTTGGCCTTGAAACCCGCCGGAAGGCTGACGCAGCATGATGCGCGCATTAGGCAGCGCGAAACGCATGCCCTTGCCGCCGCCTGCGAGCAGCAATGCGGCCATCGAGGAGGCTTGCCCTACGCAGAGCGTCGATACTGCTGATCGTAACATCTGCATCGTGTCGTATACCGCAAGTCCCGCCGTCACAGCGCCGCCCGGCGAATTGATGTAGATTGAAATCTCCTTCTTCGGGTTTTCGGCCTCCAGAAACAGCAGCTGGGCGACCACGAGCATTGCCACCGTATCCCCAATCGGCCCGGTCATGAAAATGATCCGCTCTTTGAGCAAACGTGAATAAATGTCGTACGAGCGCTCGCCACGATTGGTCGATTCCACAACCGTAGGCACGAGACTACTCATGTAAGCATCGACTGGGTGTTGCATTCTTGCACTCGAGGATGACGGATCCGGCGGTCGCCAAGCGCGTTCGCGCACAACTTGCATTGAGCTCCACCGCGGTGACGGCGGCTTTCTCAGAAAAAAGCGACCGAATGAGATCTGCGCGCTTCTCCGATGACGGCCGACAAAGACGTGCGGAGAGGGCGACGTCTCACTTGACGCCTCAATCCCCGACAATGCAACCTCTATATTTTAGACAGACACCGACTTTTAGTTGAAGCGAGCGCGTGGTCCGAATCGCAAATACTGCGGTTCCTCCAACCCAGCCGGCGATGTCCGGCCCGCAAAGCGCGGCGTCCCCGCTTTGGAACACACCGGCACCAGCCAGCGTTATAATGGTGAGCATTCAAACCACAAGGAGAACCGCCGTGAGCACATCGACCCTGATCAAGCGGACGACGGGCGTCGCAACCGCAGGCGCGCTAATGCTGTCGTCCATCGCTCCAGCAGCCTCGGCGCCGTTTGTGTCGGGAGCCGCCGCACTGAAATCCGCCGCGAGTCCGCAAGTCACCGACGTACGCTGGCGCGGCCGCTGGGGCGGTGCGTTCGCGGCCGGCATCATCGGTGGCTTGGCGCTCGGTGCGATCGCGTCGGCGCCGTACGGATACGCTCCCTATGGATATGCGCCATACGGTTACGGCTATGCGCCCTATGGATACGCGCCGAGCTACTACGGCTATTACGGCGGCGGGTATGGCTATTACGGCGGCGGCTACGGCTACTATGGCAAACAACGACCGTGGTAGATGAGCAAACCTCGGACGATTGTTAGCTAGCCTTCGCTCCGCAGCCCATATGCGATCTGCGGCGCCGCAAAGCCCGCGACCGAGAATTCGCCAAGCTCGGCCATTTCGGATCGGCAGTGCTGCGCAAACTCGGCTGACGCGATCACGGTGCGGCCCAATTGGGCCGCAACCTTTTCGAGCCGCGCCACGAGGTTCACCGCCGGCCCAATGCAGGTGAAGTCGAGCCGTCCCGCGCCGCCGATATTGCCGTAAAGAACCTCCCCCACGTGCAGCGCAAGCCCAAAGCGAAGCTCGCGCACGAGCTCCGCACCTTCAGCTGTGTTCATTGCGTCAACGTTGCTGCAAGTCGCGCGCGCTGCCGTCAGTACGCGACGGCACACTTCATCAATATCGGAATCGTCGGCGGCAATCGGGAAGATCGCCAGCAATCCGTCGCCCATGAACTTCAGGACTTCTCCACCCTGCTCCAGGATGGCCGGGACCTGGCAATCGAAATATCGGTTGAGCACTTTGACAATTGTCTGCGGCGGCAAGCGGTCCGACAGGTTGGTGTAGCCGCGCATGTCGGACAACCAGATCACGGCGCGGATTTCGTCGGCATCGCCGCGCCGAATTTGCCCGGCAAGGATGCGCGCGCCGGCGTTGTTGCCCACGTACGCGTCGAGTAGGTTGCCGGCGGCGTGCCTCAGCGCGTGGATCTCCGCCAACCGCGCCAATGGTCTGGTGACCCATTGCAGCGCGATGAGCTGCCCGTCCGTAAAACCGCCCGGTTCCTTGGTCGACCAGCTGATGCCATGCAGCGAACCGTCGGTGAACGCGAGGGGGACCGCCAGATAATCGGTCACACCTTCCCCGCGCATCTCACCAAAGAACGACGACTCATCGGTGCTGGGGGGCTGTGTCAGCCGCTGTCGGACCGGCTGGCCGGCCTTATAGATCTGGAGAATCGGACTGTTCAGATAATCGTCCGACGTTCGAAAGCTATGCCGCCCCTGCTGCACAACCACCTCGGTGCCGCGGCGCCAGTACCAAGCCTCGCCGAAAAAGTCTGGATGCAGCGTGCGCACGAACATGGCTACGCGCCAAAGCGGGATTCCCCGCGCGCAAAGCTGCTCGCACAGCTTTTTGAATGTCTGGTCCAACGCAGCAGTGGGGGACGCGCCGTCGACGAGCCATTCCGCAATATCGGAGACTCGATCAATCAGCGGGTCCTGCCGATGCCGTCGAAGAAATGCGGGCTGATCCAAGCGCTGTGCCATGTGCGACACTATAAGGGCGCGGGTTGCACGCTCGGTCTTTGAAACGATCGACTTCTCGGAGTTTTGATAGGGGAAAGTTGGTAGCGGAGGAGGGATTTGAACCCCCGACACACGGATTATGATTCCGCTGCTCTGACCAACTGAGCTACTCCGCCGCCGCGAAACCCCGAGGGTGGAGCCGTTTGGATGATCGGCCTTCTGCCCGGGTTTCGTATTGACGCCTGTGCAAATAGCGAACAGCTTGCGCCCCGACAAGGGCCCTTGGGATCGTCGGGGGTCCCGCACACGGGGTTCGCAGATGGCAATAGCGGAACGGCAGGTCGGGGTGAGCGCGGCTCCGAGCGCGGCCGCAAACACCACGACAACCGCGCGCACGTCCCGCCGGCTCAAGCAGATCCTCTGCCTTGATGATTTCGAGCCTGCGGCGCGCCGCTTTCTGCCCCGGAGCATCTTCGGCTACATCGCCGGCGGGGTCGAGACCGACTGGTCGCTGCGCGCCAATCGCAGCGCATTCGAGCGCTATGCGTTCAAGCCCCGCATGCTGGTTGACGTGTCGCGGCGCACAATCGTGCATTCGCTGTTCGGCCGCACCTACGATGCCCCCTTCGGCATCGCCCCGATGGGGGCATCCGGCCTCGCCGGCTTTCACGCCGATCTCGCCTACGCGCAAGCGACGGCTGCCGCTAACATCCCGTTCCTGTTGAGCGGAGCGTCGATCGTGCGGCTGGAGCGCGTCGCGAACGCCAATCCGGCGACCTGGTTTCAGGCCTATCTGCCGCCCGATCGCAACGAAATCGACGAGCTGATGGATCGGGTGGGCGACGCCGGTTATGAAAACCTGGTGGTCACGGTCGACGTGCCGGTGTCGGGCAATCGCGAGAACAACGTGCGCAACGGCTACTCCTCGCCGCTTCGTCCAACCATGAAGCTTGCGCTCGACGCGCTGACGCATCCCCGATGGCTGGTCGAAACCGTGGGCCGTACGCTTCTTGTCGAGGGAATGCCGCATTTCGAGAACGGGCCGAAGTCGCGCCGCGTGCCGGTATTCTCGGCCAACGCCGAGCGATCGCTCACGCGTGATTCGCTCAACTGGGCCGACATCGAATGGATGCGCACCCGCTGGAAGGGGCGCTTGCTGATCAAGGGCATTCTCTCGGCGGCCGACGCCGGCAGGGCGCGCGAGAGCGGGATGGACGGAATTTTTGTGTCCAATCACGGCGGGCGCCAGCTCGACGGCGCCGTGTCGCCGCTCCAGGTGCTGCCTGGAATCGCGCGCGACGCCGCCCCAATGGCGGTGATCTACGACGGCGGGATCCGCCGCGGCACCGACGTCATCAAAGCGCTCGCGCTTGGGGCCGATTTCGTGTTCGTCGGCCGGCCGTTCCTCTACGCGGCGACGATTGCCGAGGAGACCGGGATCGCGCACGCGATCGCATTGCTGAAGGAAGAGATCAAGCGCGATCTCGCGCTTCTGGGCTGTACCGATTTGTCCGATCTCGCCCCGCTGGTGGTGCCGGCATTGTAGAAATCGCGCGCTGCGCGCCACGCGGTTCGGGGGCGCGCCCGTCAGCGGCGCTTCCCCATCCGGATCAGCGAGAAATGACCGAGCGGCGGCATCGGGCGGCGCTCGATCAGATCAACCTCGCGCGTACGCTCGATCCAGCCGCTGATGCGCGCGAAAGGAAATTCCGGCCGCCAGCCCAATCCGCGGGCGATCGGCGCAAAACCTTGCTCGAACATGCGGCGCAACCCGCGTTCGGCGCCGATGTGATTGACCAGAACGATCTCGCCGCCGGGCCGCGTCACGCGCGCGAACTCGCTGAGCGTTGCGTCCGGATTGGGGACCGCCGTGATGACGTATTGGGCGACCACGACGTCGAAGAAATTGTCGGGGAAACCAAGCCGCTCGGCGTCCATCACCGCCAGGCAATCGACATTATCGAGGTCGGCGTCGATCACGCGCCGGCGCGCCCGCCGCAACATCGGCTCGGAAATATCGACACCGACGATCCGATTGCGGCCCGAGAAGTCCATCAGCGAGATGCCGGTGCCGATGCCGACGTCGAGAATGCGTCCGCCAACCTGCTCGGCGGCTTCGATCGACGCCTTGCGGCCCTGGTCGAACACGGCGCCGAACACGACGTCATAAATCGGCGCCCAGCGCGCGTAGGCGCGATTAAGCGTTTGCTGATCGAGCGTATCCTTGTCGTGCACGCGCGGACTTTCGATCACGTCCGCGCCGCAGCTCAGCCGCGCGCCGCGGCGCGCGCGTCGGCTTGGCGCGAGCGCTCCGCGAGACCGGCGTGCGCTGTCGCGCTCTTGATGAAGCCGCCGCCCAGGACGTGCGCCTGCCCGGTGGGCGCATCATAGAAGACGCAGGCCTGGCCGGGGGCCACGCCTTCCTCGCCCTCGACAAGCTCGATCTCGTATTGGTCGCCGGTAGGGGTCAGCCACGCCGGCTGCGGCGGGCGCGTCGAGCGCACCTTGACGAACACATCGAGCCGGCCTGCCGCGAGAGCTGCTTCGTTGCCGAGCCAGTTCACGTCGCGCAGCCGCATGCGCATCATGCGCAGCGCGGCGCGCGGTCCGACCACGACGCGCCGGTTGGAGGCGTCGAGTCGCACCACATACAACGGCTCGCCGGCCGCAACGCCAAGCCCGCGCCGCTGCCCGACCGTGAAATGAATGATGCCGGCGTGGCGGCCGAGCACGCGGCCGGCGCTGTCAACGATGTCACCGGGATCGGCGGCGCCTGGCATGAGGCGTTCGATCACCTCGGTATAGCGGCCGGTCGGGACGAAGCAGATATCCTGGCTGTCGTGCTTGTCGGCGACCGGGAGCGAGAAGCGGTGGGCCAGCTCGCGCGTTTCGGCCTTGGTCTTGTCGCCGAGCGGGAACCGTAGCATCGCAAGCTGCTCGCGCGTGGTGGCGAACAGGAAATAGCTCTGATCGCGCGCCTCCTCGCGGGCGCGGTAGAGCGCGCGGGTTCCATCTGGCAGGCGGCGGGAGGCCACGTAGTGGCCGGTCGCCAGCACGGCGGCGCCGAGTTCGCGGGCGGTGCCGAGCAGATCGGAAAACTTAATGGTCTGGTTACAGTCGACACAGGGCACCGGGGTCTCGCCTGCGACGTAGCTCTGCGCGAACCGGTCGATGACCGCCTCCTTGAACCGGCTCTCGTAGTCGAGCACGTAGTGCGGGATACCGATCCGCGCGGCGACTGCACGGGCATCGTAGATGTCCTGGCCGGCGCAGCACGCGCCCTTTCGGTGGGTCGCGGCCCCGTGGTCGTAGAGCTGCAGGGTTACCCCGACGACGTCGTAGCCTTCGGCCTTGAGTAAAGCCGCCGTAACCGAGGAATCGACCCCCCCGGACATGGCGACGACGACCCGGGTCTCCTCAGGCCGACCCTCGATATCGAGCGAATTAAGCATCGCCTTACTATAGGTGCCGACAGGGGCCTCGGAAAGGACCCAAGGCTGCCGCGATGGTAGCCACTTAGGCAAATTTTAAGCCGCAAACCGTAGAGTACGGCGATGTGTTTCATCGTCTATGCGTGAGTCCTTCTATGACCGAGCCCCATCGCCCGAGGGCCAAATACGTCATCGGGCCCGACGGCAGCCCGCTGACCATCGCCGATTTGCCGGCACCGGGCACCAAGCGCTGGGTGATCCGGCGCAAGGCGGAGGTTGTGGCCGCCGTGCGTGGCGGCCTGCTGTCGCTCGAAGAAGCGTGCAGCCGCTATACCCTCACGGTCGAGGAATTCCTGGCCTGGCAATATTCGATCGACCAGCACGGGCTCGCCGGGCTGCGCACGACGCGCATCCAGCAGTATCGCCAGTAGCCTTCCGATAGCGTCGCACGGCAACCGGCCAAATCGGCCGAAATGGCGCTACCGGCGCGTCGGGGCGTGACGCCCGCCGGTGCCGCCCCTACAATGCCCCAAAACATGGGGCGGGCTTCATGCGGCTTCCTGCCAGGCTCCTGATCGCGGCCTTCCTCGCGACCGGCATTGGTCCTCCTGCCGGGCACGCCCAGACCGCCGGCGACTTCGAGCAAACCGTCAGTCGCCACGTGCAGGAGCTGCTGCCCGACAACGACGCGGGCGGAGTTGCGGTGGCGCTGCGCGCGAACGGCAAAACCTCGTTCTACAACTACGGCATGGCCGACGCCGCCCGGCGGCGACCGATCACGTCCGATTCGATCTTCGATCTGGCCTCGGTCGGCAAACTGTTTGCGACCACGCTGCTGGCCGATGCGGTCAAGCGCGGCGAGATGCGGCTCGACGACCCGGTCGCCAAATACGTGACCGAGTTGCAAAAGGGCGGCGACATCCAGGATGTCACGCTCGGCCAAATCGCCAGCCACACCTCGGGTCTGCCGCGTGAGCCCGGGCACTACGAGACTTGGCATCGCGGCAAATACACGCTTCCCGACTTCCTTCGATTCCTCAACGAATGGCAGGCCGATCCTCAACACGAACCAGGCAAGCAGGACATCTACTCAAACCTCGCGATGATCCTGCTGCGGCTCGCGCTCGAGCGCCGGTTTAACGAGCCGTTTGCCACCCTGATGAAGGAGCGCATCACCGGGCCGCTTGGCATGGACTCAACCGCGCTGCAGCTGTCGCCAGCCCAGCGGGCGCGCGCCGTGCAGGGCTACGGCCCCTTGGGCCGCGCGATCGGCCAGCCCGGCGTTGGGACCTCGAGCAATATGGACTTCGCGGTCGCCGGGCAGATCTTTTCCTCGCCGCGCGACATGGCGGTGTTTCTGACTGCCAATATGGGAGGACTGCCGGATCACCGCGATTTGCAGGATGCGATGGCGTTTGCCCAGCAGGGCGTGTTCACCGTTAACCCGCGCTTCACTCAAGGGTTGGCCTGGCAGATCGTGCGGCGGGACGATCTCACCGTGATCGACAAGAACGGCGGGCTGCCGGTGACGTCGACCTACATCGGGCTCGTGCCCGCCGCCAAGGTCGGGATCCTGATTCTGGAGAACCGCGGCCGCCAGAAGGCCACCCGGGTCGGCCGGCAGATTTTGCGTGAACTCGCCCGCGCCATGACTCTGGACCCTCCGTCGGAGGGTGCCGATCCGGATTAAGGGCCGCGCCAGCCCTCCCCAACGTGGGGAGGGATGGCAACCCGCCGTGCGCCTTACCCTACCCGACGTCGGTCGAATGAATGCGCCGCTCCGGTTCAGCCTTGCCGCGCTGACTGCGGGCCGTGAGCTTGTTGAGCGCGCCCAGATAGGCCTTGGCGGATGCGACAAGGGTGTCCGGATCGGCGCCGCGTGCCGTGACCGACCGGCCGCCTTCGGAGAGCCGTACCGAAACCTCCGCTTGCGCATCGGTGCCCTCCGTCATCGCGTGCACCTGATAGAGCTCGAGCACCGCATCGTGCGGCACCATCGCCTTGATGCAGTTGAACGTCGCATCGACCGGGCCGTTGCCGTCGCATTCCTCGATCATGATGCGCCCGTCGACGTCGAGCTTCATGGTGGCTCGCTGCGGCCCACGCGTTCCGGCGATCACCGAGAGCGAGACCAGCTTGATGCGGTCCTGGGCGTGCGCGATCTCTTCGTCGACCAGCGCCTCGATGTCTTCGTCATAGACGTGTTTCTTGCGGTCGGCCAACGCCTTGAAGCGCACGAACGCGTCATCGAGTTGATTGCCGGCGAGCTTGTAGCCCAATTCCTCCAGCTTGTGCTGGAAGGCATGACGGCCCGAGTGCTTGCCCATGACCAGCGAGGTCTGCTTCACGCCCACGCTCTCCGGCGTCATGATCTCGTAGGTCTGCGTGTGCTTGAGCATGCCGTCCTGGTGGATCCCGCTTTCGTGCGCGAACGCATTGCGCCCGACGATCGCCTTGTTGAACTGGACCGGAAACGAAGTCGCGGCCGACACGAGCTTGGAAGCCCGCGTCAGCATGGTGGCGTCGATGCCGGTCCAATACGGCATGACGTCGTTGCGCACCCGCATCGCCATCACAACCTCTTCCAGCGCGGCGTTGCCGGCGCGCTCGCCGATCCCGTTGATGGTGCACTCGATCTGGCGCGCACCGGCGCGTACGCCGGCGAGCGAGTTGGCGACCGCCATGCCGAGGTCGTCGTGGCAATGCACGGAGAAGCGCGCCCTATCGGAGTTGGGAACGCGCTCGCGCACCATCTTGATGAGCGAGAAATACTCCTCCGGCGTCGAATAACCGACGGTGTCCGGAATGTTGACGGTAGTAGCGCCGGCGTTGATCGCGGCCTCGACGCACCGGAACAGGAAATCATGCTCCGTGCGCGTGCCGTCCTCGCACGACCACTCGACGTCGTCGGTGTGATTGCGGGCGCGCGTGACCTGCGCGATCACCATCTCGTAGACTTCGTGCGGCTCCTTCTGCAGCTTCCACTTCATGTGCACTGGCGAGGTGGACAGGAACGTGTGGATGCGCCCGCGCTTCGCCGGCTTGATCGCCTCGGCGCAGCGGTCGATGTCCTTGAAGCCGGCGCGCGAGAGGCCGCACACGACGGCGTTCTTGGTGCGCCGCGCGATCTCCTGCACGGCGGCAAAATCGCCTTCCGATGCGATCGGGAAGCCGGCCTCGATGATATCGACCCCCATGTTGTCGAGCAGTTCGGCGACCTCGAGCTTCTCGTCGTGGGTCATGGTCGCGCCCGGGCATTGCTCGCCGTCGCGCAAAGTGGTGTCGAAGATGACGACGCGATCCTCGTCGGATTTGGCTGTCGTGGTCATGAAATGGGTCCTTTTACGAATGCGCCACCGGGGGCGCTGTCTCGGGGTTTCATCTGCCGTCCCCCTGAGCGCCCAGACGCAATCGTCCAGCCGGCCCTCAGGGGCGAATAAGAAGCAGGAGACCGCCAAGAATGAGGGCAGGCGCCGGCCGAGCCGTGCCGGCTCCCGGTGCAATCGCGCAGAATGGGTCGCGCAATATCATCTTGCCCTCGTCGGCCCGGGAAAACCCCGCAGCCTGCGGTCCTTGTAACTGAATCCGGCGCTCGCCTGCAAGACCCCTCCAAAATAGCGCCGATCGGCTAATCTAGTCTCAATACCGCGGAGGACCATGAAAATGATCGTCGAATACGTGTTGTTCAAGAGCCCGCCCGGCAAGAGTCGCGACGAGATTCTGGCCGATGCCAGAAAGACCGTCCCGAAATGGCGCGCGAATCGCGAGCTTGTGCGCAAGCATTACATCGAGAGCGAGGACGGCTACGGCGGCGCGTTCTACATCTGGCCGTCGCGCGCCGCCGCCGAGCTGGGCCATGATGCGCAATGGCGCGCCGGCGTCAGAGAACGTACCGGGAGCGATCCGGTGATCCGCTATTTCGACTTGCTGATGATCGTCGACAACGAGGTTGGCACGGTTACCGAATTCCCGGCGGAGCAGTTGGCGCCCGCCAAGTGAGGCACAAGCTTGTGACGGGTGGCGTCACTCGCGGACGCCTTTACGGCGGCAACTTCAAGTTGTAAACAAGCAATCGCTTGTGCGGGGGCATATCATGACGTTGAGATCCGTCCAGGCGATGGCCGGTTTGGTGCCTCGCGGGCCTGCTCTTGTCAGCCGCTGTCACTACGATCGCGGATTCCCGTACGTGGAAGCCGACTAGCAGCAAGTTGGCGCAAGACTACGCCACGATCGTTGATCAGCGCGGCCGCGGTGATTTGGTGATGCTGTTGTGGCTCGTTCCCGAGTCGCTTCCGGAGGACCAGCACGTCGCTCGCGAGATCTTATCCAAATATGTGGTGCTCGGCGCTCTCCACGCAAAAATGGATGCGACCGGAACGTTCTCGTTCGACGACGTCAATTCGTTGAACATATCCGACAGCAGCGGCCGTCCATTAGTGGCCCTCGACAATTCCAGAATGCCCCCAACCATCACGGGGAGGATTGCCACTGTGCAGGCGATCATGGGTCAGGCCGCTGGACCCTTTGGCCGCGGTTTTCATTGGTTCGTCTATCGCGGAGATACCGTGAATTCCTGCCAAAAAGGCGGCATGTCAATTCAGTTCGCCAACGAGACATATACGTACGAAACGCCGATCCCAAGCTGCCCCAAGAGCTGACCTCTAGCCCGCTCGCCTCACCCCGCCGCAATCCTATCCCAAGGCCTGTTCCAAATAGACCGTGACAAACGGCGGCATCATCGGGTCGAAATCGGCCCGGCTTTTTACGATACGAATGCTGGCCAGTTCGGGTCTCGCCTCCCGCGCAATATGATCGAGGACGCGAGCACGCAACTCGACTGCGGGCGCGCGCGCCTGCAAGACCCGCATCAGCGCGATCCGCGCCCCGGTGAACACCGCGCTCCAGCCGGGCTGCACACTCAAGTCGGCGTCGGTCAACCCCGTTTCTTCCGCGACCTCGCGCCCTACGTTGGCCGCGAGATCAACCGTGCCGCCGGCGACGTCGCCCGGATCCGGCAATCCTGCCGGAAAGTAGATCTTCCCGGCGTTGGCGGTGTGTGCTCCCATTACGCCCAGCAGGTAGGCGCCGTCGGCCGAACGGATCACGCCCATGGCAAAGCAGTTGGTCACGGTCGCGTCTGGGAACCCCCAGTCCCGCCACGCCATGTAGTTTGCAAAATCGGTTTCAAAGAATGTTCCGCGCATGCCGCCCGCGGTGACTGACCATTCGTGCAACAGCAACATGCGCCCGTTCCAGAGCGCCGGCGTCTGCGCGCGCCGGGCCGCGAAATAGGCCGCAATCTCGGCGCTGCGCGCGCGCGCAAACGGCCACGCGTGCGGCGCGACCGAGAAGGCGACACGGTCGAGCGTAAGGATCGAGATCTCGCTCACCGGCGCCCGCGAGCGTCAGCGGCCCAACAACCCGGTCTTGGCGTTGGCCTGATCGACGAATTGATTGGTGTAGGTCTTGGAGAGGTCGATATTGGCCTTGGCGATCTCCGGGACCGACTGACTGAACACGTCGAGCACCGCCTGGGCGCCCTTCGGGTCCATCCGGCCTGTCGTCGAGTACATCGGCATGGTGTTCTTGAGCGCCGCCAGATAGAGCGCCTTGTCGGGACCGACGAGATTTTCCGGTATCTTGGCCAGGATTTCCTCGGCGCTGTGCGACGCGAGCCACTTCAGCGTCGCCACGATCGCGTTGGTCAGCCCCTGCGTTTCTTTCTGGTGCTTGGCGATCCAGTCGCCGCGTGTGTAGAGCGCGCCGCCCGGATAGTCCCCGCCGAACACGTCGAGCGTGTCTTTCTGCGTGCGGGTGTCGCTCAGGATCTTGAGATCCTTGTTCTTGCCCTGCAGCAGCGTGATCGCAGGATCGAGCATGATCGCCGCGTCGACCGTGCCCTGCTCCATTGCCGCCACCGCGGTTGCCTCGAGCCCGATGCCGATGACGGCGACCGAGTTAGGATCAATGCCATTCCTGTTCAGGATGTACTTGAGGAAGAAATCCGTTGAGGACCCCGGTGCGCTCACCCCAACTTTTTTGCCGGCAAGATCCTTGATGCTGTTGATCGCGCTCTGCTTCGGTGAGACCACCAGCGCAAAACCGGGATAGCGGTCATAGACGACGAACGCGACCAGCGACTGGTTTTTGGCCGCGAGGTTGACGCAGTGATCGAAATATCCCGACACCACGTCGGCGCTGCCGCCGAGCACCGCAGTCAGCGCCTGCGAGCCCGCCTTGAAGTTGATCAATTCGACATCGAGCCCGGCCTTCTTGTATTCGCCGAGTTGCTCTGCCAGCATCGTCGGCAGGTAGCAGAGGCAGCCAGCGCCGCCGATCGCGACGGCGACCTTGGTCTGCGCCGCCGCCGGACCCGAGGCCAGCACCAACGCGCCGAGCGCGACCGCAAATTGGCGGAAACCCTTCATCGTCTGTCCTCCCTTCGGGCAGCGGATTGGCGTCGACCATAAATCAATTGCGGCGACCTGTCGTGCCTTACCCGTGCGTCTCCGCCACCGGCCGCCATACCAGCAGACGCCGCTCGACCAGCGTCACCACGCCGTCGATGATGAGCACGAACACCGCGAGCACGAACATGCCGGCAAACACGCCGGCGACGTCGAACACCCCTTCGGCTTGCTGGATCAGATAGCCGAGGCCGGCGGCGGCGCCGAGATATTCGCCGACCACGGCGCCGACGACCGCAAACCCGACCGAGGTGTGGAGCGATGAGAACATCCAGGACAGCGCGGACGGCCAATAGACGTGGCGCATCAACGCGCGATCGCTCATGCCGAGCATGCGGGCGTTGGCCAGGATGGCGGGGCTTACTTCCCGGATGCCCTGATAGACGTTGAAGAACACGATGAAGAACACGAGTGTGATGCCGAGCGCGATTTTGGAGGCAGGCCCGAGCCCGAACCAGAGCGCGAAGATCGGCGCCAACACCACGCGCGGTAATGCATTGATCATCTTGACGTAGGGGTCGAGCACGGCTGCAACCATCGGCTGGCGCGCAAACCAAAACCCGATCACAACGCCGGCTGCGGAGCCGATGATGAACGCCATCATGGCTTCGTAGAGCGTGATCCAGAGGTGGCGCCACACCGTCCCCTCGACGAACCATTTGAAGACACGCGCCGCGACGTCCACCGGGGTCGAGAAGAAGAACGGCGGCAGCAGATAGGCGCCGTCGACCGGCACGGTCGTGCCGATTTGCCAGAGCGCGATCGCCAACAGCCCAACGATGACCTGAAGGCCGATGAGCCGCACGCGTGCCACGTTTATCCGCCCCCGGTTTGTGCGTAGCCCCGCAGCACCTCGCCCTTGAGCACGTGCCAGATATCGCGGTGGAGCGCCTGAAATGCCGGCTCGGCCTTGACCTCCGCGATGTCGCGCGGACGCGCCAAGGCTACTTTCCAGTCCCCAATGATACGGGCGGCCGGACCAGCCGACATGATAACCACCCGATCGGAGAGCGCTATCGCTTCGTCGAGATCATGGGTCACGAACAGCACCGCTTTGCGGTCGGCGTTCCATAGATCGAGCAGCAAGCTGCCCATGATCTGACGCGTCTGCGCATCGAGCGGCCCGAACGGTTCATCCATCAGCAAGATCTTTGGATCACGGATCAGCACCTGGGCAAGGCCGACGCGCTTGCGCTGACCGCCCGAGAGCATGTGCGGGTAGCGTGAACCGAACGCGCCGAGGCCGACGCGTTCAAGCCAGGCTTGCGCCCGCTCGCGCGCCTGCGCACGCGCCATGCCGGCGGTTTCAAGCCCGATCGCGACGTTGTCGAGCGCGGTTTTCCAGGGAAACAACGCGTCGGCCTGAAACAGATAACCGGCGTCGCGATTGAGCCCGTTCAGCGGCGCCCCAAGCTTGCGCACAGTACCGGCGGCAGGCATCTGCAGGCCGGCGGCGACATTGAGCAATGTCGACTTCCCGCAACCGGTCGGACCCACGATGGCGACAAACTCCCCGTCCGCGACGCTCAGTGAAGCCCCGCCGACCGCCGTATAGGTTCCACCGTCGGCCAGGCGAAACGTCACCGTCACGCTCGCTAGATCGACCGCCGCGCCCATGCGTCTCCTCCCGAACGCAAACTAATGGGCTTGCAGGCCGTTGCAATGGGCTCGCGCGCCCCGCATCGTGGCGGTATGGACGCCGCAATCTCCCTCACCGGGGTTAGTAAACACTACGGCAACGGCAAGCCGGCGCTCGACGGCGTATCGCTCACGGTCGCCGCCCGCGAGTTCCTGGCGGTCGTCGGCGGCTCCGGATCCGGCAAGACCACCTTGCTCCGCCTGATCAACCGTTTGTCAGACCCCAGTACGGGCGAGGTTCGGGTGCGCGGCGCCGACGTGCGAACCCTCGACCCGATCGTGTTGCGCCGTGGAGTCGGCTACGTATTCCAAGGGATCGGCTTGTTTCCGCATCTCACCGTGGCGGAGAACATCGCGATCACTCCGAGATTGCTTGGATGGGACAGCGGGCGGCAACGGACGCGCGCCGCCGAACTGCTCGGCCTGGTGCGGCTTGATACGACTTATGCGACCCGCTTCCCGCACGAACTCTCGGGCGGCGAGCGCCAACGGGTGGGCGTCGCCCGCGCGCTCGCGGCGCACCCTGACATCGTGCTGATGGACGAGCCGTTCGGCGCGCTCGATCCCCTCACCCGCGATGCGCTCGGGCAGGACTATCGGCGCATGCATGAGGACCTCGGGCTCACCAGCGTGATGATCACACATGACGTACTCGAGGCGTTGCTGTTCGCCGACCGCATCGTCGTGTTGCAACAAGGCCACCTGATCGCCGACGGACCACCTTCGGCCCTCATCGCACACCAGCATCCTTATGTGCGCGAACTGATGGCGACCCCGCGCCGACATGCGGAGCGGCTCGGCGCGTTCCTGGGCAGCACCGGGCATTGATGGAAACGCGCTTTCAGACCGCGCTCGCTTACTTGCCGGATTATTTCGGCAATCACGTGCTCGTCAGCATGACGGCGCTCGGTCTCGGTCTGACCATAAGCCTGCCGCTGGCGTTCGTTTGTCTGCGCCACCCGGCACTGCGCGCGACACTGCTGACGGCGAGCAGCGTCGTCCAGACCGTGCCCGGGCTCGCGCTGCTCGCGTTGTTTTACCCGCTGCTGCTCGGCGCCGCATCGCTCTCCGCCAACTGGTTCGGGGTGAGCTTCTCGGCGCTGGGATTTCTGCCGGCGGTGCTCGCGCTCGCGCTCTACAGCATGCTGCCGGTCCTGCGCAACACGATTACCGGCCTCAGCACCATCGACTCCGCCGTCACCGAGGCCGCGCAAGGGGTCGGGATGACGCGTCTGCAATCGCTGCGGATTGTGGAGATCCCGCTGGCCATGCCAGTGATCATGGCCGGCATTCGAACCGCCGCGGTGTGGGTGATCGGAACCGCAACGCTCTCAACCCCGATCGGACAAACCAGCCTCGGCAACTACATCTTCTCCGGCCTGCAGACCCAGAACTGGATCTTCGTGCTGTTCGGCTGCGTCGCCGCGGCAGTTCTGGCGCTCGCTACCGACCAGCTGCTGGCGCTGATTGAGGCCGGCGTCGCGGTCCGCAAGCGCGGCCGGATTGCTGCCGGCATCGCCGGTCTGGCGGCGATCATCGCGCTGGCGCTGGTTCCGGCGCTTGCGGGCGCGCATGCACATTACCTGGTCGGCGCGAAACCGTTCTCCGAGCAATACATCCTGGCTGCCTTGATCAAACAGCGGCTCGACGCGAATGGGCTTGCGACCGGCCAGCGCGACGGACTTGGCTCGGCAGTCATTCTCGACGCGCTGGCAGCGAACGAGATCGACGTTTATGTCGATTACACCGGCACGATCTGGGCGAACCAGATGCACCGCACCGACGTCGCGCCGCGCGCCGAAGTCCTGGCGCAAGTCGGAGAATGGCTCAAGCGCGAACGCAACGTCACGCTGCTCGGCGGACTCGGCTTTGAGAATGCGTACGCGCTGGCGATGACTAAAAAGCGCGGCGAGGCGCTGGGCATCCGCACGCTTGCCGATTTGGCGGCGCAGGCGCCGCGGCTCTCGATCGCCGGCGACTACGAGTTCTTCCAGCGTCCAGAATGGGCCGCACTTCGCACTGCCTACGGACTGGCCTTTCGCACCCAGCGACAGATGCAGGCAGAGTTCATGTACCCGGCAATCGCGGCCGGCGAAGTCGACGTGATCTCGGCTTATACCAGCGACGGCCGCATCGCCCAGTATGACCTTGTGGTGCTCGACGACCCCAAGCACGCCATTCCGCCCTATGACGCGGTCCTGCTGATCGCGCCCAAGCGCGCCAACGACGCCGCGTTCATCGACGCACTACGGCCACTCATAGATGCGATTAACGTCGCGACAATGCGGGATGCGAACGCGCGCGCCAGCGCAGAGGGCGCCTCCCCCGATCAGGTGGCGCGCTGGT
The DNA here is from genome assembly GCA_035472475.1 of Xanthobacteraceae bacterium. GTDB lineage: Bacteria > Pseudomonadota > Alphaproteobacteria > Rhizobiales > Xanthobacteraceae > JAFAXD01. The sequence continues at coordinate 1,364 of DATIPA010000097.1, read as the reverse complement.
TGTGGGAGAAGATCAGCAAGCGATAATGTTCAGTTCCTGCTGCGATCGACCAGCGCTCGTTGCTTGATCCACGGCATCATAGCGCGCAGCTTGGCGCCGATATCTTCGATCGGGTGTGCCGCCATCTTGGCGCGCATGGCCTTGAACGAGGTCTGGTTGACCCGGTTCTCAAGCATCCAATCCTTGACGAACTTGCCCGACTGGATGTCGTCAAGAATGCGCTTCATCTCGGCGCGGGTTTCATCGTTGACGACGCGCGGTCCCGAGACGTACTCGCCGTACTCGGCGGTGTTGGACACCGAATAGTTCATGGTGGCAATGCCGCCCTCGTAAATCAGGTCGACGATCAGCTTTACCTCGTGAACGCACTCGAAATAGGCCATCTCGGGCGCATAGCCGGCGTCGACCAACGTCTCGTAGCCGGCCTTCATCAACTCGACGAGCCCGCCGCACAGCACCGACTGCTCGCCGAACAGGTCGGTCTCGCATTCCTCGCGAAAGGTCGTCTCGATGATGCCGGCGCGGCCACCGCCGATCGCCGCGCCATAGGACAGTCCGAGGTCGTGCGCGTTGCCCGACACGTCGCGATGGATCGCCAGCAGGCACGGCACGCCGGCTCCGCGTTCGTACTCCGAGCGCACTGTATGGCCCGGCCCCTTGGGGGCGATCATCATGACGTCGAGATCGGGGCGCGGCTCGATCAGGTTGAAATGCACGTTGAGACCATGGGCGAACATCAGCGCGGCGCCATCCTTCATGTTGCCAGCGAGGTGGTCGCGATAAATTTCGGCCTGCAGCTCGTCGGGCGTGAGCATCATCATGACGTCGGCCCATTTGGCCGCTTCGGCGACCTCCTTCACCGGAAGCTTTTCGGCTTCCGCCTTTTTGACGCCCTGCGAGCCCTTGCGCAGCGCTACCGCTACCTCCTTGACCCCCGAGTCGCGCAGATTGAGCGCGTGGGCATGCCCCTGGCTGCCGTAGCCGATGATGACGACTTTCTTGCCTTTGATCAGGTTCAGGTCGGCGTCACGGTCGTAGTAAACACGCATCTCGTCACAAGCCCCTTTCCGGCTGATTGGTGAGGGCAGAAACGTCACCCACTCGCAAAAATCAAGCCTTGCACACCGCTTAGGTCACATCCCCTCCGGTCCGCGGCCAATCGCCACCACGCCGGTGCGGGCGACCTCGACCAGGCCGACCGGCAGCATCAGGTTGATGAAGCTGTCAATCTTGTCGGTCGCACCGGTAATCTCGAACACGAAGCTTTCGGTTGTGGCATCGATGACGCGGGCACGGAACGCGTCGGCGAGGCGAAGCGCCTCCATGCGCGCTTCGCCCTTCCCCCGCACCTTGACCATGGCGAG
>DATIPA010000096.1:0-1822 GCA_035472475.1 Xanthobacteraceae bacterium | reverse complement strand
TCGGCGCGGAACGGCGGTTTGGTTCGTTGCATGGTCTAAACTCCCGCTTTTCTTATTTGTGTGCGGCCGCGCCCGCGACGCCGAGGTAGCGTTCGAGCACGGACGGATCGGCCTTCAGCGCGCGGCTTTCCGCATCGTGGGCGATCGTGCCGCGCTCCAATATCACAACGCGGTCGGCAAGCCCCAGAATCTTTTGCGCATTCTGCTCGACGATGATGGAGCAGATGCCGCCCGCGCGTGTAATGGTGCCCAACGCCCTGAGCAATTCCTCGACAATGATGGGCGCCAGCCCCTCGGTCGGCTCGTCCAGCAGCAGGACTTTGGGGTTGAGCGTGAGCGCCCGCCCGATCGCCAGCATCTGCTGCTCGCCGCCGGAAAGCTGGTTGCCGAAATTGCCACGCCGCTCCTTCAGCCGCGGAAACATCTCGTAGACCTTTTCGACGGTCCAGGGTCCGGGCTGGGCGACCGCGGTCATGTTCTCCTCCACCGTCAGCGAGCGGAAGATGTTGCGCTCCTGCGGCACCCAGCCGATCCCGGCGCGCGCCCGCTGGTCGGGGCGCATCGCGGTGATATCGGTGGCGCCGAGCGCGACCGAGCCGCCGAAGCGGCGGGTGATGCCGACGATCGAATTGATCAGCGTGGTCTTGCCGGTGCCGTTGCGGCCGAGCAGCGCCAGCACCTGCCCCTCCGGCAACGTGAGCGACATATTGGGCAGCACCACCGCCTCGCCGTAACCGGCGCGCAGGCCCTCTACTTTCAACAGCTCAGGCATCGGCGGCCTCGCCGAGATAGACCGCCTTCACCTGCGGATCGCGCGCCACCTCGTTCGGCGGGCCCTCGACCAACAGCGCGCCGTTGACCAGCACCGAGATGCGGTCGGCAAAGGAGAACACCAGATCCATGTCGTGCTCGATCAGGAGCACGGTGACGTCGCGCGGCAAGGCCGCGACTGCAACGAGAATGTCGTGACGCTCGCTTTCGGGGACGCCAGCGGCAGGCTCATCCAGCAACAGCACGCGCGGCTTGGCGGCGATCGCGACCGCGATCTCGAGCAGACGCTGCTTGCCGTAGGGCAAGGTCGCGGTCGGCTCGTTCATGACGTCGAGCAGATGGAAGCGCGAGAGGTTTTCCGCGATCTCGGCATTGACGTCGTCGCGCGTTCCCATGCGGCGCCACCAGTCGCCGCCCCGGCCCATGCGCTCGGAGACCGCGAGCCCAATCGTCTCCAGCGGCGTCAGGTCGGCGTAGAGCTGGTTGATCTGGAAGGTGCGCGACAGGCCACGCAGCACGCGCGTATGCACCGGCAGGTCGGTGATGTCATTGCCCTCCAGCAGGATGCGGCCGCCATTGGGCTTGAGCACGCCGGTGAGGAGATTGATCACTGTGGTCTTGCCGGCGCCGTTCGGACCGATCAAGGCGTGACGCGCGCCCTGTGCTACTTGCAGCGACAGGTCGCGCGTGACCCGCAGCCCGCCGAACGACTTTTCCAGGCCTTTGGTTTCCAGTGCGACCGTCATGACGCATCGCCCTCGGGCACGGCCACCGCGGCCTTGCGGCCTGCAAAGTGCGTGATGACGAGATTGGGCAGCCACAGCACCCAGCGATGCAGCCGCGCGCGGCCGACCAGCACGATCACGACCAGCACCGCCCCGATCCAGAACTGCCAATACTGGGGCGTGATGATGGAGAACACATCCTGCAGCATGCGGAACACCACCGCGCCGATCAGCCCGCCATAGAGATAGCCGGTGCCGCCGATGACCAGCACCAGCATCAAGTCGGCGGAGCGGTTGAAGTCAAACACATCAAGCGAGGCCAATGC
>DATIPA010000095.1:0-7617 GCA_035472475.1 Xanthobacteraceae bacterium | reverse complement strand
GCTCGATGTCGTAACCCCAGTCGTGGCGCCGATCCAAAAGGATCTTGCCCCAGGCAAGCGGCATGTGAATGAGCGGAGCGCGATCACAGCCGCCGGCCTCCAGCAGGAGAACGCGGCTGTCATCGTCCTCGGTGATCCGGTTAGCCAGCGTGCAACCGGCGGACCCGGCGCCGACAATGATGTAATCGTACTTAGATCGTCTCATGACCCGGGCGCTGTGGACTGCTGTCGAGAGGACGGGCAGGAAAGACTATCACAGTGTCCGCAGCAATCTGTGGCGCTAATCGTTCTGTGGCGTGTGAGCCGCTGGGGCGCGCATGACCACTCCCGTCTTCCGTTTTGCGCCGAGCCCGAACGGCTATTTGCATCTTGGCCATGCGCTCTCCGCGCTCGTCAATTTCGACATGGCGCGCGCGGCCGGTGGCCGCTTCCTGCTGCGCATCGAAGACATCGATGCGGCGCGTTGCCGGCCGCACTACGAGCAGGCGATCTACGAGGACTTGGCATGGCTCGGCATCACCTGGGAGGAGCCGGTGCGGCGCCAGAGCGCGCACCTCGACGACTATCGTGCCGCGCTGGGGCGGCTCGACGGCCTCCTCTATCCGAGCTTCGAGACGCGTGGTGAGATCGCGCGTCTCGTCGCCGAACGCGAGGGACACGCGCCATGGCCGCGCGATCCCGACGGCGCGCCGCTCTATCCCGGCGATGCGCGCTCGCTGGCGGCAGTCGAACGCCGGCGGCGCATGGAGGCAGGCGAGCCATATGCGTTGCGGCTCGACATGGCGGCGGCGCTTGCGCGCACCGGAGCGCTGTCCTGGATCGAGATCGACTGCGGGGGAAAAACGACGCCGGTCGCGGCAAGCCCGCAAATGTGGGGCGATGTCGTGCTGGCGCGCAAGGAGACGCCAACGAGCTATCACCTTTCGGTCGTGATCGACGACGCCGAGCAAGGCGTGACCCACGTCGTGCGCGGGCAGGATCTGTTTGCCGCGACCAGCGTGCACCGCGTGCTGCAGGCGTTGTTCGCCCTGGCGGCACCGATTTACCATCACCACCGCCTGATACTCGACGCCGACGGGCAAAAGCTGTCGAAATCGACCCGCGCCACCGCTTTGCGGGCGCTGCGCGAGACCGGCGCGAGTTCCGCCGACATTCGCCGCATGGTCGGGCTTGCGTGAGCTGTGGCCGGCGGCTTGTCTGCATGGCAATCTGTATCCTGGGGGTGCGATGGCGAGACGGAGACTATCGGCTGGCAAGCGGCAACGCCGGGCCAAGCGCGCGACGCGCTCGGGCGCTGCGCAGGCGCGTGCCATTGAGGCGACGCTGGGAGACATCGCCCATGAGATTAGAACGCCGTTGACCGGCGTGGTCGCGCTGGGCGAGCTGCTTGCTACATCCGAGCTCGGCGCGCGCGAGCGCGGCTGGGCGACGGCGATCAAGGGTACGGCCGAGCATCTCGTCCAGCTCACGTCGTTGATCGTCGATGCCGCACGGGCCGACGCCAAGCGGCTCGTCTTGCGGCGCGAGCTTATTCGTCCGCGCCGCCTATTCGATGCGCTCGCGGGCTCGCTCGCCGCGCGCGCCGAGGCCAAAGGCATCGAACATGCCGCGGAAATTTCGATGGCGCTGCCGGAAGCGGTGATCGGCGATCCGTTGCGGCTGCGCGCGGCGCTGGAAAATCTCATCGATAACGCGGTGAAGTTCACCGAGCGCGGCAGCGTGCGCCTCGCAGCCGGATGCGAACGGGCCGCGCGCGGGAAAGTGCGCCTGGTGTTCACCGTGACGGACAGCGGGATCGGGCTTACCGGTGCCGAGATCAAGCGGCTGTTTCGGCCCTTTGCGCAGGCGAGCGATCAGGTTGCGCGCCGATACGGCGGTGCGGGGCTCGGGTTGACCTTGGCCAAGCGGGTCGCCGAGGCCATGGGCGGCCAGTTGACGGTCGCGAGCGAGCCCGGGCGTGGCAGCCGCTTCCGCCTGAGCGTCACCGTTGACAAGGTGACGGAGGCACCGGGAAAAGCCGCTTCCGATGGCGCCGAAGCGGGCGACCAAGCGGTGCACCCGCTCGCCGTTCTCTGCGTCGAGGACAATCCGCACGGCCGCGTCCTGCTCAACACGATCCTCGCCGAGCTCGGTCACCGCGCTGATTTCGTCGGCACCGGCGCGGCGGCGGTCGAGGCGGTGGCGCGGGGCGGCTACGACGTCGTGTTGATCAACCTTACGCTGCCCGACATCGACGGGGTCGAAGCGACGCGGCGCATCCGCGCGCTGGCCGGTCGCGCCGGCCGCGTGCCGATCGTCGGCGTGTCCGGCCGCGCGAGCGCTGGCGGCGAGAATGCTGGGCGGGCGGCGGGGATGAACGGCTGTCTGACCAAGCCGCTTAGCCCGGGCGCGCTCACCCAGGCGCTCGGATCGGTCATGGCCGAGGCCTAGCGCGGTTGCGAAATGAAAACGCCGCGCTTCGGGCGCGGCGCACCGATTTCTCTTATGTCGGCGTCAATAACGGATTCCGACCGGCTCCCAACCCCATCGATAATTGAGACCGACTTTCACGAGATGCAACTGCTGCTGAATGTTGGTGTCGAACAAGAACTGCTGGGTAGTATCCGTAAATAGTAGGTTGCTGGTGCGAAACGACAGGTAGTTGTATTCGATCTTTGCCGACCAATTATCGAGAAATGCGTATTCGACGCCGACGCCCCCCATCCAACCCCACCTCGTCTCGTTGCCGTTAAACGCGGGGAAAAAAGCGACGTTCGGCGACGTTAGATCGTATTGGTCGTTCGCCCAGGCGCCGCCGCCCTTGCCGTAGATCAGCACGCGATCGAGCGCGACGCCCAGCCGGCCCGCGATCGTGCCCACCCCCACGACCTTTGCGCTGCACCCGCCCGGCGGAAGCGGGCCGTTGAGCAACGAGACCGACGCGCAAGAGCCGCTGCCGGTGAGATTTGCCCCGCTGACGTCCGCCTCCACGCCGTACACCAGCGAGCCGGCCTGGTACTGGGCGCCGATCTGGCCGCCGGCCAGCCATCCGTTCACGTCAAAGGCAGCGGGCGCCGGCGTGATGGTGTCGGTGAGGAACGGGTAGGGAGCGCCGGTCTCGTTCTTGCGCCCCCAGCCCCCGCCAGCATGGGCGCCGAAATAAAACCCGGTCCAGCTGAAGTACACGATGGCCGGGGCCGGCGCGTAAACGACCGGGGGCGGGCCATAGTCCGCGGCGGCTGCGGGTTTGAGCGCAGCGAGCGCGATCACGCCGATGCTCGCGACAGTCAGTCTTTTCATCCGACGGTCCCCCGAACCACGCCGCTAGACGCTTGCAGCGGCCAGCAGGGCCGCGCGATGTCGTCGCAAACCGTCGCGTCAGACTGCGGCGAGTCAAGGGCGGCCGCGGCGAACGAAGGAAAAATCGTCCCCAGGGGCCCCGGTGGGCCGCGGCTACAGAGTTGAAATGATTGTCTCTTTTGCGTTTCGTTGCAGCGGAGCCACGGCGGCGAACTTTCCCCCGTCGCGGTGCAAGCCTATGCCGCGGTGCGATCCACGATCCGAACGATGTCGGCCATGATGCGGTTGAGCTCAAAATCCTTGGGCGTATAAACCGCGGCCACGCCGGCTTGCTGGAGCGCCTGCGCGTCCTCCGCCGGGATGATGCCGCCGACGATCACGGGGATATCATCGAGGCCGGCGCTTTTCATGCGCGCAACCACGTCCTTCACCAGCGGCACGTGGGAGCCCGAGAGGATCGACAGCCCCAGCACATGCGCGCCCTGCTCGCGGGCGGCTTCGACGATCTCCGCGGGCGTTAGGCGGATGCCGTCGTAGACGACCTCCATGCCGGCGTCGCGTGCGCGCACGGCGATCTGCTCGGCGCCATTCGAGTGCCCGTCGAGGCCGGGCTTGCCGAGCACGAACGTCAGCCGCCGTCCGAGCTTGCGCGATACCCGATCGACCTCAGCACGCAAGCTGTCAAGGCCGACCGTCTCGTTGCGCGGCGCGCGCCCGACCCCGGTGGGCGCGCGGTACTCGCCGAAGCTTTCGCGCAAGACGAAGCCCCATTCGCCGGTGGTAACGCCGGCTTTGGCGCAGACGATGGAGGCGGGCATGATGTTGCGGTTCTCGCGTGCCGCCGCGCGCAACTCCTTGAGCGCCGCCGAGACCGCCCTTTGGTCGCGCGCGCTGCGCCACGCCTTGAGGCGCTCGATCTGCTCGGCTTCGGCCTGGGGCGAGACCGTGAGGATGGCGTCGGCCGCGCCGGCGAGCGGCGAGGACTCGCTTTCCATGTAGCGATTGACCCCCACCACGACCTGCTCGCCCCGTTCGATCGCCTCGACGCGGCGCGTGTTCGATTCGACGAGCTGCTGCTTCATATAGCCGTGCTCGACGGCGGCAATCGCCCCGCCGAGCGCATTGATATGCGCCAGTTCTTCCTTGGCCTCGCGCTTGAGCCGCTCGACCTTCTCGGCAATCGCCGGCGCGCCGTCGAAAATATCGCCGTATTCAAGCAGGTCCGTCTCGTAGGCGAGGATTTGCTGCATGCGCAGCGACCATTGCTGATCCCAAGGCCGCGGCAGGCCGAGCGCTTCGTTCCATGCCGGCAGTTGCACCGCCCGCGCGCGGGCGCTCTTGGACAGCGTGACCGCCAGCATCTCGATGAGGATGCGGGTGACGTTGTTCTCCGGCTGCTGCTCGGTCAGCCCAAGCGAATTAACTTGTACGCCGTACCGGAACAGCCGCTGCTTGGGATCATTGACGCCGTAGCGCTCCGCGGTGATCTCGTCCCAGAGCTCGGCGAAAGCGCGCATCTTGCACAGCTCGGTGATGAAGCGCAGGCCGGCGTTGACGAAGAACGAGATGCGTCCGACCACCTCGCCGAAGGCGCCGCGCTCGACCGCTCCCGAAGCCTGTACGGTGTCGAGCACCGCGATCGCGGTTGCGAGCGCAAACGCGAGTTCCTGCACGGGCGTCGCGCCCGCCTCCTGCAGGTGATACGAGCACACATTGATCGGATTCCATTTCGGCATCTCGCGGGTGGTGAACAGGATCACATCCTTGGTGAGCCGCATGGAGGGGGCGGGCGGAAACACGTAGGTGCCGCGGGAGAGATACTCCTTGATGATGTCGTTCTGCGTGGTGCCTTGCAGTTTCTCGCGCGCGACGCCCTGTTCGTCGGCGAGCGCGACATAGAGCGCGAGCAGCCAGGCGGCCGTCGCGTTGATGGTCATCGAGGTGTTCATCTCTCCGAGCGGGATTTGCTCGAACAGCGTACGCATATCGCCGAGATGCGAGATTGGTACGCCGACCTTGCCGACCTCGCCCTTAGCCAACGGGTGGTCGCTGTCGTATCCGGTTTGGGTGGGCAGATCGAAGGCGACCGAGAGCCCAGTCTGACCCTTGGCGAGGTTCTTGCGGTAGAGCGCGTTGGAATCGCGCGCGTTGGAATGACCGGCATAGGTGCGGAAGATCCAGGGCTTGTCGCGTGCCCGGGCAGCGCCGGTCGATGGCTCGCTCATGGGCGCAAAGACATTTTCTCTGATGGCTGGGGTGTTCTTCGCAGTAGTGGCAGCCTTCCATTTAGCGCCGATGATGCCGATGACGATGTCCCAGATCAGTCCGAACCCAAAGCCGCGCACGATTTGCCCGGCCAACCAGCCAGCGATCGCACCGACGACGATCATGATGATGATGCTGTCTATTCCAACCACGATATCCTCCCCCCTCGGTCAAACACGAGGTGCTGGTGCGACTTTACGATGCAGTTAAGATCAACTTAGCCGGGATTCCCCAGATGAATCCCGAACCGACGTGAATATTTGCGCTGTTTCGGCCTTCCCGCAAGACGGACGCGCGGTGCGGACGGATGCCATCGCGCCGGCAAGCTGGACGGCAGTCGAGGGGCCTGATCTGGCCATTTTCCTTGGCATTTGGGCACACTCCTCCCGACGGTTGCTCTTGAACGCAGGACCATCGGTCGTCTCATGCGGGCGCTGGCGGCGGCTGCGGTCGTAGTTCCGCGATCAATCGCAAAATCTCCTGGAACATTTGCCGTGGGATGGCGACCTCGGCCATCTGGAAGGCGACGTAACGGCCGTGGCTCACGACCTTCGCGCCGATCTTGATCAGCTTGTCCTTCAGGCTCGTCAGCGACCAGTCCTTGATCGGCTCCGGCGTCGCCAGCGTGCGCAGGAAATTGCCGAGATTGTAGGCGAGCGCATGAAGCTGAAGTCGCACCGCGTTGGCGGCGAACGTCCGGCACGACAGCCGCGTCCATTTGATCGCGCCTTTGCCCTCCTTGATCCATTGCTCGCACGTCCCGCGCTTGTTGTAGAAGGCAACGATGCGCTTGGCCGGTCGGCTCATGTTCGTCACGATGAAACCGACGCGCGGATAGAGTTCACCCGGATGCCATTCGACCTTGGCAATCACCCGGCGTGGCTTCGTCCAGCTTCCCGCCTGATAGCTGAAATTGGCATAGAACCGCCGGACCTCATTCGGAGGTCGTCCGACCGGACGCTTGAGTAAGTAGCCGATCCTCGCTTGGAGAATTTGGTTGGCCGGCAGACGGATCGCATATTTGATCCGCTCGGCCTCCAGGAACTCGTAGACCCCCGGCATAGCGAAGGCCGCGTCGGCGCGGAAATAGATGCGCGACACGCCGCACTTGTATCGCGCCACGACCGGCTTCAGCACGCTGTCCCAGCCATCGGCGCTGTGGACATTGCCAGGACGCAGCGAACAGCGTTCCAGATCGCCGAACTGGTTGAAGACGAACAGCGGATGATAGCAGGTGCAATCGTAATGGCCGTTCCAGACGCTGTTCTCCTGCTCGCCATGGGTCGGGCTCACGCTCGAATCCATGTCGAGCACGATGCCACGGGGCGGCCTGCGGGCATGCACAAGGTCGATCCACTTGCCGGACAAGTCAGCAAGAGCAGAAAGGTTCTCGGGTGCCGCGAGCCATTGCGTCTCGAAGCGACCCATCTGGCTCGGCGAAGCCGCATGGCCGTGCGTCGCTTTGCCGCCAACAATCCAGCGCATCGCCGGATCATGCCGCAGGCGCTCGGCGTCGTTCACGTCCTCGTATCCGGCGAGGCGGCCGAAGACCGATTGCCGAAACAATCCGGCCAATGCGTGCCTGCCATTCTTGCCAGTGCGTGCGTCGGCGAGAACATCGCTCGCCATCGCCGATAGCCCCAACGCATCATCGAGTTCGCGATAGGCAAGCAGCCCGGCATCGGAGGTAACGACCGAACCGCGAAACTGGAGCATCAGGCGGCGGTCAAAATCGAGCCGAACAGCATCCGATTCCGATTCACCCCTTGGGTTCGCCATCGCCGCCTCGCTCGATCCATGATAAGCCGCTGATCGCTATATCTGAATCGCGCAAGTCACGCCGAAACTCAGTGCGTTATCCGGTGAATGCGGGTGAAGAACTAATCCGAGTGTTGCTCGTATTTCGCAGAATTTATTCCGCACCAATTGCTTCATCCCTCGTTTTGATCTCGGGCTTGTCGTGCAAAACCACGTTCAACAAGGAATTATGGACTTCCAGTCTTCCGTTGTATTCGATAAAACCCAATTTGCGGAATTTGTTCATGAAAAAGCTCACGCGTGATCGAGTCGTGC
>DATIPA010000094.1:0-38251 GCA_035472475.1 Xanthobacteraceae bacterium | reverse complement strand
AACCGCACCACGTTCGTGATCGCGCACCGTCTCTCGACGGTGCGCAGCGCGAGCCGCATCTTCGTGTTCGACGAAGGTCGCATTGTCGAGGCCGGCACCTTCGACGAGCTGGTCCGCCGCGGCGGCGTTTTCGCGCGATTGGCACACGCGCAATTCTTGCTGCCGGAGCCGCCCCCCGCCGCGGACAACGAAGCACCGGCTGTTCCGAGTGCCGCGCTCGCTTAGTGCCATCCCATAGACGGTTCGGCACACCCGGCGTCATTCCGGGGCCCGAGCGCAGCGAGGGACCCGGAATCTTTAGCCACTGGTCTAGGGTTGTGAATTCCGGGCTCGCCGCTTCGCGGCGGCCCCGGATGACCGAATAGCAACTAACGGGTGCCGGACGTCTGGACGGCCAGCCGATCCAGCTGGCTGCGATACTGACTAGGCGACACGTCGAACCAGCGCTTGCAGGCACGGAAGAAACTGGTCTGGTCGGAAAAGCCCAGGAGGTAAGCGGCCTGGGCGAGCGACAGCTGAAGCCGCCCGAGGTACTGCTCGGCGAGTTCACGGCGCGTGTCGTCCAGCAGTTGAAGGAAGGACGTCGCCTCCTCCTCAAGACGCCGCTGAAAGGTGCGTTCGCTCATGTGCAACTCGCCCGCGACCTCGTTGCGCCGCGGCTCGCCGTCCGGCAACCGGCGGATGATCACTTCCCGTGCCCGGTAGCTGGTCTGGGCATGGTCGAAGTGGCGGAGATAGTCGCCCGCGAAACGCTCGTGCAACTCCGAGAGCTTTGGATTCGATGTCGGCAGCGGCGCCGTCATATCGGAGGCAGCGAACAGCAGGTTGGTGGCAGGCAGATCGAACGACACCGGGCAGCGAAAGGCGGCGCGGTAAGGCGCAAGATCGGCCGGTGCCGGATACGGCAACCCGATGGCAAGCGGCTGGACGTCGCGACCGCTGATCCAGCGGCAGAAGCCGATGAGCGTGACGACGATAAACTCGATGCGCTGGCGGGGCATCGGCGCACTGCCGCCGAACAGCTCGAAAGTAATCCGACATCCGTCCTGATCCTTCGTCAGGCGCATGGTCAGCGCGTCGCTAAGGATGAGCATGTAGCGGATCAGGCGCTCGAACGCGGTGCGCAGGTCGGCGCACGACATCATGGCGTATCCGACGACATCGAAGCTCGCGGGTCGCGCGACCTCGTGCTGCGCGAGCCCGATCGCCGGATTGCCCGATTGTTTGACGGCAAGCTCCCACAGGCGGCTGATTTGCTCGGTCGGCAGGCGCGCCCCCGGCGTGTCCAATGTCGCGGGGTCGATCGCAGCTCCGGCGAGCAAGGCTCGGACGTCGAGGCCTTCGGCCGCAAGCATGTCGACGGTGCTTCTGACCCAGACGGCGGACGTCGCCTTTTTGCTCATCCCTCGCCCCTCCCGTGGCGCAGGTTGGCTTTGTTCGGCCAGTAAATTGGCCGCCTCAGTCACTGACACCGCACGGCCGCGGGTCTAGCGTTTTTATTGTCAGGGCGGCCGCAATCCCAAAGCCAAATCGCCGCCTCGGAGCCAGATCGGGGAAACATGCCATGGAACCGCAGCTCTCGCCAGCGAACCCGGACCTCACCAGCAAGCTCGAAAGCACCGGCCCGGGCGCGGCCGTAACCGCGGAGACCAGGCGGGGATCGGACGACCTTTCGCACAAGCCCTGGCTTGCCGCTTACGGGACGCGCATTCCGGCCGAGATCGATCCGGACGTACATGCGTCCGTGCTGCATCTGCTCGAATGCGCGATGAAGCGCTACGCGGCGAAGCCGGCGTTCCGCTGCTTCGGGCAAACCCTGACCTATGCGGACGCCGACCGGCTCTCGCGCGACTTTGCGGCCTATCTGCAAACCGGTCTCGGCGTCGGGAAGGGCGCGCGTATCGCGGTCATGCTTCCGAACCTGCCGGCTTTCCCGCTCGCGTTCATGGGGATCATCCGCGCCGGCGGCATCCAGGTGAACGTCAATCCGCTCTATACGCCGCGCGAACTCGAGCACCAGCTCAATGATGCGGGCGTCGAGGTCATCGTCATTTTTAGCGGAGTGTCAGCAACGCTTGCCGAGATCATCGACAAGACCGCGATCAAGCAGGTCATCACCGTCAGCCCGGGCGACGGCACCGGCGCGCCACTGCCGAGCCCGGCCGTGGACCCGCGCCTTACTGGCGTCATCGCTTTTGCTGATGCTCTCTCACAAGGGGCGAAGCTTTGCCACACGCCGATGCAATTGAGCGGCGATGACCTCCTGTTTCTGCAGTACACCGGCGGCACCACGGGTCTTTCGAAGGGCGCCGCGCTGTCGCATCGCAACCTCGTCGCCAACACCGAGCAGTTCAAAGCGTTCATGCGGTCCGACGCCCTGCGACCGGGCGAGGAAGTCGTGGTCACGGCGCTGCCGCTCTATCACATCTTCGCGCTGATGGTGAATTTCATTAGCTACTTCTCGATCGGCGCCGAGAACTGGCTGGTCCCCAATCCGCGCGACATGGACGGCTTCGTCGAGGTCCTGCGCAACGCGCGCTGCACCGTCTTCACGGGCGTGAACACGCTTTACGGCGGACTGCTGATGCATCCGAAGATCGGCGACGTGGACTTCACCCGCCTGCGTGCGGCGATCGGCGGCGGCGCGGCCGTGCTGCCAACCACGTCGGCAAAATGGAAGGCGCTGACCGGCACCGACATTCTCGAGGGCTACGGTCTGTCCGAAACGTCCCCGATCCTGACGCTCAATCCGGCGGGCGCGGGCGCGTTCTCGGCGACCGTCGGGCTGCCGTTGCCCTCCACGGACATCAAGCTGCGCGACGACGACAACAACGACGTGCCGGACGGCCAAGCCGGCGAGGTGTGCGCCAAGGGGCCACAGGTGATGAAGGGCTACTGGCAGAAGCCGCAGGCGAATGCCGACGCCTTTACGGCCGACGGCTACTTCCGCACCGGCGACGTCGGCGTGTTCGACAACAACGGCTTCCTCAAGATCGTCGACCGCAAGAAGGATATGATCATCGTCTCGGGCTTCAACGTCTACCCGAACGAGGTCGAAGTCGTCGCCGCGGCTTGCCCAGGTATCGCCGAATGCGCGTGCGTCGGCAGGCCGGACGAGAAGACCGGCGAAGCCGTGCGGCTGTTCGCCACCAAGGCGCCTGGCGCGAGTGTGACCGAGGCGGACCTGATCGCGCACTGCCGGCGCGAACTCGCCGCCTACAAGGTACCGAAGGAGGTGCGGTTCCTCGACGCCTTGCCGAAGTCGGCGGTCGGCAAAATCCTGCGCAAGGATCTGCGCGAGCTTCCCTAGGAGGGCACCATGGCGCTCCCCAACTACAATATGACAACGGCCGGACAGTTCATCGGGCACGAATTCGGCGCCTCGGAGTGGATTGCGATCGATCAGGATCGCATCAACCAGTTCGCGACCTGCACCGGCGACCGACAGTGGATCCACGTCGATGTCGAGCGCGCAAGGCGCGAGAGCCCGTTCGGCGGACCGATCGCCCACGGCTACCTCACGCTGTCGCTGGTCGCCGCGACCGTGATGGAGCTCGGCGTGATTCCCCAGGATGCCGCGACCGGGCTGAACTACGGACTGGACAAGGTCCGCTTCATTGCGCCGGTCAAAGCCGGCGCGCGGGTGCGCACGCGCGTCAGCCTGATCGCGGCCGAGCCGCAGACCGGCGGCCGCGTGCTCCTGAAGCTACAATGCACGCTGGAGATCGAGGGCGAGGCAAAGCCTGCCCTCGTCGCCGAGGTTTTGTGCATGCTGATCGGCAAGCGCGTTACGACGTCATGAGGCTCGGGAAAGCGGACTTCCTTCGTGCTTTGGGTTGAGGAGGAGCATCCATGGCAAGCGAAAACAGTGAAACATTTGGCCATGATGTCCGAGACCAGGCGGCACAGCACACGCTCGCGGCTAACCCACTGGTCGGGGTGCGCGGCCGCGACGTAGCGGCGTCCGCACGTACGCTGCTCGGGCAAATGGCGAGCAATCCGACGGTCGTCGCCAAGCAGTGGCTGGCCTTGATCGGAGAGCTCGGGCGCATCGCGACCGGTGCCTCCGAACTCGCGCCCGATCCCAAGGACAAGCGTTTCGCGGATCCGGCCTGGAAGGAGAGCTTCGCCTACCGGGGGCTCGTGCAGGCCTACCTCGCCTGGGCCGGCGCGCTCAACCGCTGCGTCGACGAAACCAAGATGGACAAGCGCGATGCAGAACGCGCGCGCTTCGTCATTTCGCTGCTGGTGGACGCGATGTCGCCGACCAACTCGCTCGCGGGCAACCCCGCGGCGCTCAAGAAGCTGGTCGACACCGGCGGCGCGAGCTTCGTGCAGGGACTGGAAAATTTCGTCGGCGACCTCGCGCACAACGGCGGTCTGCCGGCGCAGGTCGACACGCGGAAATTTGCCGTCGGACGCAATCTCGCAACGACGCCGGGATCGATCGTCTACCGCAACCCGGTCATGGAACTGATCCAATACCGCCCTATGACCGACGCGGTGCATGCACGGCCGCTCCTGATCGCACCGCCGCAGATCAACAAATTCTACGTGTTCGATCTCGCACCCGAAAAGAGCATCATCCAGCTCGCCCTTAAGGGCGGCCTGCAGACGTTCGCCATCAGCTGGAAAAACCCGACGTCCGCTGAAAGCCACTTCGGGCTCGACACCTACGTGGAAGCGCTGGAAGACGCAGCCGACGTGATGCGCGAGATCACCGGAAGCGAGGACATCAACATCTGGGGCTCATGCTCGGGCGGCATCACCGCGTCGGCGTTTCTCGGGAACCTGGCGGCCCGCGGCGAGCGCAAGGTTCACAGTGCCACGGTCGCGG
The DNA here is from genome assembly GCA_035472475.1 of Xanthobacteraceae bacterium. Classification (GTDB taxonomy): domain Bacteria; phylum Pseudomonadota; class Alphaproteobacteria; order Rhizobiales; family Xanthobacteraceae; genus JAFAXD01. Next base: position 33,414 of record DATIPA010000094.1, on the reverse strand, counting down.
TCTGTGTGCTCGACATGGCGGTGACGCAGGATACGACCGCCGGCATGTTCGTCACGCCGGAATCGATCGCCGCGGCGAAGCAGGCCTCCGAGCTCGCCGGCGTGGTCGAAGGGCGGGAATTGGCGCGCATGTTCGCGTGGATGCGACCCAACGACCTGATCTGGAGCTACTGGGTGAACAACTATCTCATGGGAAACGCCCCGCCGGCCTTCGATGTGCTGTACTGGAACAACGACACCACGCGCCTGCCGGCCCGCCTGCATGCCGACTTTCTCGACCTCATCGACAGCAACCCCTACGTCAATGCCGGCCGGCTCGACGTGCGCGGTGCCGCGCTCGACATGCGACGCGTGGATATCGAGACCTACGTGGTCGCCGGCGTCACTGATCACATCACGCCCTGGCAGGGGTGCTACAACACTGCGAAGCTTTACGGCGAGCGCAGCACATTCGTGCTCTCAAACAGCGGTCATATCCAGAGCCTGCTCAACCCGCCCGGTAACCCGAAGGCCCTGTTCTGGGCCGGTGCCGCACAACAGACAAGCCCCGAGGCGTGGCTGGAGCGGGCGACCAAGCATAGCGGAAGCTGGTGGCCGCACTGGCTGGAGTGGAGCAAGGCGCGCTCGGGCGAGGAAAGGTCAGCGCCATCCTCACTTGGCAGCGAGGAGAGCCCGCCGCTCGACGCAGCTCCCGGCCGCTATGTCATGGAGACGTAGGTGCAGATCAGCCTGCGCGATGTAGCAGGGCAGACTCTGCGCGTCGGCGTTCGGCCCGGCCGGAAGAGCTGGCCGCCGCTGCTGCTGTTCAACGGCATCGGCGCCAGCATCGAGCTGATCGAGCCGTTCCTCGCCGCGTTCGACGGCCCCGAGGTGCTTGTGTTTGACGTGCCGGGCGTTGGTGGCTCGCCTGCGCCGCGCCTGCCTTACCGCCCGTCGACGCTGTCCTTGCTGAGCGCGCGGCTCCTCGATCAGCTGGGGCATGAGCGAGTGGACGTGCTGGGCGTGTCGTGGGGAGGAGCGCCCGCACAACAATTTGCGTTCCAGCAGGCCAAACGTTGTCGGCGGCTTGTGCTCGCGGCCACCTCGCCAGGCCACCTGATGGTCCCCGGAAAGCTAACGACCATGCTGCGAATGGCAACGCCACGGCGCTACAAGGATCCCGATTACATGACGAGGGTCGCGGGAGACATTTATGGCGGGGTGTTTCGCGCCTCACCGGAGCTGGCCCGCGCGCACCTTCGCCATGTCCATTGGTCGAGCGACTACGGCTATTATTTGCAGCTGATCGCTGCGCTCGGGTGGAGCAGCCTGCCCTGGCTTCGTCTCCTTCCGCAGCCTACGCTGGTGATGGCCGGGACCGACGATCCGATCGTGCCGGTCGTCAACGCGCGCATCCTGGCCAAGCTCATCCCGCACGCGCGGCTCGTGACGATCGACGATGGCCACTTGTTTCTGCTCACCAGCGCGCGTGAATCTGCCGGGATCATCTCGGAATTCTTGAACTGAGGTGTCCGCCCCAGCTCTTTCGGCGGTTTGCCAGGTCTCAGAGCGTACGATATCCCCGGCTTTGCCTTTATCTGGCCCCATCGCTAAGGTGATTGGAGCATCCCGTAGGCGTGATTCCGAGCCCGTCGTCCACAATCGGACCCGACCATTGTACCGATACTCAAGGCTATGGCCGCAGCACGCGCTGATCGGCATGCTGGTCGCGGCGGCGACGGCGGCGGCACCATCCGCCGCTCGCTCGGAAGCGCAGATTCTCGTCGAGGTCGATAGCGGCAGAGTGCTGGCCGGCGACAACGCCGCCTATCCCTGGCATCCGGCGTCGGTCACCAAGCTGATGACCCTTTACGTGACGTTGCGCGCGCTGAAGGAAGGCCGCATCAAGACCGACACACCGTTTCGGGTATCGGCCAATGCGCTGGCGCAGTCGCCGACCAAGATGGGGTTCAAGGTCGGAACGGTGGTGACCGTCGATAACGCCATCAAAATGATGATGGTGAAGTCGGCCAACGACATGGCCGTCTTGCTGGCGGAAGGGGTCGCCGGTTCAGTCGATGCCTTCGCGGCCGAGATGAACGCCAACGCGCGGCGGCTCGGTATGGTGCAATCGAATTTCGTCAACCCGAACGGCCTGCCCGCCGACGAGCAGATCGTGTCGGCGCGCGACCTTGCGATCCTGGCGCGAGCATTGATCCGTGAATTTCCGGAATACGACGATTATTGGCACCTGCCCGGCATCAAGTTCGGGCGCCGTGTCATCCGCAACTACAACAAACTGCTCGACCTCTACCCGGGCGCGGACGGCATGAAGACGGGATTCATCTGCGCGTCCGGTTTTAATCTGGTGGCCACCGCGACGCGCAACGGCCGGCGGCTGATTGCCGTCGTGCTTGGTGCACCGTCCGCGAGCGTGCGCACCTACCACGCCGCGAAACTGCTCGAACAAGGCTTCAACAGCAATTGGATGGCGCCTTCGCCCGGCACCGTCGACCAGCTCGTCCCTGTCAATGCGGCCCCGCCGGACCTGCGCGAGGAGACCTGCGGCCCGCATCGCAAGCGCCCCGCGGCCGAGGACGAAGAGGTCTCGTTCAACAACTCCGACAACGACGGCAATCCGCTGGCGTCCATGCTGCAAAATCTGCGTTCGCCCAACCCGAAAGCGTCGCAGTTGCTCGGCCAGCAGGTCTCGCTAGCGCCGCCGGTCGACGTGTTCGTCGGGACGGTGAAGCCCGGGAGCGCGGCCGCCGCCGCAGCTCAGGAAGACCAGATCGAGCAGCCCAAAGGCAAAGGCCGAAAGGGCAAGCTCGCGAGAAAGAAAGGCGCCAAGGGTACCGACACCGCGTCGCAGGACACAAGCGAAACTCCAACCCCGGCACCCGCCGCCCGCGCGAAGCCTCACCGCGCTAAGTCGGCAGCGGCATCTTCGTCTGACGATACCGCAGCCGCAGGAACGACGGCCCCGGCCAAGCCAAGGGGCAAGAAGGCGACGGTCGCTGCCGCTCCGAGCGATGACTCAGGCGCAGCGGCCAGCAAATCGAAGCCGCGCCCCGCCAAGACGGCCGCGCCCGCCGGCGCCGCCAACGCCACATCCGCGCCAGCCAAGCCTGCTTCCGCCCAGCAATGAGCTTGGCCTTGCCGCCGCGCGGCGTTTAGCGTCGCGGGTGCTTGCTTGTCCCGCACCCCTGTTCGATGCTGAAGCACTATGGGGCTAATTCAACGACTGAAAGCCGACGTCAGCGCGGCACGCGGCGCGCTCCGGACGTTGCACCTCACCCAGCCGATCGCGAAACATCCGACCCGGGTTTTCCCGCATGTCATGAGCGACCTGGCCGAGCGATTTGGCAATGCGCCGGCACTGATCTCCGAGCGCGAGCAGCTCAGTTACCGCGAGCTCGTCGCCCGCTCGAACCGTTATGCGCGCTGGGCAGTCGGGCACGGCATTCGCAAGGGTGACGTCGTTTGCCTGATGATGCCGAACCGGCCCGAATATATGGCGAGCTGGATCGGGCTGACGCACGCGGGCGCGGTCGTTGCCCTGATCAACACCAATCTCACTGGCGCGTCACTTGCCTACAGCGTCAACGTGGTGCAGCCCAAGCATCTCATCGTCGCTTCTGAACTGCTCGCCCAATTCACCAGCGCGCGCGCCCACATCGACCCCAAGGTGAGCGTCTGGGCGCACGGCGAGACCGCGGAGAAATTCCCGCGCATCGATCTCGAGCTTGCGGAGGTGTCGGATGCCGCATTGGCCGCGCATGAGCTCCCGAGGCTCACAATCGAGGATCGCGCGCTCTACATCTACACCTCGGGCACGACCGGCATGCCCAAGGCCGCCAACATCAATCACTACCGGCTGATGCTCGCGATCTTCGGTTTCTCCGGCATCATGGACACCAAGCCGACCGATCGCATGTACGATTGCCTGCCGATGTATCACACGGTTGGGGGCGTGCTTGCGACCGGCGCGGTGCTGGTCAACGGCGGCTCGGTTTTCATTCGCGAAAAGTTTTCCGCCCATCATTTCTGGGACGAGGTGGTGCGCTGGGACTGCACGCTGTTCCAGTACATCGGCGAGCTGTGCCGCTATCTGGTCAACACGCCGGTAAGCCCCAACGAAACCAGGCATCGGCTGCGGCTCGCCTGCGGCAACGGTCTGCGTCCAGATGTCTGGCCGGAGTTCAAGCGCCGGTTTCGCATCCCGCAGATCCTCGAGTTCTATGCGGCGACCGAGGGCAACGTGACGCTGTTCAACTTCGACGAGCGGGAAGGCTCGGTCGGCCGCATTCCGTGGTTCCTGGCCAGCCATTTTCCGATTGAACTCGTCAAGTTTGACATCAACACCGAGCAGCCCGTGCGCAACGCGGAAGGCTTGTGTGTTCCGTGCCGACCCGGCGAAGTCGGCGAAGCCCTCGGGAAAATCATAAACGACCCCACCAAGCCGAGTTCGCGGTTCGAAGGCTATGCCACCTCCGCAGAGACCGAGCGCAAGATCGTGCACGATGTGCTGGAACGCGGCGACACCTGGTTTCGCACCGGCGACCTGATGCGTCAGGACAAGGAAGGGTATTTCTATTTCGTCGACCGTGTCGGCGATACCTTTCGCTGGAAAGGCGAGAACGTCGCGACCTCGGAAGTGTCCGAGACGATCACGGCGGTGCCGGGCGTGGTGGAAGCCAACATCTATGGCGTGAAGATCCCGGGCCGCGACGGTCGCGCCGGCATGGCGGCGGTGGTAATCGACCCCGCGACGTTCGATCTCGCAACCCTGCAGCGCTTTTTGGCCGAGCGCCTGCCGGCCTATGCGCGGCCGGTGTTCTTGCGCATCCGCGGCGAGCTCGAGGTCACCGCGACCTTCAAGCAGAAGAAGTTCGATCTGGTGCGCCAGGGGTTCGATCCGAGCCAGAGCGACGACGCGATCTATTTCCACGATCCGCGCTCGCAATCTTTTGTACGGCTCGATGCGCAGCTTTATGAAAAAATATTGTCGGGCGCGATAGGAGTGTGATCATGGCGAACGTTGGCCCGACAGATACGCGGCTGCGCGGACTGTTGCTCATCGCCCTGGTGGTGATCCTGATCCTGGGGTTACCGCTCGCCGTCTGGCTCGACCTGCGTAGCCTCACGGAGGTGGCGTTGCGCCGGCAGGCGAGCGATCTCAATTCGGTCATCACCAGCATGCGCGGGTTCTACGGCAGCAACGTCGTGGGGCGTATTCTGGCGGCGCCCGGAACCACCACCCAGGTCACCCACAACTATCAGGCGATCCCGGGCGCAATCCCGATTCCCGCAACGCTCTCGCTTGAGCTCGGCCATGTGATCAGCGAGCAGCAGAACAACATCACTTACCGGTTCGTGTCCGACTACCCATTCCAGAATCGCGCGCCCCACCAACTGGACGACTTCGAACGAAAGGCGCTGGCGATGCTGCGGGCCGACCCGCATCAGGTCGTCACCGACGTCACCGACTCGATCCTCAGCGATCGCGTGCGGCTGATCGCGCCGGTCGTGATGGGCAAGGCTTGCGTGGATTGCCACAACAGTCACCCGGAGAGCCCGAAGCGCGACTGGAAGGTCGGGGACGTGCGCGGCATCCAGGAAGTCACCATCACTCAGCCGATCGCCGCAAATATCCTGTCGTTCAAATATCTGCTGATTTACCTCGGGGTGCTCGCCGCGAGCGGGCTCGGGTTCATCGTCACCCAATACCGCCAAGCGGCCACGATCCGCGGCATGAACCGCGAATTGGAGACGGCGAACGAGTTCCTGGCCTCGTTGTCGATGAAGATCTCGCGCTATCTCTCTCCGCAGATCTACAAGAGCATATTCAGCGGCCAGAAGGACGTCACCATCCACACCGAACGCAAGAAGCTGACCATCTTCTTTTCCGACATCAAGGACTTCACGGCGACCACCGAACGGCTGCAACCCGAGCAGATCACCCGCCTGCTCAACGAATATTTCACCGAGATGTCGGCGATCGCGCTCGGTCACGGCGGGACGATCGACAAGTTCGTCGGCGATGCCATGCTGATCTTCTTCGGCGATCCGGAAACCAAGGGCGCGGCCGAGGACGCAGCCGCCTGCATGCGCATGGCGATCGACATGCAGCGGCGGATCGCTGAGCTCAACGCCAAATGGCGCAACGAAGGGATCGAAAACCCGTTCCGCGTGCGTATGGGTGTCAACACCGGCTTTTGCAACGTCGGCAATTTCGGCAGCAGCGACCGGATGGACTACACGATTATCGGTGCCGAGGCGAACCTGGCGGCGCGGCTGCAATCGATCGCAGAGCCGGGCCATATCGTGATCAGCTACGAAACCTACGCGCTGGTACGTGGCATGCTGGTCGCGCACCCGTTACCGCCGATCACCATGAAGGGCATCAGCCGCGACGTCGTTCCCTACGCGATCGAGGGCATTCTCGACCACACCGGCGCCAAGATCGAGATTTTCAGCGAGCACATGACCGGGCTCGATTTCTTCCTGGACCCGGCCGTGATGGATGCCCGCACATCGGCACATGTCCGCGCCGTGTTGCAGAACGCGATTGCGACGTTGGACCGGCAGCGCGCCAAGTCGCGCGACGGCGTCTAAGTCTGAGTAGGGTTACCCCCGCTCGCGCAGCAGGCGCCGGATCACCTTGCCGGTCGTCGTCATCGGCATTTCGGCGATGAACGCGATCTCGCGCGGATATTCGTGCGCAGAGAGGTGCGTCTTGACGAACGCCTGAATGTCGGCCGCGAGTCGATCGGATGCGCTGACGCCGGGCTTGAGCACGATGAATGCCTTCACGATCTCGGTGCGCACCGGATCGGGCTTGCCGACCGCGGCCGCGAGCGCCACCGCCGGATGGCGGATCAGGCAATCCTCGATCTCGCCCGGCCCGATGCGGTAGCCCGACGAAGTGATCACGTCATCGTCGCGCCCGACGAAGCCGATGTAGCCTTGCCGATCGATCACGCCCTGATCGCCGGTGACCATCCAGTCGCCCAGGAACTTGTCGCGCGTCGCATCCGGCTGCGCCCAATATTCGAGGAACATCACGGGATCCGGCCGCTTCACCGCGATCTGCCCCTGTTCGCCGGCGGCGCAGCGCGTTCCGTCGGGTCTGATCACCGCGACCTCGTGTCCCGGCACCGGCTTGCCGATGACGCCGGGCTTCGACACCCCGATCTTGCCGCAGGCGGCGAGTATCTTGTTGCACTCGGTTTGTCCGTAGAACTCGTTGATGATGAGCCCGAGCGCCGACTTGCCCCATTCGTAGGTCTGTGCGCCCAGCGATTCGCCGCCGGAACCGACGGTTCGCAATGCGAGCCGGTGCCGCCCGACCGGATGCGGGGCCGCGCGCAGCATGCGCAATGCGGTCGGCGGAACAAACGCGTTGCGCACCCCGGTGGCGGCCATCAGCGCGAACGCCTCCTCCGGATCGAACCGATCGAACCGCCGCGCCACCACCGGCACCCCGTAGTAGAGGCCGGGCAGCAGCACGTTGAGGAGACCTCCCGCCCAAGCCCAGTCGGCCGGCGTCCACAGGCAGTCGCCGGCCTGGGGGAAGAACTCGTGCACGAACTCGACGCCCGGCAGGTGCCCGAGCAACACCCGGTGCGGCTCAAGCGCACCTTTCGGCGGCCCGGTGGTGCCTGACGTGTAGATCATCATGGCGGGATCGTCCGCGGCGGTCGCTTCCGGTTCGAAGCGCGTGGCGGCCATGTCCAAGGTTGCGTTGAGATCGAGCGCACCGTCACCAGCGCCATCGACCGCGAGCACCACCGCGAGCTCGCCAAGCGCTTCCCGCACGCCGGCAAGCTTCGCAAGGCCCCGCGCATCCGTGATCAGCGCTTTGGCACCCGAGTTCTGCAGCCGGTAAGAGAGCGCGTCCGGACCGAACAAGGCCGCAAGCGGCAGCGCGATCGCCCCGAGCTTGTAGATTGCGATGTGGATCGCTGCCACCTCCGGCATCTGCGGCAGCATCAGCGCGACCCGGTCGCCGCGCGCAATGCCGTGCGCACGCAGCGCATTGGCGAGCCGGTTCGACATCTCGCGCAACGTGCCGTAGTCGACCGCGTCGACGCGCCCGTCGGCATTCTGATGCAGGATCGCGGCGCGGCGCGGATCGCGCTCCGCCCAGCGATCGCACACCGCCACACCGATGTTGAACGACGCCGGAATCTGCCAGCGGAACTCGCGGCAGAGCGCATCGTAGTCGCGCATGGGAGGAAGAACAGACGGCGCGAACTCAGGCATCCGGCGTTCGTGCAATGGATTTTTGTTCCCGCGACATTGTCGCAAGCGCGCGCAGGAACTTCAAATGCACCATACTAGAACTACGACCAACACCACAGCCGCGATCGGCATGCCGGCGAGCGACAGGCGCCATGCCAGGCCTCCAGGCGGTGAAGGCGTATCGTCACCCGGCAAGCCGAACAGCGGAACCGGCCTGAACAACTGCCGCAAGCCAAGCGCTCGCCGCCGTTCGACCGGTGCGCCATCGCCGTGCGCCAAAGCGGTGAGGCTGGGCTTGTCGCGGCCGAAAATATATCTGGCAATCGGCATCGCCGCCTCCGCATCGTCTGTTGCTCGCGTACTTGTTCCCTCGGCGCCTCTCGCGCGCAGCCCCGCTGCTAGTTGTGCTGCGTCATCGCGACGTCGGTGCCGGTCGAAAGCGGCGGAGCAGATGAAGGCGGCGTCGCCGCCAGCAAAAACGCGGCGGCTGCCGCAGCGTAAAACATGGCGACAGCGATCGCCCGCCGTCGGACGGATCGCAGCTGCGCGCCATTCTCCAGGTCGGATGGGACGGGCATCGGAGCCTCCCTTCATGGGATCGCGGCGATCCAGATAGACCCGACGCCGTCGGTGACCTGTGAGGTGGGTCACAAGCCTCTGAAAAATTTATGAAATATTTCCCGCGGCGGCTGTCGTTCCGGGCGGCACAGCCGGCGCGTGTTGCATTGCGGTAGCGGGCGGATGGCGGCGCAGCCGGTGCGTGTTATTTGCCCGTGTGACCGCGCGGGGGACGCGTGGTTTCCAGAAGCGCGGCCAGCGCATCGGGCTGCAGCAGCACCACGCCGCCCGATTCGAGTTTCACCCAGCGGTGCTTTTCCCAATCGCGTAATTGCCGGTTGGTCGCTTCGCGCGAGACCCCGATGATCTGACCGAGTTCGCTCTGGGTAATGAGAACCTTGTGGTTGCGGGCATCGGTGCCGGCGAGCCGGAGCAGTGTCTTTGCCAACCGGGCTGGCAAATCGAGAAAGATGACGTCTTCGACCTGTTCGCTCGTGTTGCGCAGGCGCGCGCACAAGATCTCGATCAGCTTGATCGCAATTTCAGGCTCGCGCTGAACCAGTGGAATGAAATCGCGTCGATCGATGATCAGGAGTTCGCTGTCGCGCGCCGCGACCGCGTCAGCGGTGCGCTGACCGCCGTCGAGCAACGCGATCTCACCAAAGATCTGGCCGGGCCCGATCAGATTGAACACCGCATCCTTGCCCTCGCCGGACGGCACCGTGATCTTCACCTGGCCGGAACAGACCGCATAGAGACAGGACCCGTAATCGCCCTTGGAAAAGATCGTCGTACCGCGCTTGATGCGCTTGGAGGTGGCGTGCGAGCTGAGCTGGTCAATGAGAGAAGAACCGAGCGCTCCGAACAGCGGATGCTGCTGGAGGATGGCCCGCTTGTCGAACACCTGACGCGTCGCGTGATCGTCTGCGTGTGCGTTCATGTTGTCCCCCGATCACAATATCACGCGCGTCGTCGGTATGAAGCGACGTAAATACATAGGCAGCGCAATCCTTTAGCCAACAACTAGCGCGCGCAGGCCACGACAAATGCACGCCCCGGCAGCCGGGCCGGCGGTAATCCGCCGCGCGGTGCAATCGTAGTATTGCAGTGCAAACAACCCGTTAAGGATGAGTCGGCGGAGGCCACGACGACGCTTGAAATTTTCCTCGATCTTTTCTAATCGTTCGGCACCTGATGACCGCTTGGTTGACCCCGTTAACAAGGCCTCGCGGAGCGACCCATGAGGGGACAAGTCCGCTTCTCAGGATCCCATGATCGGACCGCATTCGCGCGTCGCGCGGATGGTCCGCGTGACTTGCTTGCGCTTCTGCGCCCGGCCGGCGCGTTTGCGTATCCGCGTCAGGTGGTCCAGGACCCTGATCTGACGCTTAACGAGAAGCGCGCGATCCTGGCATCGTGGGCCTCCGACGCCAGCACCAAGGATGGCGTCACAGCGACACGGCCGCTCCGCGAGGGGCTGCTGCCGGTCGGCTTTGACGACATCATGGACGCCCTGCATGAGCTGGACGAGCAGGCCGCCCACGATAACCGGCCACGACCGCATTACCGTCGCGTACTGCGGCGTCCCCGGGCGAGCGGGCGCTCGTAAACCTGCAGACGGCTCGTTTTTCGCCTGTGAACGTACGTTGTTCGCGCGAGATTGCCCGCCAACCGCCACATTTCCGTGAATAATTGCGTACGGGTGGTTTGAATCAATTCCGAAGTCTTGGCGTCGGCACGGGGCACGTCTGTGCGTGCGGTGGGAGGTTATCGATGCGTGACCGCTTGAGAATTCTGATGGTCGCGCTGGCACTGGCGGCGCTGAGCACGCCCGGCTACGCGCAGATGAGCCAGACCACGGCGCGCAGCGATAAGGACAAGAAATCCGACGCCGAGGCTGACAAGGCCTACAGGGCCATGATCAAGAACGTGCCCGACAAGCCGCGCAACACCGATCCATGGCAAGACGTGCGCGGCGCCGACGCCACGGCAGCGACGAGCGCTGCCGGCAAGGGCACTGCGAGCGCGAAGGCTACTGGCAAGACCGGCACCAAGCACACCAGCACCAAGCACGCCAGCAGCACAAAGCCGGAATAGTGCCGGTCTGCAGCTAACCTTCGCGGTCAGGCGCCGCCATGATCAGCGTCCAGAACACCTTGTATTTCGAGTTCGGTGCGTAAACGGCCGCGATGCCCATGCGGGTGACCCCGGGCTTGAGCATGTTGGCGCGGTGCGGCGGTGAATCGCGCCAGCCCGAGAATGCCTCGGCCAGCGTGTGGTAGCCGGCGCCGACGTTCTCGACTGCCGCTTTGGCCGGGAAGCCCGCACTGGTGATGCGGTCGGTAAACGAGCGGGCGGCGTTGTGGTCGAGCTTGTCCCGCTGCGCCATGGCGCGCGACTGCTCGGACGCAAGCCGCATCAGCGCAGGATCGACCGCGACCGGGCCGAGCCCGTTGTTCTGGCGATAGCCGGAAATCATCGATTGCGCCGCGGTCGCGTCGACTTCGGCATTCGGCGCTGCGAGGTTCTGATAGAAGCTCGGCTGCGAGGGCAGATCACCGCTCGCGCAGGCCGCGAGCGCCAGAGCCGTCAGGGCGATGATGGGCAGCGTGCGATGCATGAGGTCACTGCGGCGCAAGTTAAAGGGGCAAAGGTCGCCAAACGGTTTACGGCCGCGACACGCTCATCCGCGGGCGGGCCGTTGCTCACGGACGGTCATTCAGGGTGCGCCGATGGCTTCTCCGCGAGCTTGAGGTCGGCCGGATTGGTCGGGATGCCAATCCCGGCTTCGCGAAAGCGGCGCAGAATGGCGAAATTGAGGTCGCTGCGGGTGGTGAGCGCGTGCTGGACATCACCGACGAAACAACGCAGCTCGACGTCGAGCGCAAGCACCCCAAACCCCATGAACACCACATTCGGTCCCGGCGTGCGCATGACCTGCGGATGCGCCTGCGCGATGTCCAGCAGGATCTCGCGCACCTGGTCCATGTCGCTGTCGTAACCAACGCCCAGCTTGACGGTCAGGCGCCCGATCGGATTGCCGTGCGTCATGTTCTTGACCACGCCCGTGATCAGGTCCTGGTTGGGGACGATCACGCTGGCACGGTCGAAGGTCTCGATCTCGGTCGCACGCACGCTGATCCGGCGCACGAACCCCTCCTCGTTCTTGACCAGCACCCAGTCGCCGACCCGGATCGGCCGCTCCGCCAGCAGGATGATGCCGCAGACAAAATTGGAGACAACCGACTGCAGGCCAAAACCGATGCCGACCGAGAGCGCGCCCGCGATCAGCGCAATCTTTTGCAGATCGATGCCGAGCTCGGTGAGCGCGACGATCAGCGCTGCGATGACGCCCGCGTAGCCGAACAAGACCGAGACCGAGTTCTGTAGACCGGGATCGAGCCCGGTGCGCGGCAGAAAACGCCGGTCGAGCCAGCGTTGCACTGCACGGGTCGCGACAAAGCCGAGCAGCAACACCAAAATCGCGATGATGATGGTGCTGAGCGAGATGCTGATAGCCCCGACGCCCGCGCCGAACAGCGCATCGTGGATCACGTCGAAGAAGTCGGCTGCGAAGATCCCCCAGGGTCCGAGCACCGGGACCACGGCCAGCAGCGCGAGGCAGAGCTTGGCGACGGCCCCGAGCAGCATCGCGACGAGCTCGAGGCCGCGCGGCGAGAGCCCGAAGGTTGCCGCCAGGCGGCGCCCGCGCGTTGAGTCGGCGTTCAGTACATCGGTCGCGACCGCGTCGATCAGCGCCGCGCCGAGGTAGTAGGCGCCGATCATCACGAACAGAACTACCGCTCGTCCGGACAGGAATGCGGCGAATCCGACGAAGCCGGTCAGCAACGCCGCCGCGATGACGACGACGAACACCCACCCGATAAAACGCAGCCAGCGGAAGCCGGCGCTGGTTTCGGCCGGCGGAAGCCGGATCAACAGATACAGGGCGAGCAGGCCAATCAGCACCGCGAGCAACGCGCTCGTCGCCACTGTGGTCGACAGCGGCGCGCCGACCGCCTTGTGCATCAGGTTGAGGAAGATCACCGCGCCGAGGACGCGTGAACTCCAGATCAGGCACGACGCGAGCCGCCGTGCCTGCAGTTCATCCGCATTGACCAGGCGCCGGTACGGCGTGCCCGGCGCCAGCACCGCAAGCGCGATGCCGCGTCCGAAGCTCGCGACCGCAACCGCCACGGTGAGACCAAGACCGAGGTCGGCAACGACCGGCAACAGCAAACCGTTGCTGTCGAGAACCTTGATGATGATGAAAACGCTGATCGGCATCAGCAGCGCGTGGCGCGCGAGCGTGATCAGCGCCGCGAGTGCGCGCGCAAAGCGGCCCGCGGTACGGCCGGGATCGGCCTCGCGCGCAAAGCGACGGCGCCATCCGTAGGTGGCCGCAATCGCCAAGGCGGCCAGCGCGATCAGCGTCGCGATACTGCCAACGACTCCCCACGTGCTGCCGTTGCGGCGCGCGTATTCGATCGAGGACCGGATCAGAAAGGAAATGCCCTGGTTCTCCGTCTGCAAGCCGCGCATGGTTTCAGACCAGAAGCCGGTATCGAGCACGCCCGGCGTCCGCTGAAACAACGCACGGCTGAACAGGCTGCGCCGGCTTTCGTTGATGCGCGCCGCAATGTCGTCGGCGCGCAGGCTCAGCAAGCGGGTTTCCTTGAGCGCGGCATCGACCTCGGCATGGGTCTGGCTGAGTTTGGCGCGTTCCTCCGCGATGGTGGCAGCTTCCGGAGGCTGACCGGGCGCGGGCGCCGGACCAAGCTCCGACAGGCGACTGTCGACTTCGGCGAGACGCGGATCGAGAACGTCGAATTGCGCGCGCAGGCCTTCACGGATGGGGGCAAGCTTTTCGCGCAGCTCGGTTAGGCTCTGATCGGTATGGCCCGGGTGCCCGATCGCTTGCTGGATCTCGTCGAGAAGCTGCTTGAGGGGAACGAGGTCCGCGGTCAGCGCCGAGGAGCTGGGAGCAGGCGCGTTCGCAGCCGGCTTGCTCGGTTGCGCCGGGGCGGCGGGAGCGGGCGCGTTCGCGGCGGGCCTGGTCGCCTGCGCCAACGCAGCCGGCGACGCGAGCGCGGGTATCAGGATGACGACAAGCGCCCACGCAATCGCGGTTCGTCGCAACAGCATCGATTACGTCCCCTGCCCTAACATCCCTACTGCGACGCCCGTAAAACCATGCAACGCCCGCGACAGCGCGCCTCGAATTTAAAAGGATTGTCGCGTTCGCCCTAACGCGCCGGCTTGCAAACGTCGATACCTCATTCATTGCCCGTTCATGGGCCGAACTGGAAAATGCCCCCCCGATGGCGTATGCCAGATTGATCATACCGGGCCGGAATTGGGGTTTCACTATGTATCGTAAGGCATTGGCTTTTTTGGCTGCTGCGGCGGTCGCGGTTGCGGCGCCGACCATCGCCTTCGCGCATCCGGGCGTCGGCCAGGCACACGATCTGGTGCACGGCTTCGCGCATCCGTTGACGGGGCTCGATCATGTCATCGCCATGCTGGCGGTCGGCGTGTTCGCGGCGCAGCTCGGCGGACGCGCATTGTGGCTGGTGCCCGCGACCTTCATCTCGGTGATGGCGGTGGCGGGGATCGCCGGCATGATGGGCGTCGCCATCCCGTATGTTGAAACCGGCATTGCGTTGTCGGTGGTGGTGCTTGGCGCCGTGATCGCATTCGCGGTCCACGTTCCAGTCGCAATCGCGATGGCGATTGTCGGCCTGTTCGCAATCTTTCATGGCCACGCGCATGGGACTGAAATGCCGGAGTCCGCTTCAGGCATTCTGTTTGGTCTTGGTTTTGTTGCTGCGACCGCGATCCTGCATGCGATCGGCATTGGATTTGGGGTGCTCATGGGCCGCGCTGCCGGCGGTCGCCAGATCGCCCAGCTGGCCGGCGGAGCCGCCGTGGTGGTTGGGGCGGTGCTCCTGGCGGTCGGCTGAGAACCCCGCCTTTGGCCGCGCGTTCCCCCTGCCGTGTGGGGAAAGTAGCGCGCACCAGAGTTGCAATTGCATTGAGCGTGCTGCTCGGCACGGGCGTGTCAGCCCTTGCTCAGACCGTGCCGCAGCCCGGCGCCCCAGCGGCGCAAACACCTGCTCCACCGGCACCGGCCGCGCAACCCGCAGCTCCGCCGGCTGCCGCTTCGCCACCCGCCGGCCAGGCCCCCGCGGCACCACAGCCAACCGCCACGCCGCAGCCATCTGCACAGCAACCCGCGACGGCGCCCGCGGCGCAGTCGCCAGCTCCGGTTGGGAGCGTCGCCACCGTCAGCGGCAACGTCAGCGACTTTCGCAATGGTGCGGCCGTAACCAACCTCAAGGCCGGCGACGCCATCTACAAGGGCGATCTGTTGCAGACCGACGAGAAAGGGTCGCTCGCCGTTACGTTTGACGACGATACGACGTTCAAGCTCGGGCCGAGCTCGACGTTGGAGGTGAGCGACTTCCTGTTCGAAGAGGGCGGCACCAAGAATTCGGCGCTGTTCAACGTGGTGCGCGGCTCAACCGCGTTCGTGGCCAGTCTCGTCGCCAAGACCGGCGACATGAAGATCGCGACGCCAACAGCCACGCTTGGGATCCGGGGGACGACCGGTCTGGTTGAAGTTCCAACCGGGGGCGGCGGCGGTGACGTGTCGATCAAACTTTATCCGGACGCCAACGGCACGGTCGGACGCATCGAAGTGTTCGGCGCTGCCGGCGCGCAGCTCGGAACGCTGTCGCGCGCATCGACCGGCTTTTCGATCCGCCCCGGCGCAGCCGGGCGGTTCGCCGCCGTGCCGCTGCAGATTTCTCCGCAGCAGGCCGCGCGCGACCGCGCCTTCGTGCGGCAGACGTTCTCCGCGCAACAGGTCGGGCGGCAGCTGGTGACGCAGCGCCGCCAGCAGCAGCAGCCCGGCCTGCAGCGGCAACCGAACCTGCAACGGCCCAATCAGCCCGGTCAGCAGAATCGGCCTGGACAGCCCAACCGCCAGAACCAGCCGAACCGTCCGGGGCAACCGAATCAGCCAGGACAACCCGGGCGGCAGGGCCAGACCAATCAGCCGCGCCAGCAAGGCACGCAGGGGCAGCCTAACCGCGCCGGGCAGCAGACCACGCCGGGCCAGCCGAACCGGCCGGGAGGACAGTCGACGCAGGGACCCGCGAACCGCGCGGGCGCGCCCAACCTGCCGGCACGCCCCGGCCAAAGCGGCCCACCAACCGGTCAGCAAACGCCGGCCGGGCAGACCGGTCCGGCGGGTCAACCGACGCTCCAGGGTCAGCCAAACCTGCAGGGTCAGCCAAACCTGCAAGGCACACAGAATCCACGTCTGCAGCAAAACCTGCAGCGCCGCGGGCCGGGGCAGCGACGGCAGGGCCGACAGCCAAAACAAAACAACGGGCGTTGAGTGACGGCGTAAACGCCCTTGCGTTAGCGATGTCCGCTCGCGTTCGAGAGGTTGCGCTCGATCTGGGCACGCGGGTTGGAACAATCGAAATCGCTTGTGCTCGCCGCCTTAGCGCTGCTTTGAAGGACCGTGCGAGCCTGCTCCGGTCCCTTGGCGAGCGCGCTCTCGAGCGCTGAAATCGTCTGCTCGAGCTTACTGTCGCTCTGCGTCAAGGCGGCCGCGAAGATGCAAAACGTCACCGACGCATCCTCCGCTGCGGCCTCCAGTTCCGACAGCGTTTGCAGGAACCGGTCGCGAATCTGGGTGGGCGGCTGCTGCCCAACCGTGTAGGCACTGACGTAGTTTCCGATCACCACCGGCATTCGCGCGCGCGTCGTCACTTCGGCATCGGCCAGCAAGGTCGAAACCCTGACCGATCTGGCAAAGGCGTCGCTGGTCTCGCTCAGCGCCGTGATCACAGCATAGTCCGCAGGCATCAGCCTGCTCACGTTGATCGCGTAGTTCGCCCCTTCCCGGCATACCTCGCTCATGACGCCGTCGGGGCTCTTGGGTCCGCAGTCGCTGCGCGTCTCACCGATCTGATAGGCGGCAAAGCCATACTGGATGGCGAAGTAGCGCAAGTTGCTGACCAAGGTGAGCGCCTTGCTTCGTCTGGCCTGTTGCTGCGCCAGATTGCGCTCGCTCTCCAATTTCTTGGCGTTCAAATCGAAAATGGTCACCGCGACGAACGCAGCCAGGAGACCGACGCCGATTGCGACCAGCGTGCGCGAGAGATGATCGATCATCCGGGGGGGGTCGAGGAAGTAGACGACCGGGAGCGACGCCAGGATCAGAATGACTGCGACGACGAGAGCGAGATATTCGTTTAAAAGCGACATCGAGTTGCTGTCACCGCGAAGCCGGTTGTATCACCGCGTGTCTCGCCAAATCGTCAGTCTACCTCGATCACGACCTTGCCGTTTTCCACGCGCGCCGGATAGGTCTTGATCGGCACCATGCAGGGCGGCGACACCACCGCCCCGGTTCGGATATTGAACTGGCCATTGTGAAAATTGCACTCGACGATGTCGCCTTCGATGTAACCTTCCGACAACGAGCCGGGGCCGTGGGTGCAATTGTCGTCGGTAACGTAGAATTCGCCCTCGACATTGAACACGGCGAGCGTGAGCGTCCCGGCCTCGACCCGCAGTGCGGACCCTTCCGGAACATCATCGGGGCTGCAGAGTTCGAGACATGAGGTCATGAGCGGCTTTGTGCAATGCGGGTCACTTGTTTGACGCGCGCAGGGCGCGGCGGTAGCTTCTTGACCACATCCGGATGGATTTCTCAATCCAAACGACACAAACGATGCTGCGCAAAGACCAGAACGATCTTCTGACCCAGACCGGGCCCGGAACGCCGATGGGCCACATGTTCCGCTGCTATTGGCTGCCCGCGCTGCTCGCCGAGGAGCTTCCCCAAAACGAGTGCCCGCCGGTGCGGGTGAAAATCTTGTCGGAACGCCTGCTCGCCTTTCGGGATACCGATGGGCGCTACGGCCTGATTGACGAGTTTTGCGCGCACCGTGGCGTGTCGCTGTGGTTCGGCAGGAATGAAGAGTCCGGCCTGCGCTGTCCGTATCACGGCTGGAAATACGATGTGACCGGGCAGTGCATCGAGGTTCCCTCGGAGCCGGAGGAAAGCGGCTTCTGTCGCAAGATCAAACTCAAGTCCTATCCGCTGATCGAGCGCGGCGGTGTGCTGTGGACCTACATGGGTCCGCCCGAGAGGCAGCCGCCGCTGCCCGAGTGGGAGTTTGCCACGGTGGCGGCGGATCGCAGTTTCATTTCCAAGCGGTTGCAGGAATGCAACTGGATGCAGGCTATGGAAGGCGGCATCGATTCCAGCCATGTGTCGTTCCTGCACCGCGGCGAACTCAACAAGGATCCGTTGTTCAAGGGGTCGAAGGGCAATCAATACAACCTCAGCGACGCCAAGCCGCATTTCGAGGTGGTGGAGAGCCCGGGTGGCCTTTATGTCGGGGCGCGCCGGAACGCCGAAAACGGAAATTACTATTGGCGCATCACCCAATGGGTGATGCCCGCGTTCACCATGATCCCGCCGCGCGCCGACCATCCGGTGCACGGCCACTTCTGGATTCCGATCGACGACGACAATTGCTGGACTTGGAGTTTCGACTATTGCGTCACCAAGCCGCTGACCAAGGAGCAATTGCAGGCGATGCTCGACGGCAAGGGCGTGCACGTGAAATACGTACCCGGCACGTTCCGGCCGCTCGCCAACAAGGACAACGACTACCTGGTGGACCGCGCCGCCCAGAAGGCCGGCAAGACGTTCAGCGGGGTCGAAGGTATTTCCATGCAGGATGCGTCCCTGCAGGAAAGCATGGGTCTGATCGTCGACCGCTCCAAGGAAAACCTGGTCTCGACCGACAACGGCATCATCATGGCGCGCCATCGGCTGCTGCGCGCCGCCAAAGCACTTGCCGAAAAAGGCGTCACCCCGCCCGGGGTTGATCCCGCGCACCAACGCGTCCGCTCCGCCGCCCTGGTGCTGCCGCCGGACCAGCCGTTCAAGGAAGCGGCCAAGGACGCCTTGGTGGTGCAGCCTAATGTGGCGCACGTTTCGGTTTGATTGAATGATCAGCGAGAGCGCCCGCATGACGACGCGCGCCGAGGCGCGCTATCGGATCGAGGCGCCGAATTCGCAACCGCGCGCCGTCAAGGTGATTGCGCTCGATGCCTCCAGCGAGTTGGTTGTCAAGCGCCTCGCGCAATTGCGCTGGAACCGCGCGAGCTTCCTCACGGCGTCGGCATTTGCCGGCACGCCGGCCCGAGCTCAACCGTTCTCGGTGCCCGGGTGGCTGAGCGATCTTGCCGGCCGCACCAAGGATTTGATCGACGAGATCGCGAGCGCGGACCTGGTGGTGATGATCGCGACCGCAGGCGAGAACGCGCAAGCCGGATCGTTGATCGGCGAGGCGTGCGTCGCGCGCCGCGTCATGACCACCGGGCTTGTGCTGGGGACCGCGGCCGCGTCGGACGAGGCCTTGTCGAAGACGCTCGGCCAGTTGCGGCCCTATTCGGTGATGCTGGTCTCGGGCGGCGACGAGGATTACATCGAGAACATGCTGGTTGCGCTCAGAGCGTAGCCAGAAACGTTGCGCGCGGACCCGCCGCGCCAGCCTGCCCGACGGAGATCCGATGCACGACGTTCCCAGCCAGACGCATTGGCACGAGCCCGCGGGTGGGCGCCGCGCCGGCTTCGGCAAATTCGGCCGGCCGAAGACGCCGTACGACCTGTTCATGGAATCCGAAGGGATTCCGATCTTTCGCGACATCGGGGTGCGGCGCGTGCAGGACCTGCCGCTCGCGCCCTGGCGCCGGCTGGGCGGGCGCGGCACCTACATTCAGCTCTACGGCACCGAAGGAAAATGGGGCTGCTACGTGGTCGAGGTGCCGGGGGCCGGCGCGCTCAATCCGGAAAAGCATCTCTACGAGGAGGTCATCTACGTGGTCGAAGGCCGCGGCTCGACCGAAGTGTGGCTCGACGGCGACTCGCGGCGCCATCAATTCGAATGGCAGCGCGGCTCACTGTTCTCGATTCCGGTGAACGCGCACCACCGCATCGTCAACGCGGCATCGTCCCCGGCGTTGCTGCTCGGCGGCACAACGGCGCCCAACCTGATCAACCTGCTCAACAACATCGGCGCGGTGTTCGACTGTCCGTATCAGTTTCGCGACCGCTTTTCGGGCGCCGACGACTTCTACACCTACAAGGACGACATCGAGCCGGATCCGGTGCGCGGGCTCGCGATGCGGCGCACCAACTTCATTCCGGACATCGTCAACTGCGACTTGCCGCTCGATAATCGTCGCTCGCCCGGATATCGCCGGGTCGAACCATTCATGACCGGCAACACCTTCTATCTGTGGATCGCCCAGCATGAGAACGGCCGCTATTCCAAAGCGCATGCCCACACTTCGGCGGCGGTGCTGATCTGCCTCAAGGGCAAGGGCTACACCTATACCTGGCCGGAGCAGGCCGGCGTCACGCCGTGGCAGGACGGCAAAGAGCATCTGATCAAGCGGGTAGACTACGAGCCGGTTGGAATGGTTTCGGCGGCGCCCGGCGGCGCGCGCTGGTTCCATCAGCACTTCGGCGTGTCGCAGGAAGCCCTGCGGTTGACGGCCTGGTTCGGGCCGAATTCGCCGGGCCGCGAGCCGGGCCCACCGGGCGAGCAGCACACCGATTACACCGCGATGGACATTACCGAGGGCGGCACCGCGATCCCCTACTGGATGGAAGATCGGTTCATCGCGAAGGAGTTTGTCCGCATGCTCAAGCAGAACGGGGCCGAGAACCGCATGCGCCCGCAGTTCTACGAGCAGGACTACACGGGCGAGCTGCCGAAGGAATGACTGACGACCCCGGCGGCCGCGTGTACTTTTCCAGCAAGGGCCGCTCGCTCGAAGGCGAGGACGAAATCCGCCTGCTCAGCGTCGGCGTCGATATCGGCTCGTCCACGTCGCACCTGGTGTTTTCACGCATCGTGCTGGAGCGGCTCGACGCCCGCTACGTGGTGAGCGAGCGCGAGGTCTTTCACCAGTCCGACATCCTGCTCACGCCCTATGCGGGCGAGGATACGATCGATGCGCCGGCGATCGGCGCGTTCATCGCAACGGCCTACAAGGACGCGATGGTGTCGCCGGAGGAGATCGACACCGGCGCATTGATCCTCACCGGCGTCGCGGTTGCGCGGCGCAACGCGCGGGCGATCGGCGAGTTGTTCGCGCGCGAGGCCGGCAAGCTCGTGGCAGTTAGCGCCGGCGACAGCCTCGAAACCATCATGGCGGCGCATGGCGCCGGCGCGGTTGCTCGCTCAATCCGCGACGATGCGGCGGTGATGAACGTCGACGTCGGCGGCGGCACCTCCAAGATCGCGGTCTGCGCCGAAGGCCGGGTCGCTGCCGTGACGGCGCTTGACGTCGGGGCCCGGCTCATCTGCGTCGATCGAGACGGAACCATTCGACGCGTCGAGCCCGCCGGGAAGCGGTTTGGCGCCGAACTCGGGCTCGCGCTCGAACCAGGTGCGAGGCTTGTGGACAGCGACGCACGAAGACTGGCGGGCAAGATGGCGGATGGCCTGTTCGAGGCCATGCGCGGCGGATCGCCCGCGGTCGCGGGCCGCTCGCTGATGCGTCTCGACCCGCTGCGCCGGCACGGGTCGATTGGCGCACTGACATTCTCCGGCGGTGTTTCCGAATTCATCTACGGACGCGAGGCCAAACAGTTCGACGATCTGGGTCCCGTCCTCGCGGACGAAATCTGCGCCCGCATCGCCGGTTTTGGCACGCCGTTGGTCGCGCCGGCCGAGCACATAAGGGCAACCGTGATCGGCGCCGCGCAATACACCACGCAGGTCTCGGGTAGCACGATCTTCGTGTCGCCGCTTGACGCGCTGCCGTTACGCAACATCCCGGTGATCGCACCAAAGTTTGCGTTCGGCGAAGAGATCGATGCCCATGAGGTGGCAAGGTCGATCCGCACGTCGGCCGCGCAGCTCGAGTTGACCGGCACGATCGCGGTGTTCGTACCGTGGCGCGGCTCCGCGACCTTCGCTCGGCTGGATGCATTCTGCCGCGGGGTGACCGACGGTCTTGCCGACGTGGCGGCGAATGCCCCGATCGTGCTTGCCGGCGACAGCGACGTCGGCGGTCTCATCGGCGTGCATCTGTGCGAAGAACTCAAGGTCACCCGGCCGGTGATCTCGATCGACGGGCTCGAGCTTGCCGACTTCGACTACATCGACATCGGAGACCTGCTGGAGAACTCGGGCGCCGTGCCGGTCGTCATCAAATCGTTGGTGTTTCCGGGCGGCTTGCCGTCCTGATCGCCGCGTCCGGACTGCCCGTTCGATCGTTGACCGCCATCGGCTCGGCGTCGATCAGGTTGCGATACATGCGGCGCAGCGCCCGCCGCAGCACGGCGTTTTCCTGCTTCGACAATCCGGCGCTGGCGATCTCCTCATAGCGACGACCGAGCGGGATCAATCGATCCACAAGGCGGCGGCCGCGGTCGCTCAGCGCAAGCGCGATTTCGCGGCCGCTGGTTTTGGACGGGGCACGCACCACGAGCCCCATGCGCACCAACCGCGTGACAATCCGCGACAGTGTCGAGACCTCGATGCTGGTCAGGCCGGCGAGGTCGGTATGGCGTTGCGCCCCGTGGCTCGATAGCGCGGCGAGCACGCGCCACATTGCGATGCTCAGCCCGAACTGCGCCAGGACGTCCTCGCCAAACCGCAACGCCATGATCGAGCCGACCCGATTGATCAAGTAGGGCAGGTAGTCATCGAGATCGAGGCGGGCTGCGGGCTCGGGCATGGGGTGCTTGTTCTCGTGGTTTGCTCCCCCAGTATAGCAAAAAAATTGCATTTACAACAGTTGCGTTTACAACTAAGGTACTCCAGAGGTCGGAGAAAGCCGCAGCGGCACCGCGCCTCGCGGGAGGACACCATGGAGTTCGGCTACTTCACGCTCAGCGACAATCACTACGAAAACAACACGCGCTCGCCCAATACCTTCGTCCAGAACATCACCGACGAAGCGCTCTACGCCGACAAGCTCGGCATGCATTCAGCCTGGATTGGCGAGCATCATTTCAATTCACTCGGCGTCTTGTCGTGCCCCGACTTGGTGCTGGCCTA
The DNA here is from genome assembly GCA_035472475.1 of Xanthobacteraceae bacterium. Lineage (GTDB taxonomy): Bacteria > Pseudomonadota > Alphaproteobacteria > Rhizobiales > Xanthobacteraceae > JAFAXD01. Next base: position 10,517 of record DATIPA010000094.1, on the reverse strand, counting down.
CATCGCGGGGCGGACCACCCGCATCCGGCTGGCGCCGGCCGTTACCGTGCTGCCGCTGCACCACCCGATCCGGGTCGCCGAGCAATGGGCTTCGCTCGATCTGCTGAGCAACGGGCGCGTCGATTTCGCCGCCGGGCGCGGCTACGATCGGCGCGAGTACGAACCGTTTCATGTGAGTTTCGATGACAACCAGGGCATCTTCGATGAAGGCCTGGAAGTCGTGCGCACACTGTGGGAGGCGAAGGATCGTATCACCCACGAGGGCAAATACTATCAGTTCAAGGATGTGCGGATCACGCCGAAACCGGTGCAGAAACCGATCCCGACCTACGTGGCCTCATTCTCCAAGCCGTCGATCGAGCTCGCAGCGCGGCTCGGCTGCGGCCTTATCGTCGCGCCGTTCGCGGCCGCGATGAGCTTCGGTGGGTTGAAACAGGTTGCCGATCTCTATCAGGAGACCTGCGCCAAATACGGCAAGCCGGCCGGCCGACTGATGTGCAGCTACTTCACGCATTTTGCCGACACGCCGGAACAGGAAGCGGCGCAGCGCGCCCGCCAGATCCGCTACTACAAGGAATGCGTCATTCCGGCATTCCCGAGCGACCCGAAAACGGCGCCGCCGAGTTACCGCTATTTCATCGGCATGGTGGAGCGGCTCCAGAACGTGAAGCCGGAGGACCTCACCGAGAACTCGGTGCTGCTCGGCAGCCCGGCCCGCATGATCGACACCCTCAAGAAGGTAGAAGCCGCCGGTTTTTCCGAGGTCATCCTCTACGTCAACGTCGGGCTCAAGCCGCATGCCCAGGTCAAGGAGGAGATGGACCGGTTCATGCGTGAGGTCGCGCCGGCGTTCGACGGCGCGCACAAACAGCGCGCCGCGTAGGCTTATGCATATCGGGTGGTCCGTGCACGCCGGCGCGCGCCCGCCGCCCGCATGACGCGCGGTTCGAATTAACGTCATCTCCCCCAAGTGGCGGTTGGCTTGGCTTCGGCGCGCGCTAGCATGCCGGCATGCTGCTACCCCGCCGATCCGTCCTCACGATGTTCGCCGGCGCCGCTGTCTGGCCGGCGCTCGCCCAAGCTCCCGCCATGAACCGCGTCACGGCTTTTGCATTCAGCTTCGCCGCCCTCGACGGCGGTACAATCCGGCTCGCCGATCATGCCGGCAAGCCGATCATGGTGGTGAACACCGCCTCGCTCTGCGGGTACACCCCGCAATACACCGGGCTGCAGGAAGTCTGGACCAGGTTCAAAGATCGCGGCCTCCTCCTGGTTGGCGTGCCGTCGAATGATTTCGGCGGCCAGGAGCCGGGTGGCGCGACCGAGATCGACGAGACCGCGCACCACCAGTACGGCGTCACCTTCCCGATCACCGCCAAGGCCGACGTCAAAGGCCCCGGCGCGCACCCGTTCTACAGATGGGCAGCGGCCGAGCAGCCGGCCGACACGCCGCGCTGGAACTTCCATAAGTATCTAATCGGCCGCGACGGCCACATCGCGGCGGTGTTCCCAAGCGCGGTCGAGCCGACCGACACCCGCGTGATCACGGCGATTGCGAAGGAACTCGGCTCGGGCAACTAGCCTGTCAGCCTAGGCCGGTGTTGCGTCATTACGCGGCTGCGTCGACTTTGAGCACGCCGCGCCGGATCTGATCCTCTTCGATCGATTCGAACAGCGCCTTGAAGTTACCCTCGCCGAACCCGTCGTCACCCTTGCGCTGAATGAACTCGAAGAAAATCGGCCCGATCGCGTTGGCGGAAAAAAGCTGCAGCAGGATCTTGGTCTCGCCGCCCGCTACCACGCCCTCGCCGTCGATCAGGATGCCGAGCTCGCGCAACCGTGCCAGCGGCTCGCCGTGCCCCGGCAACCGGCTCTCGACCCGCTCGTAATAGGTCGCCGGCGGCGACGGCATGAAGGCGACGTCGGCGCGGCGCAAACGTTCAATGGTCGCGTAGATGTCGCGGCAGCCGCAGGCGATGTGCTGGATGCCTTCGCCCTGGTACGCGTGCAAATACTCCTCGATCTGGCTCTTTTCGTCAGCCGACTCGTTGATCGGAATGCGGATCTTGCCGTCTGGGCTGGTGAGCGCCTTGGAGAACAGGCCGGTGAGCTTACCCTCGATGTCGAAGTAGCGGATCTGCCGGAAGTTGAACAAGTGGTGGTAGAAGTCGGCCCACACCTGCATGCGCCCGCGATGCACGTTGTGGGTCAGATGGTCGATATAGAACAGGCCGTTGCCCTCAGGCGCCGGATCGGGCGCGCCGAGCCACTCGAACTCGTCCGCATAGGGCGAGCCCTTCGCCCCGTAACGGTCGATCAGATAGATCAGGCTGCCGCCGATCCCCTTCAGCGCCGGAACCTGCAGGGTCTTGCGTCCCGTTATGGGGTCGGCGGGCTGCGCGCCGAGCGCGAGCGCACGCCGATATGCGTAGTCGGCATCGACCACCCGGAACGCCATCGACGGCGCGCACGGGCCGTGCGCGGCCACGAAGTTGACTGCGTGACTGCCCGCCTCCTCATTCACCAGGTAGTTCACACCGCCCTGGCGATAGAGCGTGACATTACGGGTGCGATGGCGCGCGACCGGCACGAACCCCATGCGGGAGAACAGGTCGTGCAGCTGCTGCGGCTGCGGATGCGCATATTCGACGAACTCAAATCCGTCGGTGCCCATCGGGTTGTCGCGGGTGATCCGAGCGGGCGGCGCATCGAACGGGAATGGTCCCATGGCGGTCCTCCGATTTTTCGGCTGGCGCATGGTGCGGAGACGCGAACGCCGAGCGTCCGCGGACTGCGACCGGGCCGACATCGAGAATCGCGCAAGCGCGGCGCAATGGGCGTGCAAAATGCGCGTGAATTCGGTCCGGCATGCACGGATCGTGTATAGTGCGGGCTGTCCATGCAAACGATCGAACTCGACGAATTCGACCTGCGCCTGCTCGGCGCGTTACAGACCGACGGCCGCCTGACCAATCAGGAGCTTGCCGACAAGGTCGGCCTGTCGGCGTCGCAGTGCTCGCGGCGCCGGTCGCGGCTCGAAGAGAACGGCATCATTCGCGGCTATCACGCCGACCTCTCGCCGGAGGCGCTCGGGTTCGGGGTGCTGGTGTTCGTGCATGTGACGCTCTCGGCGCACTCGCCCGACAATTCAAAGCGGTTTCGCGACCTCGTCGCGCGCTCAGACGACATTCAGGAGGCGTATTCGCTCACCGGCGAGACCGACTATCTGCTCAAGATGGTCCTGCCCGATCTCAAGAGCCTTGCCGCTACCGTCAACGAGCGGCTGCTCGCGCACGACACCGTCGCGCATGTGCGCTCCTCGGTGGTGCTCGACAGGCTCAAGGAAACCGCGCGGCTGCCGTTGAAGCGGGCGCGCTAGTGTGGCGGATTTGACGTTCCTACCAGCACTGCGGCGAGTCCTTCGTAGGAACGTCAAATCCAAAGCCACACTAGAATCATAGAGTTGCTAGTGTCCCTTTGCTTCCGACGCTTGTAAAAGTGCCTGCCGCAAAGGAATACAAGCGTCGGAAGCGGGACACTAGCGCCCGAGGATCGCCTGGCGCTGGGCGCGGATGCGTTGCTCGATGGCGCGGGCGCTGCCGCTTTCACCGCCGAGGTATGCATCCTGCACAGCCGGATTGCGCAGCAAGGCGGCGGCGGCGCCTTCAACGCTGATCCGGCCGTTTTCGAGCACATAGCCGCGGTCGGCGATATCGAGCGCGGCGCGCGCGTTTTGCTCCACCACCAGCACGGTGCCGCCGGCAGCTCGCAGCTCGACGATCTGCGCCATGATGCGCTCGACCACCAGCGGCGCGAGGCCGAGCGATGGCTCGTCGAGCAGGAGCAGCCGCGGACGCGACATCATGGCGCGCGCGATCGCCAGCATCTGCTGCTCGCCGCCGCTGAGCGTCTGCGCGGCCTGGCGGCGGCGCTCCTGCAGAATCGGGAATTGCCGGAATTGCTCGGTCTGGGCTTGCTCGACCGCCGCGCGATCAATGTGCACATAGGCGCCGAGCCGCAGATTGTCTTCAACCGTCATCGCACCGAAGAGCTGGCGGCGTTCCGGCACCTGGGCGAGGCCCGCGCGCACGATCGCGGACGTCGGCAGCCCCGAGAGCACGCGGCCGTCAAACCGGATGCTGCCGCCCGCAACCGCCACGAGGCCCATGACGGTGTTGAGCAGCGTGCTCTTGCCGGCCCCGTTGGCGCCGATCAGGGCGACGATCTCGCCGGTGCGCACGGTGAGCGACACCTCGCGCAGCACCGGCAGGCGACCGTAGCCGCTGGTAATGCAGTCAAGCTCCAGCAACGCGCTCATGGGCCTCCGTGTGCGGGTCGTGTCCCAGATAGGCTGCGATCACCTGCGGGTCGGCCCGCACCCGATCAGTCGGGCCGTCCGCGATCTTGACGCCGTGGTGCATCACCACGATGCTGTCGGCGAGCCCCATCACCAGCCGCATGTCGTGTTCGACCAGAAGCACGGTGATGCCGAGCGCGCAGATACGCAGGATGAGCTCGGCGAGGCGCTCGGTCTCGGTGTCGTTGAGGCCGGACGCGGGCTCGTCCATCAGCAGGAGCGTGGGCTGGAGCGCAAGCGCGCGCGCGACTTCGACGAGCCGCTGATGTCCGAACGGCAGCACGCTCGGACGCACGTCCTCGGCCCCGCGCAGGCCGACGAACGCCAGCGCCGCGCGCGCCGCGCGTTGTGCGTCCGCCTCCTCGCGCGGCACTTTCGGGAGCCGCGCCGAAATATCGAGCAGCCCCGCGCTCATCCGGCGGTGGCGTCCGCACATCACGTTCTCCAACACGGTCATGTTGTCGAACAGCTGCAAGTTCTGGAACGTGCGCCCGATCCCGCGCAACGCGATCTCGTCCGGCAGCAGCGTCTCGATCGGTTCCCCCCGAAACCGGACCGTGCCCGCGTCGAGCGGCTGATAACCGCCGATCAGGTTGAACAGCGTGGTCTTGCCGGCGCCGTTCGGTCCGATCAGAGCCGTGATCGACCCCGGCGCCACCGAGAAGCTCACGTCGGCGACCGCGCGCAGGCTGCCGAACGCGCGCGACGCACCACGCACGTCGAGCAAGACACCGTCGGCCGGTGGCGGGTTCTGCACGGGGGCAAGGGCCGTCGAATCGGGCGCGACCGAAATCGTCCCGGCTCTTCCGCCGCGGCCGACCACGCGATCGAACAGCGCGCTCAGCGCACCCGCGAGGCCGGTCGGAAACGCGATCAGCACGATCACAGTCAGCGCGCCCATGATCACCGATTCCCAGAGCGGCAGGGCGAGACTGCGCAAGAGCTCGCGCAGCCCGGTGATGACCGTCGCGCCGAGCGCACCGCCCCAAACCGACGTCAACCCACCGATGATCACACCGGTCAACAGGTTCAGGCTGTAGGCGAAACCATAGACGTTGGGGTCCATGGCGCGCAGGTAGTGGGCGCCGAGGCTACCGGCCGCGCTCGCCATGCCGGCGCTGACCACGAACATCTGCACTTTGTATTTGATCGCGTCGATGCCGACCGAGCCGGCGGCCATCTCGCTGGCCGCGATTGCCTTCAAGGCGCGCCCGATGCGCGAGCGGTCGACGTTGAGGCCGATTGCGACACACGTGAACGCGATCGCCCACACCGCGTAGTAGAACGCTGTGTCGTTGGCGAACGAGATCCCGAACACCGAAAATTTTGGGACGCCCTGGGTCCCGAGCGCGCCGCCAGCAAACTCCGACTCGATTGCCAGCACGATGAAGATAAACTGCATCGCGAGCGAAGCCATGGCAAGCACGAAGCCGCGCAGTTTCATGATCGGCCAGCCGATCACCCAGGCGATCGCCATCGAGAGCACGACGCCGGCGAGCAGCGCCACGAACGGATCGACGTGATAGTGCGTGCTCAAGATCGCGTTGACATAACCGCCGACCATGAGAAAGCCGGCCTGTCCGAACGCGAGCTGGTGCGCATAGCCGATCAGCAGCACGAACCCGACAGTACCGGCCGCCATGGCGCCGGCGATGATTCCGACCCCCACCGGATAGCTGCCGGAATATATCAACGGGTAGACAATCACGGGGATCGCGAATGCCGCCAGCGCCAGCGTCCGCTTCAAGCGTGCGCGATCGGTCATCACTCGCCCGTACTGCCGACAAGCGCTGCGCGGCCGAACAGAAAGACCCCGCCGCGCACCAGCAGGTAGGCGATCAGCACACCGTAGACGATCGCGTCCTTGTAGCCCGACGACACGTAACCAGCGGCGAGCGATTCCACGACGCCGATGCCGAGTCCCCCGAGCACCGCGATCACCGGGTTGCGCATGCCGCCCAGGATGGCGCCGATAAACCCCTTGAGCCCGTAGGAGACGCCCGCGTCCCAGGTGGCGAGCACGATCGGCGTGATGACCACGCCGGCGAGCGCCCCGGCGGCGCCCGCGAGCGAGAACACCAACAGGGTCAGGCGCTCGGCATCGATCCCCATCAGCCGCGCGGCGCGCAGGTTGATCGAGCAGGCGCGCACCGCGCGACCCACGTCGGTGAACTTGAGGAACCAGAAGGTCGCCGCGAGCAGTGCCGCGGTCGCGGCCCACACCCACAGGCTCTGGATCGGCAGCACCGCGCCGAAGAGCGAGATCGTGCCCTCGCCGGTGAAGCCCGGCAGGAACAGCGGGTCCTTGCCGAACAGGATCAATGCAATCCCGCGCAGCACCACGGCGACGCCAAGCGTGATGGTGATGCGGATGAAGTGCGGCGTATCACGCACCGGGGCGAGCGTCAGCCGCTCCTGCGCGGCCGCGACGACGGCGCCGACGACCGTCGCGATCACGATTGCCGGCAGCATCGGCATGCCGCCGGCCACGAGGGCCGCTGCAACGACCCCGCCCAGCATCACGAACTCGCCCTGCGCGAAATTCACCACGCCGGACACGTTGGCGGTCAGGACGAAACCGAGCGCCACCAGTGCATAGACACAACCGGTCGTGAGCCCGGGCAGGAACAGCTGGAAGAAGACCGCGAAGTCCATTGTCCCGCCCGGCGGCGCCTTACTGCGCCGGCACCGGCACGCCCTTCTCCAGCCGGCCCATGCCGATCGACTCGAAGTTCTGGCCGGTGTGGTCTTCCGGCGTATAGGTGACCGGACCGTTGAGCGCCGGCAATCCCTTGATCTTATCGAGCGCGTTGCGAATGCCCTGGCGCGTGCCGTCCGAATTCTTGACGCCGGATTCGGTGATCAGCCCGACGTCGAAGCCGAACGTGTTGTAGTAGACCGCGTTGCGGCCGAGCCCCTTTTCGAGCTCGGCATAGAACTTGGCGGTATCGCCACCGACCTTGGTACCGAAGGTGCCGAGCTGGATCGGGACGATGAGGCCGTCCGCTACTTCGGCGCCGCCGATGCCCTCGAAGAACGGCTTTGCGACCACCGACTGGCCCATGATCAGCGGCATGTTCAGGCCGAGCTGCTTGATCTGCTTGAAGGTGAGGATCGCGGCCCGGCCCGAAGCCCCATCGTAGAGCACGTCCGGATTGGCGGCCCGGATGCGCGTGAGCTGAGCGTTGAAATTAGTGTCCTCGACGCCAAGCGTTTCAACCGCGACCAGATCGATACCGTATTCGGGCGCGAATTTCTTCATGTTGGCGATTTCGCTTTGGCCAAACGCATCGTTCGGCTCCAGCATGGCGAGGCGCTTGTAGCCCTTCTGCTTCACATACTGCGCGAGCCGGGTCATGAAATCGCGCGTCGCGGGAGCCACTTTGAACAGGTACGGATCCGCCGGCGTGCCGAGCGCATCGGCGGCGCCGCCCGAGATGATCGGAACTTTGAACTCGGAGGCGAGCGTCTTCACCGCCATCGCGGAGCTCGACGGAACGAATAGATAGATCAGTCGAATATCGGGATCACCGGCCAAGCGGCGGAATGCGTTCGCCGCATTGACGCCGTTGGTCTCATCATCAAGCGTCGTCAACACGAACTTCTTGCCCGGCAGACCACGAACCTTCATCCAGGCATCGAGCCCGTCGACCGTATCGCGCGCCGGGCCAGCGAACCCGCCAGTGAGTGACTCGACGACGCCGATCTTGAAGTCCTGCTGCGCGCCGGCGGTCGTGGAGATGGCGCATGCGAGCACAATCGCGCCGACCAAATCAAGCCATACTCTTGCGATGGACACTGTGGTTCCTCCCTGGCGCGGCCTTGCCCGCAGCGATTATTCTTGCTTTTGGTTGATTTTCATCGCCACCCCGCGAAGCCGGCACCGCGCGAGCTTCCCGGGGTGAAGTCTTTAGCAGACGATCGCGCGGACCCGCGCAGCCGCGAGACTAAGCGGTGATTCCGTGCCGGTCGTGATTGTTGGTGCGATGGTCCCCGGCGAGCCAGCGCTTGAGCTCGGAATGGCAATCCTTGCGGCGCATCGCGTTGATCTGCTCCACGTCCGGGGCGTCGATCGTGAACTCGACCTTCAGACCATCCGGGCTCGCGGTGTAGATCGATTTGCAATAGCCGTGATCGGTCTCGCGGAATGGCAAGCCCGCCGTCTTCACGCGGTTCGCGATTTCATCATAGGTCGTGTGGTCGACCAGCATGGCGAAATGCTGACCCTGCTCCGGACGCACGGCCTTGAGCGCCTCGTAAACATCGTCGTCCGCATATTGGAAGAACGCCAACGCGCCGCCGTCGGCGAGTTCGTAGAACGTGTGGCAATAGTCGATGTCGCGACCGGCCGACGCGTTATAAGCGCGCTCGCACCAGGTTGCGGTCAGCGGGATGCCGATCACGTCCTCCCAAAACTGGCGGTTCGCTTCATGGTCTTTGATCACGAACGCATAGTGATGCAGCCGCTTGGGTAGTTTAGCGAGCGGCTTCGCCGCCGGCTTGGCATGGACGTTCATCGGCTCCTCCATCAATCGGTATTTGCCGGCATTTTAGGCCGATTTCGACGTTGCTCCAACCGACTTGCGGACGCACGCGGAGCTCGCATGCCGGCGCCGCGCACCTGATCGATCAGCCCATCAGGGTCGGTGGGCAACTGATCGGAACGCCAGGCGACGTGCCCATCCGGTCGAACCAGGACGAGCTTGCGCTCGTAGAGACGCGCGATCTCAGGGTCACGGATCGCGACGATTTCGAGTGGCAGGCCACAGCGGCCGGCGGCCGATGCGATGCCATCCGCTTTCGGAGCATCGGATCCCAACCGCAGCAGCGTGAACGTGCGTCCGAACAGATCGAGGGTTGAACGGCCGTCGCCCAGCCAGGCATGGGGCGCCCGGCACCCCGGATGGCTCGTCTGAGTATAGATGCGCGTGTCCTCCGGATCAGGCGGCGGCGGACCGTCAGGGACGATGATCGGCGAGCCCGCGTAGCAATAGCCGAGGTGGGTATGCAGCGGGTTTTCCCAGGCGAGCGCGTTGCTTGAGGCAAGCCTGCGGCCGAGCTCGGCACGCGCGCGCTCGCCATCGGGCGTCTCATCGGTTACGCGCGGCGCCGGCTTGCGTGAGCCATAGCGCTCGAAGTTGCGCATTGCCTCGTCACATTGGCGAATGCCGACCGGCCGCCGCTCGAGCTCATAGCTCGCGAGCAGGGGCGGCCCGCCCCAGCCCTGGTGAACCGCGGCGAGCTTCCAGCCCAGATCGACCGCGTCGCCGATGCCAGTGTTCATTCCGAGACCGCCGTTCGGCGGCATGACGTGGGCCGCGTCCCCGGCGAGAAAGACGCAGCCACGCCCATAGTGGTCGGCCACCATGCGGCGACGCACCCAGTGCCCAACCTTGAGAATCTTGAACGCGACGTCGCCGCCGATCGCGCGCCGAACCTCCTGGGCGGCATCGACCGATTCCGGATCCATGTCGGCCTCGCCATGAATCATGAGCCGCCAGAGCTCGGTACCGTCGGCCGGCGTCAGGCTGGCCCACGCCCCCTCATTGCCGATGATCACGTAGCGTCCAGCCTTGCCCTTATCGTGCGCCTCCCACAGCGCCGGCGCGCTGAACATTACATTGACCGAGCGATTGATGATCGAAATGCCGCGAACCTCGATCCCGAGTTCGCGTCGCACAGTGCTGGCAAAGCCGTCGCAGCCGACCAGGTACCGGGCACGCACGCGTTCGTGCGAGCCCGTCGCCTCGTCCACCAGTTCCGCGATGACGCCCTCCCCCGCATCGCGAAAGCTCGCGAGCCGACAGCGATAGCGCAATGTGACGCTCGGGTGTGTGCGCGCCGCTTCCGCCAGAATCGGGTCAAACACGAATTGCGGGCAGTGAGCGAAGCGCTCCGGGCTAGACGGAAACGGCGCGGTCTCGCGCATCGACGGCATCGCGATGCGACCAAGCTCATGACCGTTCAGGCTGGTGACGAACACGTTGTCGAACGGAAAGTCTTCGGGGAACCCCCAATGTTTGACCCGTTCGGCAATACCCCAGCGCCGGCAGAACTCGACCGTCCGAATGCCGGTTGCAAACATCTTGGCATCGACCACCTCGCCGTCGCCCTGCTCGACCACGAGGCAGGGCACGCCGCGCCAGCCGAGATCGAGCGC
>DATIPA010000093.1:0-14562 GCA_035472475.1 Xanthobacteraceae bacterium | reverse complement strand
CAGCCGTTCGCGCTCTTCCAGATCGCGGCCGACCAAAAGGTGGAAGCCGCCCGGCAGCTGCAGCACCCGCACCAGGGCGCGATGTTCGGCGGTTTCGGGCTCCTCGAGGCGGCGGTAGACGGTTTCCATCCAACCCGGCTTGGCCAGCACGCCCGGCACCAGCGAACCGATGTTGCCGGCCAATCCCTCCCCGCTCGGGGTCGTCACTAGGTAGAGGCTCGACCCGGGGCGGCGCGAACGGGTTTCGATCACGAACACCAGCCGCCTGATGCCGCCCTGGTTGTATTGCTCCGAGAGGCCGGCGATCTCCGCGTCAACCGTGCTGGTGATCTCTTCGGTGATGAGACGGCGCGTATTGAGGGCGAAATAGCCGAGCAGGAAGGCGGCGAACAGCGCAAACACCAGCAAATAGACGAGCGTCAGTCGAAACGCCGTCGCGCGAAACAGCTTAGCGAGCGCCGTCACGGATCATGTATCCAGCACCTCGCACCGTGTGCAGCAACGGTTGCGAGAACCCCTTGTCGATCTTGGAGCGCAGCCGCGAAATATGCACGTCGATCACGTTGGTCTGCGGGTCGAAATGATAGTCCCAGACGTTTTCCAGAAGCATTGTCCGGGTGACGACCTGGCCGGCATGTTTCATCAGATATTCGAGCAGGCGGAACTCGCGCGGCTGCAGCACGATCTCGTCCTTGCCGCGCACCACCCGGTGCGACAAGCGGTCGAGTTCGAGGTCGGCGACCCGATAGACCGTCTCTTCGCCCGGACCGACGCGCCGGCGCGCCAGCACTTCGACGCGCGCGAGCAGCTCCGAGAACGCGTAGGGCTTGGCGAGATAATCATCGCCGCCGGCCCGCAGCCCCTTCACCCGATCGTCGACTTGCCCGAGCGCCGACAGAATCAGCGCCGGGGTGGAAATGCCGTCGGCGCGCAGCTTGCCGATGACCGAGAGCCCGTCGAGCTTCGGCAGCATGCGGTCGACGATCAGGACGTCGTAGGCGCCGTCGAGCGCGAGGTTGAGGCCGTCCTCGCCGTCGGACGCGACGTCAGCCACGTGCCCGACCTCGTTGAAGGCCTTGGCCAGATAACCCGCGACGTCGCGGTCGTCTTCGATGATGAGGAGGCGCATGGCGTCCCGCGGCAATGTCCAGGCGTCGGTTGTGAGCTCGTTGATCATATATCACACCAAAAAAATAGGGTGGCGGGAACACTCCCGCCACCCCAAGCCGGACCCAGAGGGGGCGACGAATTCCGAGCCCGGTGACCGATGTCCTTGCGCGGTGCGCGTGACGGCGTGTTCGTGTCCTTTCCCGAAACGTCCGGCGGCGCCTTCGCTGCTGCTAGCAGGCCGCGGTTCGAGTACCTTTTGCTCACGTTTCCCGGGCGAAGCCGGTAACCGTCACGCCCGTAAACGTTCCGAAAATGTGGGGACGAGCACGAGGCCCGTCCCCGTGAGAATGAACCACCGGCGGGGGCGACGGATGCCGGCGATACACTCCCAACTCAGGCGTTGCCGATCGGGAGCGCGACAAATCGAGTGCCGCCTTCGGACTTGACCCGCATCAGCACCGTTTTCTTGCCGGCGCCCTTGGCGTCGGCGAGGGCCTTCTTGACTTCGCCGGGTGTGGAGACCGTGGCGCCGCCGACGTCGAGAATGATGTCGCCGGTCTTGAAGCCACGCTCGGCAGCCGGACCGTCAGGGTCGACCTGCGTCACCACCACGCCTTCACCGGACGAACCGGCTACCTGATTGGCGGGCGCCAGCGAGAGGCCAAGCTTGGGCACGTCGGCCCCGTTGAGCTCGCGCTCCTGGGTACCAGCGTTCGCCTGGCGCTCCTTCGGCATCTCGCCGAGCGTGATGGTCGCGACTTCTTCCTTGCCGCCGCGCACCAGCGTCAGCTTGACCGACGCACCTGGCGAAAGCGTGCTGATGCGGCGTGCCAGCGAGCGGGCGTCGTTCACGACCTCGCCGTTGACCTTGGTGATCACGTCGCCGGACTTGATGCCGGCTTTGATGGCCGGGCTGTTGGCCTGCGGCTCGGCGACGAGGGCGCCCTTGTCGCTCTTGAGACCCATGCTGTCGGCGATCTCGGTGGTGACCGGCTGGATCTGCACGCCGAGCCATCCGCGCGTGACCGAGCCCTTGTCCTTGAGCTGCGCCACCACGGTCTTCACGGTGTCGGACGGGATCGCGAATGCGATGCCGACCGAGCCGCCCGACGGCGAGAAGATCGCCGTGTTGACGCCGATGACATTGCCGTCGACGTCGAACGTCGGGCCACCGGAGTTGCCCTTGTTGACCGGAGCGTCGATCTGGATGAAGTCGTCGTAGGGTCCGGCGCCGATGTCGCGACCGCGCGCCGACACAATGCCGGCCGTGACGGTGCCGCCGAGGCCGAACGGATTGCCGACCGCCAGCACCCAATCACCGATGCGCGGAGACGCGTCGGCGAGCCGGACGAACGGGAAGTCGTTGCGACCCTCGATCTTGATCAGCGCGAGATCGGTGCGCGGATCGGTGCCGATCACCTTGGCGGTATAGCTCTTGCCGTCGTCGGTCGTGACCTCGACGTTCTCGGCCTTGTCGACCACGTGATTGTTGGTCACCGCGAAGCCATCGGGTGAAATGAAGAAGCCCGAGCCCTGACCCATGGTGAAGTTATGACGCTGCGGCGCGCCCGGCCCGCCCATCCCAGGTCCACCCTGTCCGTCAGGCATCCCGAACCGCTTGAAGAAGAACTCGAACGGCGAACCCTGGCCCTGACCCTGCGGCATCTGGAAATTGTCGCTGCTCAGCTGCGGACCCGCGTCCATCTTGACGCGGACCGACACCACGGCCGGCTTGACCTTTTCGACGATGTCCGCGAACCCGACCGGTCGCGCGGCATTCATGGTCTGCGCGTGGGCGGCGGTCAGGCCTGGCAGGCTATCGGCCGGAGTCAGCAGCGGCTGGCCGGCGAGCGCCAGAGCACCCAGACCCGCAACGGTGGTCGCCAACAGGGCGAGGCGGCGTACCGACAAAATCCTCGGCCGGGCAGTTTCGTTGTTCATTTAGTAGGCCCTCCATCGAGCTCTCAGGCTTGGTGCAAAAGGCACAAGCTCAGTGCGTTGGCGGCAAGGATGGGGGGCGAAGCCTTACCGGCGCCTGACAGCCGGATTAAACTTTGGTAAGCTGGGAAAAGTGGAATTACTGTTGATTTAGAGACGCTTAACCATCAGTGCCCGGATCCTGCGCGAGCAGCCGGGCCAGTCTGGCTTGCTCGTCGTCCGAGAGCAGCGCCGACTCGTGCGCCCGCTTGCGCTGTCCGGCCAAGACGATCAGCACAATTGCACCGCCGATCAGCAAGACCAACGGCGTGAACCATAGTAACGCCGTGTGCCATTGCAGAGGCGGGCGCAGCAGCACGAATTCGCCATAGCGAGCGACCAGGAAATCGAGCACTTTCTGATCGCTGTCGCCGGCACGCAGGCGCTCGCGCACCAGGAGCCGCAGATCGCGCGCCAACGGTGCCTCCGAATCATCGATTGATTGGTTCTGACACACCATGCAGCGCAGCTCGCGTGACAGCACGCGGGCGCGCGCCTCAAGCCGTGGATCGCCCAGCATTTCGTCGGGCTGCACCGCCAAAGCGACCTGCGTCGAAAGGAGCAAGCTCGCTGCAATGACGCAGAACCAGCGCACCTTGTGCTACTCCGCCGGTACCACCGCGCCCGCCCTGCGCGCCGGCTTGGGAGCGCCCACGCGCAAGCGGCGATCCGACAGCGAGAATGCGCCGCCGATCACCATCACCACGGCGCCGAGCCAGATCATCAATACCATCGGCTTGTGATAGATCCGCACTACGACCGCGCCGTCGGGACTAAGATCGCCAAGTGAAACGTAGAGCTGGCTCAGTCCGCGCGCCATGAGCGCGGCCTCCGTGGTCGACGAATTGCGCGACACGAACGTGCGCTTCGCAGGCTCCATGGTGCCGATGACGTCGCCGTCGCGCCGGACCGTGAAGTGCGCAACGAGGTCACGGTAGTTCGGTCCCCCGCGCGGCACCATGCCGTCAAAGGTGAAATCATAGTGACGCAGCGTGACGCGCTCCGAGGGCTTCACCGTGACGATCCGCTCGGCGCCCCATTGCGTCTCCCCGACAATCCCGAGCAGCACCACTCCCAGGCCGAAATGCGCGAAGGCCGTGCCCCAATTGGAGCGCGGCAAGCCGCGCGCACGTGTCAGGACCGTCCCAACCGGAACCCGCAGCACCCCGGTGCGTTCCGCGATGTCGGTGATCGCACCGGCCATCACGAACAGCGCAAGCCCGATCCCGAACGCGGACACAACCGGGCGACCCTCGATGGCGAAGCACGCTCCGATGCCGACAAGCGCCACCACAAATGCACCGATGAGCCGCTGGCTGGCGCCGAGGAGATCGGCCCGCTTCCAGGGCAGCAACGGCCCGAACGGCACCGCGATCAGCAGCGGAATGAACAGCGGCGCGAACGTCAGGTTGAAGAAGGGGGCGCCGACAGAAATCTTTTCGCCGGTCGCGGCCTCGAGCGCAAGCGGGTAGAGGGTGCCGACGAACACGGTCGCGCAAGCGGTCGTAATCAGCAAATTGTTGAGGACGAGCGCCCCTTCACGCGAGATCGGCGCGAACAACCCTCCCTGCCGCAGCAGCGGCGCCCGCGAGGCAAACAGGGCGAGCGCCCCGCCGATGAACAGCACCAGGATCGCAAGAATGAACACACCGCGCATCGGATCGGACGCGAACGCGTGCACCGAGGTCAGCACGCCCGAGCGGACCAGGAACGTGCCGATCAACGACAGCGAAAACGTCAGTATGGCGAGCAGGATAGTCCAGACCTTGAGCGCCTCGCGCTTCTCCATCACCACCGCCGAGTGCAGCAGTGCGGTTCCCGCGAGCCACGGCATGAGCGAGGCATTCTCAACCGGATCCCAAAACCACCAGCCACCCCAGCCGAGTTCGTAGTATGCCCAGTACGAACCCATGGCGATGCCGAGGGTGAGACACATCCAGGCTGAGAGCGCCCACGGCCGCACCCAACGGGCCCACGCGGCATTGATGCGTCCTTCGATCAGCGCCGCGATCGCAAAAGAGAACGTGATCGAGAAACCCACGTACCCCAGGTAAAGCAGCGGTGGATGGATCGCGAGGCCGAGGTCCTGCAGGATCGGATTGAGATCGCGCCCCTCGAACGGCGCCGGCATGATGCGCAGGAACGGGTTCGAAGTGACCAGAATAAACAGATAGAACGCAACCGCGATCCAGGCCTGCACCGCCAACACCGTCGCTTTGAAGCTCGCCGGCATGTTGCGCCCGAACGCGGCCACCAGCGCACCGAACACGGTCAGGATGAGCACCCACAATAGCATCGAGCCTTCGTGGTTTCCCCACACGCTCGTGAACTTGTAGACGCGCGGCATCGCCGAATGCGAATTCTCGAACACGGTGGCAACGGAGAAGTCGGAAACGACATAGCAGGCGGTCAGCGCGGCGAACGCGACCACAACGAAGCCGAACTGCGCGAGCGCGGTCGAGTCGGCCACGCCCATCAGAGTGGCGTCGTTGCGACGCGCACCGATCAGCGGCGCGATCGCCTGTACGAGCGCGATCGCAAGCGCTAAGACCAGGGCGAAGTGGCCGATCTCAGGCAGCATTGGCATCAGGTCTTGCGCTCTCGCATTGCGATACGAAGTTAGCAAATATTAGTAGGCGATGGACGGCGCGCGCCACGCGCCATAAGACGCACCCAATCACCGCGCCGTGCGCTGCGCGCTAGGCTTGCCGTAGTCGTCCTTCCAGTGGCCCTGTTTCTTAAGCGCGTCCGCGACTTCTTTCGGCATGTAGTTTTCGTCGTGTTTGGCCAACACCGTATCGGCACGAAAGGCCCCGCCCGGCTCCAGCACGCCTTCTGCCACCACGCCCTGCCCTTCACGGAAAAGGTCGGGAAGAATTCCGTGATAGGCGACCGTGATGGATCGGTTGCCGTCGGTGACCTCGAAGTGCATGTCGAGTTGATTGTCGCGCACGACGCTGCCCGGCGCCACCAGGCCGCCGAGGCGCAGCCGGGTGCCGGATTTTATCTGCTTGGCGATTACATCACTCGGTGAATTGAAGAACACGATCGAATCCCTGAGTGCGAACAGTACAAGCGCGGTTGCGATCGCGAGCACGACGGCCGCGGTGCCGATCAAGGCGAGCCGGCGCTGTTTGCGCGTCATCCGTCGAGACCAAAGTTTTTGGCACCCTCTTCGATGCGACGGAGCTTGCCGGGGTCGGTCGCGAGCGCGCGGCGCGCATCGGCCGCGGCTGCGCGCGCCTTGCCGAGCTCACCAAGCACCATGTAGGCGCGCATGAGGCGCAGCCAGCCTTCGACGTCGGAACCGTCGGCAGACAACCGCGCCGCCAGGCGATCGACCATGCCGCGCACCATCTGTTCGCGTTCGGTGGACGACATTTCGGCGGCGCTGGCCACGTCCTGCGCAGTCGGCCCCAATCCTGCGGGTGTGCCCGACCCTAGCGCCGGCGGGCGCGATGGTTCGACGCGTGCGAGTGCCTCGCGCACGTACGCGATCCAGGGAGCGTCGGCGGGCGCGTGTGCAATCAGGCTCTGCCAACGCTCGACCGCTTCGCCGGTGTGGCCATCCTGCTCGGCCGCAAGCCCGAGATAAAACTGCGCCCGAGGATTGGTTTTGTCGATCACCAGAGCCCGCTCAAACGCGCTCCTGGCGTCCGTCGTGATGACGCCGCCGCCAGCGCCAGCGAGCGCCTCGCCGAGACTGGCCTGACGATCCGCAGTTTCACCTTCGAGCCTGAGCGCGCTGCGGTAGGCGCGAACGGCATCGTCAAAGCGGCCGAGCCGCATATAAACCGGCGCGATCACCTCCCAGCCTCGGCCATCGTCGGGGCTGCGCTCAAGATGCGATTCGACGCGCGCGATCAGACCCGCGACGGAGTTGGCGTCCGGAGCCGCAGCGAAGCGCTGCGCGAGCGGCTGTCCGGGCAGATTGGGTGAACCAAGCGCGAGATAGATGCAGATCGCGCCCAGCGGAATGAATACGAGCACCAAAACGGCGGCCCAGCGGCGATGCCGCAAGCGCAAGGTCGGGTCGGCCGCCGGCGGCATCCCGGCGTCTGCGGTCGCAAGCAGGCGGCGCGAGACCTCGACGCGAGCCGCCTCCGCTTCCGCAGCGCCGATTGTTCCGCTCGCCCGATCCCGCTCGATTTCGTCAAGCTGATCGCGATAGACCACGGCATCCGAGGCGCCGCGATCGACCCGCTGGCCGCGAGCCAGCGGCCAGAGCACCGCGAACACGGCCGCCGCGGTCATCAGCGCCAACACCAGCCAGAGCATTCACCCTCACCGCCGGATTTTGTCTCGCCGGGCGCTTGCGGGCGACCCACCTGCGGGCCGCACGCAAGCGCCCGGTGATAGCGGCGTTACATCACGGCCCCCTATCGCCCGCAACAGGTCCACCCGCGACATGATGGCCGTACGGGTGGTCAACTGATCGGGGTCCAGGTGCCATCCGGATTGCGGCAAGCGGCCCCACGTGCGGTTTGCGGCTGTCCGTCGATGTAGATCGTGTGCGTGTATTGCCGGCAGGTGCCGCTGGCCTGCTGGTAGGCCGGGCCCGGAACGATCGTGCCGTAACGGCCGGTGTCCGGATTTTTCCACGTCACCGGCGCCCCCGACCGTCCACTTTCCAGTGCCTGCATCTGGGCCGCGTAGGCGCGCCGCTTATCTTCTTCATCCATTGAGGCGCCGATTCGATTACCGATCAGGCCGCCAATTGCCGCGCCAGCAACGCCGGCGGCGAGCTTGGTCGCCACATTGCCGCCGATCGTCGAACCGAGAAGCCCTCCCGCAATAGCGCCGACCGCGGTCCCGGTGTTCTCCTTGGCACCTTGGCCGGTCTCGGGCGTGGCGGCGCATGCGCCGAGACTTCCGGCGATCAGCAAAACAGTCGCAACTTTGGCCGGAGACATCCCATCCCCCCATCAGCAGATCGCCGCGCGAATCTCAGCGATCCTCCCCCATGTCGGCAGTTTGCCGCGACAGCCGATCAGCAAAAGGTCAGGAATGGGGCGAAAGCGCGGCCAATCAACAAATTCAACGGGTTGCGTCCGGAATCCGGCTCGCAAGGCACGCTGAACTGCAGGGGGATTTCGCGAGGAGCTAACGGTCCCGACCGCCATTGGGTGGGGTGGGGGGCAGCGATCGGGACCGAAGCTCTTGATGGGGCAAGAGCGCGGCCAACATCCACGCTGAGGCGTCGGACGCAACTATACTTTGGTGTGAGTTTTGGCCGCTCGCCGCGTCCCCGGCAGCCCGCCGGGGGCCGCGGCTTGGTCCATCAAGCCGCGCTCCGACCGTCCAAACCGGTCGATTTGAAACGTCAGGCGCTGACCGCGCCTAGCCGCAGGGCTACGCGCCACCCTGGGCGTGATCAGCTATGGCTGGCGTTGCGGGTGTGGCGGCGCGCGTGCTGCGTTCCGGCCGCCTTAGCGGTTGTCCTTGCCCGCCGCGTTTGCGCGGCCTGCGTGGTGGTGGAATCGGATTTTACGATGGGCGCCGGATTGTTGGCGTCCTGGATCGGCGTCGTGTTGGTGCTGTGGACCGGGGCCACCGTCGGATAGCGCGGTGCAGCGTTGATCCCGTCCTCGATGTGTTTGACCTGATGGTTCTGGACTGCAGGTGTTGGCGCGTACTTCGGCGCCGGATTGACGGCATCCTCCTGAGCCCATGAAACGCCGCCCGCGCCCATCAACGCAGCCGCGGCAACAGTCATCAAAATCCTGTTCATCGCGAACTCCTTGGCAACCTTCGCCCTTCATGAAACGCTAACATCCGACCCAGGGGCGCGATCATTGCAATTTGGTAAGGTTTCCGGCCGAGGCGCTAGCGCGCGCCGCGGCGAGCCGCAAGAAGTCTGCATTCGACGGGCATTTCTATCGGAACTCCGGCAGATCGGCAGGCGCGTCATGGCGGTTATGCATGTCAATGCGGCCGCCCAGCGAATTCGATCGAAGAGCAGCCACGCGCAACGTAAGGTGGTCGAGAACCGGTGATTGCCTACCGCCAGCTTCACCGCGCGTGCGCGGCAATACTGAGCTTGGCCGCGATGTCGGAGGGCACCGGCAGCGCCGCGATCAAATCCGCCCATGCGATGCCATTGCGCGCTTTCGCTTTGACCGCGAGGTCGAGCTCGCCCGGCCGCTTGATGAAATCCACGATTGCTTTTGCAACAACGACCGCATCGGGGAAGACACTCAAAATAGATGCGACGGCGGCTGCCGATTGAACGGCGAGGTCGGCGCGGATGTCATCCGGCGACCGGTTTTGCCTGCGCGCTTCATTGGCGAGATAGCGTTCGAACAAACCGTTGTTGCTGACCGAAACGGCAAACGCCTTGAACGTGGCCTTGTTGCTGGCGGCTTCGGCGACCGCCGGCGTACTTGCAAACGTCTCCTTGGTCACGTTTCCGATCGTGGCACGCAGTCCAATCGAACCGGCGTCACGGACCCGCAGCGTGATATCCCCGACCATTTCGCTTGCAGCTTCATTCCACGACCCGACAGCCTGCAGTGAGCCGTGCATCGTCTCGTACCCCATCTCACGCAAGTCGCGCGCGCTCGATGTCTCGGCGTTCTGTGGCAGCAAAAGCTCGAAATCATCGACCGTAAGGGCAACGTCGGTGGGCATCCCGTTGTAGGGATGCTCGGTAGCGAGCGAGGCGCGCTTCACGGACATTTTGAAGCGGTCGCTGACAGTTTCACCGCTTGCGACGTCGGCGTTCAGGCCGGTCAGTGACGCCGTCCCAACGCCGGATATGTACCGCTGGACCTCGCCGGGCCCTGCTTCGCCCTCGAGGCCTGATCCCGGCAACGCCCGCAGCGTGTTCACCGAGAATCGATCCGCGTGCATGGTCGACCCTTTTCTGGTGCGCACGTCGATCGCAGTGAGATCAAGCGAGCCCGCGATTGCATCGGCGTCCCTGTCACTGGGCCGGGCTCCGTCGACGTATACCCGCGCCGCCCGTGCGAAATTGAGATCCGTAAGACCGAGCGAGCCGATGGCGACAAAGGCGATGAACGCGCCCTCGCTCGTAACCTCGCCAGCAGACACGTGCGCGGCCTTACCCGCGACGACGTTCTGCAGGCTGAGGTCGCGAACGCTCACGGTTTGGCGACCCTCAGTGGAGGACCACTCGGCCGTCAGTTCCGGAACGTTCACCGCCCGCGCCGACAGCGCCGCAAGTCGTTCGTGCAGCGGCTGCGCCCCGTCCGCGGCGAACAGCGCGTGCAGTTGCTGGCGATCGAGGTTTGCGCCTACGAATTCCACGCGTGGCACGTGATAACTCGTGCGGCCGATCTGGAACCGGAGGTCCTCGAGCAAGACATTGTCTGCCGCGCAGCTCGAGCCGTGGCACAGCGCTCCGATGAGAACGGCCGTCAGCACGAAACAATTGTGCAAAACCAGCCCATGCGGGTGCGTGGCGTCGGGGGAGCTCATCCAGGTTTCCCTCCGTCGTCACGCCGCCGGCAGCACCAGCTCCGCGCGCAATCCTCCGATCGGTGCGGTATCGAGCGTCAGACTCCCGCCGTAGAGCGCCGCAAGTTCGACCACAATCGACAGCCCAAGCCCCGAGCCGGGCTTGGTTTCATCCAACCGCTGGCCGCGGTGCGTAACCTGCTCGCGTTGATCGGCGTCGAGCCCCGGGCCATCATCGTCGACCAGAATGTGCGCAAGCGACTGCGCGCCGTCGGTCGCGCTCATCACCTCGATGCTCACGCGCGAGCGCGCCCATTTGCACGCGTTGTCGACGAGGTTGCCGACCATTTCCTCGAGATCGGGTTGTTCGCCCTTGAACCGCACCGACGTCGGAGCCTCAACGTCGATCGCGATGCCGCGATCGTGATAAATCTTCTCCATG
This sequence comes from Xanthobacteraceae bacterium, assembly GCA_035472475.1. Classification (GTDB taxonomy): domain Bacteria; phylum Pseudomonadota; class Alphaproteobacteria; order Rhizobiales; family Xanthobacteraceae; genus JAFAXD01. Next base: position 3,614 of record DATIPA010000093.1, on the reverse strand, counting down.
GTGCGCGCGAGCGCCGAGACCACGGGAGGCACGTCGGTGACGCCGCCGACAACCGTCAGTCGCGTGGCAAGCCGGGCACGCTCGAGGTGGCGGGCCACCTGGTCGCGCATGATATCGGCTTGCTCCAGCACCTTGTTGGCGAGCGGATCGCCGCCGCGCGCCGTCGCTTCATTGACCATCACCGACAGCGGGGTCTTCAGCGCATGCGCCAGATTGCCGACGTGGGTGCGGGCACGCTCGACGATTTCCCGGTTAGCCTCGATCAGCGCGTTGGTCTCGCGCGCCAGCGGGGCGATTTCGAACGGGAACTGTCCCTCCAACCGCTCCGCGGTCCCTCCCCTGATTGCAGCCAGGCCCTCCGAGATGCGCTTGAGCGGCGCGAGGCCAAACCGAACCTGGAACATGGTGGTGAGCAGGAGCGCGACAATCAAAGTGCCAAACGTGACAACAAGGACGCGGTCGAAGGAGCGCGTCTCCTCCTCGATCTCCTGCGAGTCGCCGGCGACCGCGATCAGGTAGCGCCCGTCGTCGCCGAGATCGACGGTGCGCTCGATCAGGCGCAGTCGCTGGTCTTCCGGCCCATCCACATAGGTCCGGCGGGTGCCGTCGGCGGCGACCGGAGCGTCCTGCTCGCTTGGATGCGGCAGGCCGCCGTCCCACAGCGATCGCGAGGAACGTACCTCGGGCTTGGCGGCGTTGAGCTTGGTGATCTGCCAATACCACCCCGACAGCGGCAGTTCGAACAGCGGCTCGCCGAGCGACTGCGGCGGGCGCTCACCGCCCTCCTCCGGAGCGGCGACTTCGGCAACGAGCGTGCGCAGGTACACGCTCAGCCGCCGGTCGAACGAACGTTCCACCGCCTGGCGATTGAGCGTCGAGAGCACGACGCCAGTGGCGAACAGTATCAGCACGGTCCAGACTGTCGCGGACAGGAAGAGCCGCAGCGCCAGTGAGTTAGCGCGCATCACCCGGACGCGTTTCGCTCGGGGGCGTGAGCAGATACCCCAGACCGCGGACGGTCTGGATTACGTCGACGCCGAGCTTCTTGCGGATGCGACCGACGAACACCTCAATGGTGTTGGAGTCGCGGTCGAAATCCTGATCGTAGAGATGTTCCACCAATTCAGTGCGTGAGACCACACGTCCAGTGTGATGCATCAAATAAGACAACAACCGGTATTCGTGCGACGTCAGCTTCACGGGATTGCCGTCAACGGTGACGCGGCCGGTGCGTGAGTCGAGACGGACGGGCCCGCAGGTGAACTCGCTCTTGGCATGGCCGACCGAGCGGCGCAGCAACGCGCGAATGCGCGCGAGCACCTCTTCAAGATGAAACGGCTTGGCCACGTAGTCGTCGGCGCCGGCATCGAAGCCCTGCACCTTGTCGCTCCAGCGATCGCGCGCCGTGAGCAGCAACACCGGCATGGCACGGCCCGCGCGCCGCCATGCTTCCAGAACCGAAATACCGTCCATCTTGGGAAGGCCGATGTCGAGAATGACGGCGTCGTAAGGCTCCGACTCGCCGAGATAATGCCCTTCCTCGCCATCGAACGCGCGATCAACCACGTAGCCCGCCTCGGTCAAGGCCGTCGCGAGCTGGCGGTTGAGATCGGGATCATCCTCGATGACGAGGAGGCGCATGTGTTCTCCTGCCGGTGATCTGCGGCGGCCGGGTCACGACCCGCCCACCATGGCGCCGGTAGCGGCATCCACCGATGCATGGACTACTTTGCCACTGCGCGGCAATACTGTCAGCACATAGACAAGCCGCTTTCCCTGCTCGCACAAGCCGACCGCCAGCAAATCGCCCTGGTAGTGCGCCTTCACCCGGCGGATTGCCCTGCCGACGGGCACCAGCTTGTGGGCCTTGATGGCTTGCCGGCGCTCCTCGGAGGAGAGGCAATGACGCGGTTCGGCGGCGGCCGCCCGATCGCCACGAGGGTGAGAATGATCAGAACAGCGAATCGGTGGCGCATCGGCCGCCGGCATCGCCGTAACGGACCGGCCCGTCAAGGGTCTTGCACGGGCACCGTTGACAAAGGCTGACCGCTCGCCGCTGATCGTTCAATGCGGCGCGTCCTCCTCTCTCTCGTTTTTGCGGGTGCGGCTTCCTTGGCGCTCGCCATGGTCGGCGGCGCGCCGCCGGCGAGCGACGCGGTGGCGCGCCGGGTGGCCCTGATCGTCGGTTCGCGCGGAAATTTCTGCACCGGCGTCGCGCTGGCGCGCGATCTCGTGCTGACCGTCGCGCATTGCGTGACACCGGGCGCCGATTACAAACTCGTCGAGCATGACGCCAAGCAGCAGCCCGTCTTGCGCGACGTCGCTAAAATCGCCCGCCATCCGCAATTCGAGCTGAAGGCGTTGCTGGGGCATCGGGCGACCGCCGATGTCGCCTTGCTAAAGTTGGCACAGCCGGCCGACCTCGCCCCGGCCCGGCTCATGCCGTCACCGGAACCGGTTGCGGTTGGCGATCGCTTTCTTGTCGCCGGCTACGGCGTTGCGGTGCGTGGTGACGGACGCACGGGAGGACAGGTCCGCGCCGCGACCCTGAGCGCGACCGGGCAGCCCGGCGGTCTTCAGATTCGCCTGCTCGATCCGAATGCGGGCAGCACGGGCGGCTTTGGCGCGTGTACCGGAGATTCCGGCGCGCCCGTGTTTACCACCTCGGAGCCATTGACCGTGATCGGGCTTGTGAGTTGGTCGACCGGCCCCGGCATGACCGAAGGCTGCGGCGGGCTGACCGGTGTCACGCCGCTGGTGCGCTACCGCGGGTGGATTGTCGATCAGGCCGCTAAGCTCGGCAGCCCGTTGCCCTAAGCAGCAATTGTATTGCCGCGCGTGACGAGCCGGCGTCGGGCCGCCATAGTCATTTCGGTCGCCCGGTCGGCATCTCGCTGCGACCGCGTAACGGGCGTTCCTCCATGATCAGCAGCGCGACCAGCGAAAACATCAGGAAGACAGCCCCGCAAACAAACACCCAGCGGAATGCGCCGGCGAGATCAACGCCGCCGGTCCCTGCGGTCGCAAGCGCGTCGACCGCCCGCCCCTCCCCGCCCACGTACGCGAGCACGATTGCCCCCATCACGGCCACCACCAGGGCCGAAAACAGCGCGCGAAAGAAATTCATCACGCCGGTCGCCACCCCGACCTGGAACCGCGAAACGGCATTCTGGATGCTCACCGTTGCGACCGAGAACACGGTCCCGACGCCGGTGCCGATCACGCACAGCGCCGTGATCACGAGCCACAGCGGCGCTGTCGGCCAGCACGCCAGAAACACATGCGTGAGTGCGGCGACCGACAGTCCGATCATCGGCAACCATTTGTAATGCCGAAACCGGACCATGACCTGGCCGGACAAAACCGAACCGGGTGTCGTCATGACGGCGATCGGAATCAACGCCCACCCGGCGTTGCTCGGGGACAATCCGTATACATTCTCGTAATAAAGCGGCATGTAGATCGTGAGCCCAATCTGCGAGCCGACCGCGAAGGACGCCGCGAGGGTTCCGGCGCGCACGACCGGATTTGACAGCACCGTCAGCGGCAGGAACGGCTCGTCGGTGTGCGTCAGTCGCCAGTTGAAAGCGAGCCAGAGCAGGCCGGAGCCGATC
>DATIPA010000092.1:0-41397 GCA_035472475.1 Xanthobacteraceae bacterium | reverse complement strand
CCTTGGTGGGCACGACAGCCGTCGAGGGTGGCGGGGAAGGCGGCGTTGCAGGCTGACGTCGCTGCTTAGCCTCAACGGCTTGGCGGGCAAGAATTTCTTTTGTTGATGGGGGAACTCGCGTTGTTGCCATGGTGTTTCGCTCTTTCTCACGCGCAAAAGGTTCAGCGCGACAGCGGCGCGTGGAGCGCGGCCGCGCCGACGTTCTTAGAGTCCGTGGTGTTGGGTGAAAAATTTCTGGACCATGTCGCCGATCCGCTCGCGGATCACGTCAACAACTTGTTCGCGGACGTGTTCGCTGGTTTGCGCAGGCAGCGTTGCGGTCAGATCAACGACGCGCCCACAGACCTCGCGGATATCAAACACGCTTTTGGCAGTGAGCGCTTCTTGCAGCAGCCGCGTCACATCTGCCTGAGCACCAGACGGCACTCCTGATTTTTTGATGCCGGCACGCTGCTCTGCCCACGCGAGGCATTCTGCCGGGTCGTATAGGTCGCGCGTGCCCCAACGTCCGGCAACTGGTGGTCCGCGATCGACCGCCGGTCCGCATATCCGGTTGAGCCCATTGATCGAGATGGGATAGCCGTGCTCGGCGAGGAAAGGAGCGAGCTCACGGCGCGTAAGTTTGCGGGAGGGTGTATTCACGTTGTTAGCCTCCATTGAACGAAGGCTAGCAAACCGTTTGCTTTGGCACGCATAGGGTCACTCCTGTTTGAGTGATCCCCACCTATCTAGACTGCTCTCGAGCCGGCTATAGGAAACGATGGGAATTCCTATCGTTTCCTATCGTTTCCTATCGGACGCAATCTCAGCGTTGTATTCGTCGATGGCGGCCTTCAATGTCTTCGGGTCCAACGGATCCAGTGTTTTATCCCACTTGAGAAGGTCGGCTCTCAGCGCATCGCGAGGGCAATGCGCCGGGTCCGGAACACCGTCGGCGAATTTCTCGCGCAAATAGATCTTGATGCGAGGTTGCTTTCCTTGCTTGCCCGACGCGCGCCGCGGCGATGCCTGAAAACGATGACGATCCAGCCATCGGTTGAATTCATCTTGCCGAAAAAATATCGGAGGTTTTTCGTCGGCAAGGCCAATGATAAGGGGTGGGTTCATCCAATGTCGAGGATCAACCTGCTCGTCGCCATCCGGGAAGCGCTGATAGGCGATCAATCTGTCAGGCGACTGGTCGTATGCGAGCTGATCCCGAAACCATTGATCCGCCTTCCGCTGAGCTGCCTCCCAGCGCTCTGACGAATGCTTTTGCTTTAATTCCGATTGATACGGATACTTTGCGTCGCTCATCGCGGCATTAAGCTCAGCTGCGTTAGGGCAGACCAACTCAAAGACGTGTGTGAATGCTGTGTCGAACGCGATCCCATCGGCTGGGATACCGCTTTTTGGCGCGGCCATCTCGCTGCACCCTGTCAAGTACTAGAAAGCAGGAGTGTCTTTATCCAAGCGCGTCATGTTGGCGACCTCGCTCGGTCAAGTGCGACCACGTTTGGTTGTGGATTGACGATCCGCTCGATCTGCGCGGCGAGTGCTTCGAATGCGGCGCGCTTTTCTTCTTCAAAGTGATGCCGGTCGTAAATTCCACGAACGCCGCCAATCACATGGCCAAGGCAACGCTCGGCAACGTCGCCGCTGACACCGGCGCGGCTCATGAGGGTGCGTGCGGTTCTCCGCAGATCGTGAACGGTCCAGCGTTCGAACCGCGCTGTCGAGTCAAGGGAGGCGAGCTCGGCCCGCATCAGGCTGTCGAGATGCCGCTTTGATCGGGGATGGGAAGCCGGACTGCGGCCATTGAGTGTGAACGCGTACCCGGCGTTGCCGATGACCGGGCAGCCGGCGATCACCTGACGCGCAGCGCGCGACAACGGAACGGCGTGGCTGATTTTGGTCTTGTATCGCTCGGCCGGAATGGTCCAGACGTCGCCGGCAATCTCGCTGCGCATCAAGCCAGCCGCTTCGCCGTGCCGCGTCGCGGTGAGCAAGACGAATTGCATCATGCGTGCGAACGGATGCTGCCAAGAAGCCGCCGCCCGCCAGAATGCCCACAATTCGGCATCGGTCAGAATGCGATCACGCGCCACGATGCCGCTGGGCGCCATGCCCCGGATCACGGGGCTGCGGAAGTCGTCTGACTGCCGCTCGAACCAGTGGAAGACGATCTGCAGGACGCTGGCCGCATAACCGGCCATGCGCGGGCCGCGCTGGTCGCCGATCTGCTCGAGCAAGGCGGCGACCTCGCTGCGCTTGATGGCTTCGATCGGCCGCGTCCCGAGCCTGGGATAGATCAGCCGTTCGAGGATCGACCGTCGCTGGGCGATGCTGCGCAGCCCGCGTGCCGCGCGGCTTGCGAGATAGCGCTCGCCGATCTCACGGAACGTGTTTTCCTGGGCGGCGCGCTTGGTTGCAACCGGGTCGCCGCCCTTGGCGACGCTGCCGAGGATGGCGCGGGCTTCCTTGCGCGCGTCCTCGATGCGCAGCACGCCGGAGAGCGTCATCCGCCGGCTACGCCCACCGGCGCGGTACTGCACCACGTAACTCTTGCGGCCGGCGGCGGTCACCATCAGGCCAAAGCCGCGCAACTCGGTATCCCAGACGTATAGACGGTCTTTTCCGGGCGCGGGAGCGGCCCGTAGGACCATCCCGGCGGTCAGTTTTGCATTCATCACGTAATCTCGGGTAAGCACCGGGTAAGCAGTCGCGGTGCAAAGGAGTGACAGGCACGCGCCAAGAATGTATCAAGTACCTGGACGGGGACTTTTCTGCTTACCGCACAACGACCGGTCAATTATCTGTCAGACAGTGAAACCGCTGATTACGTGAGGGCGGATCACCCGCAACTGCCGAGTCGTGCCGGAGCGGGCATTCCGGCCGTATCGTTCATCGCTTTGTCGAACCGACTGACAACACTTTGTACAGGGCGAGGCGCCGATTGCGGGTGTGAGGACGCACTTGGCCTGGCCAGCGGCCGGCCTCACCCGCCACGGCCCACGCGGGACTGATCAGGACCTGCGGGTCGTCAATCTCATAGATCGCGGTGTAACGCGGGTTCTCGTGCGCGATCCATTTCTGTTCGCCGCCGATACTCAAGGCGAACGCCTCCCCTTTGATGCGTGCGGCAGCGAGCACGCCGGGAACACTGAGGAGATTGGGCACGTGCTCGATATCGTAGACCTCGTTGAACAGAGCCTCCTTGTCCGGGGCAACGTCCATGCTTGCAGCGAAGATATATTTCGAAGTGATGGCCATGTGAGCGATGCTCCTTGTTGGCGTTGAATCTATTCTTCGTCCCGGTTGATGGTTTCAACCCAGAAAACGCCAGGGTTCGGCGCGTTGCAACGCCCAAACCGCGTCGATAGCATCGGCGACAACGCAAAGTCGGAGGCCGCGTGCGCGCACATCGGATCGTCATGAACAGTCCGGGCCCGCCGTCGGTGCTGCGCTACGAATCGTACGAGGTCGCTGCGCCGGCGCCGCACGAGGCCCTGATCAGGCAGACCGCCGTCGGGCTCAACTATATCGATATACAGTATCGCACCGGACGCTATCCGCTGCCGCGCTACCCCTCGCCGATCGGTATGGAAGGTGTCGGCGTGATCGAGGCGGTGGGAGCACAGGTCGACGAGTTCAAACCGGGCGATCGGGTCGTCTATTCCTCGATGCCGATCGGCGCTTACGCTGACGTCCGGTTGATGCCTGCCGATCGCTTGGTGCCCGTGCCGCCGGCCGTGCCGGATTCCCTCGCGGCAGCGGCGTTTACCAAAGGAGTGACGGCGCACTACCTGATATTCACCACCTTCGCGGTCAAACCTGGCGACGCTATTCTGGTGCATGCCGCGGCAGGAGGGGTCGGTCTCATCCTCTGTCAATGGGCCAACCACTTGGGCGCAACCGTCATCGGCATGGTCGGGACGGAGCAGAAGGCCGAGATTGCGCTCGCGCATGGCTGCGACGCCGCCATCGTGTATGGCGAAGACGACTTCGTCGCCGCGGTCAGGCGGTTGACGCAGGGCAGGGGCGTCGCGGCCGTGTTCGACTCGGTCGGGCGTGATACCTTTGAGCGATCGCTGCGTTGCCTGATGCCCGGCGGCCTCATGGTGTCGTTCGGAACTGCCTCGGGCCCAATCGCTCCCTTCGATATATTCGAGCTCAACCGGCTCGGCTCGCTCTATCTCACAAGTCCGGCGTTCGCCACCCACACCCAGGACCGAAGCGAACTGCTGCGGCGCGCGGAAGCGCTGTTCGACGCTATTCTGTCAGGCATCGTGAAGGTCGAAGTCTGCGGAACCTATCGCTTGACGGAGGCTGCACGCGCGCACGAGGATTTGCAGGGGAGACGCACAAGCGGTGCAAGCATTCTCGTCCCCTGACGATGCGCTGATGGAGCGTTCGATGAGGATCTCGCAACCTGCCGGCGCAGCTTGGCGCGGCCGCGAACAGCATGTCCACGTTTCCTGACGTTGCGTGGCTCGAAGCATTTCGCGATCGCGTCAACGCCGATCCGGAAATGAAGATTGTTGGCAATTGGTTCAGCACGCCGATCGCGCTGGGTTTCGGAGATCTACGCTATGTGCTGCGCGTCAACCAGGGCCGCATCGACGAGGTGATCGCAAATCCGCGAATTGACGTGCGCGCGGCATTCGGGTTTCGCGCTCCGCTCGAAGTTTGGCGAAAATTTCTGAGCAGCAAGCCGCCGCCCCTCTACCACGACTTTTTTGCCATGCTGATGCGGGTGCCCGAATTCGTGATCGAGGGCGATACTCTGGTCGCGATGCAGAATGCGCGTGCGCTCCATCGCATGATGAATCTCATGCGGGATACGGAGGCAGGCGATGACTGAATTCGAACCCATCATCGGCCACTACCTGCCGGTCCGCTTTGAAGACGTTGACTATCGTATCTTCATTGAGGAGGCGGGACGCGGGGTGCCGCTCTTGTGCCTTCACACCGCTGGAGCCGACAGCCGACAATTCCGCCATTTGCTCAATGATTCCGACGTCACGCGCCGTTTCCGGGTCGTCGCGTTCGATGTGCCTTGGCATGGCCGTTCGAATCCACCGGCCAACTGGTGGCTGACGCGCTATCGGCTGACCACGAAAACCTATCTCGGCATCATCCGCGCGGTCTGGCAGGCACTTGAGCTCGAGAAGCCCGTAGTCCTGGGGTGCTCGATGGGCGGCGCCATTGTGCTCAAACTTGCCGCCGAACATCAGGACGCGTTGCGCGGCGTCATCGGCCTGGAGAGCGCCGCTTACGCCCCCGGTCGCTATAACGAGTTTCTCCACCACCCGGCGATTCACGGGGGCGAGCTGTGCGCGAGCTACACCTACGGGCTCTGCTCGCCGTTCAGTCCGGAAGCGAACCGGCGCGAGAACTGGTGGTACTACAGCCAATCAGGCCCCGGCGTCTATCAGGGCGACGTGCATTTCTACAGCGCCGATTGGGACGCGCGCGCAGACGTAACCCGCATCGACACGCGCCGATGTCGCGTTACCCTGCTGACTGGAGAATACGACTACTCCTGCACGCCGACGATGACCGAGGCAGTCGCCAAGGCCATCCCGGGCGCGCGCTTCACGATCATGCCCGGCATGGGCCACTTCCCGATGGTCGAGAACTACACCGAGCTCCGGCGCTATCTTCTGCCGGAGCTAGAACGCATGCTGGCGTGAAGCGGCCGGCATCAGCCGTTATTTCATCGCCCACCGCGGCTTGGCGCTGCCCGGGCCCTGCGGGTAAACGGTGACCGGTACACCGTCTCGCCATTGGAAGATCACGAGCGGCGCATCGACCCGGCGCCCCTTATCGTCGAACTTGATGTGGTTGCCGGCGAAGTAGCGCGCGGGGCCCTCGCTGGTGTCCATCGCACGGATCGCGTCGGCGACCTTGCGGCGGTCGGCAACGCCAGCCTTTTCAACCGCCTCTTTCAGGATCCACACATGCCCGTATGCGCACAGGCTATCCTGGGTGAGCCACGGCTCGCCGGTGCGTTTCTTGAATTCATCGATAAGTTGCCGCTGCCCGTCGTTGCTCCAGTTGGCGACGGTGATCAAGGTGCCCTCCAGCACATCGCCGCCTGCAACCTTAAGCAACTCGGGCGCGCCAAAATGTGCGCCGTTGCCAACGATCGGCAACTTGCCCGGGCCTATTCCCATCTCGGAGAACTTCTGTATGAGCAGCGAATCGTCGGGAATGCTGGTCGAGATCACCCACATGAAATCGGGGCGCAAGGTACGCACCTTGGAGACGAGCGGCGTGGCGTCGGAGAGCGGTGGCGTATAGGTCTCGTCAACGAGGATTTTGAGCCCGGCCTTCTCGAAGCCGCCCGCGCGCATCGGCTTCATGAAGCTCACGGGCGCGGCCGTGTTGTCCTGGATGACCCCGGTCGTCGTCGGTTTCTTGCCGGTGGTCTTCTCGGCCAGCTCCATAATCGCCGGCAAGGCGAGCTCGGACTGGCGGTCGCCGGTGGCTGAAGTTTGAAACACATAGCGGAAGCCGCGGCCGGTAATCACGTCCGAATAGGAGAGCGTCAGCCAGGGCAACTCGGCACGCTCCGTGACCTCCGTCACCGCCAGCGTGAACGAGCTAAGCCAGGCGCCGACGCCGCCAACCACGTCCGGGTTCTGGGCAACAAGACGCTGCGCTGCGTTTTTGGCCTTCTCGGCGGAGTCACCGGTGTCCAATAGGATGAGCTTCATCTTCGCCCCGCCGAGCGATTTGATCCCGCCCGACTTGTTGATGTCGTCGATTGCCATCTCGGCGCCCATGCGCTCGAGCTGGCCCTGGCGCGCCCAAGGTCCGGAAAGCGGGACCACCAGTGCAACTTCGACGTCCTTGGGCTGTTGCGCTGCAGCGGGAGCGGGCGCAGCGACCGCGGCAACCGCCGTCGCGATGGTCAGTGTCGACAGCGAAAGCCACCTCAATCTTTGCGACATCGCTTTCCTCCACATTATGATTTTTTACATGCCGAGATAGACGCTCTTGATGCCGTCGTTCGCGAGCAAGGCTTGGTTATCTCCTTCAAGCACCACCCGGCCGGTTTCAAGAACATACCCGAAATCGCACGATTGCACCGCCTCGGCGACGCGTTGCTCGACCAGCAAAATGGCGAGGCCGTTGCGATGCAGCTGGGTTATGCGCTCGAATATCAGATCGGCAACCATCGGGGCGAGCCCCATCGAGGGCTCGTCCAGCATCAAAAGCCGTGGCGAGGATGCGATCCCGCGGCCGATCGCCAGCATCTGCTGTTCGCCGCCCGACAACGTTCCGGCTGGTTGGCTGCGACGCTCGGCAAGGATTGGAAACAGCGCGAATATGCGCTCGAGATTGCGCTCCCAGTCGCGTCGACCGGATTGCGGATGGCCCCCCATCTCGAGATTTTCCATCACTGTCATCGAGCCAAAGACTTGCCGACCCTCCGGCACGTGGGCGATGCCGAAATGGGCCCGTTGCCAGGGCGCGACCGCAAGCAGATCGTGGCCGTCGAACGTGATACGCCCCCCAGTCGGCGGCACGGTGCCGGATATGGCTTTAAACAGCGTCGTCTTGCCCGCACCGTTGGGACCAACGATCGAGACAAACTGTCCGGCTCGAACGACGAGCGAAATCTCGCGGAGCGCGGTCAATCCGCCATAGGCGACACTGAGCGATTCAACCGTGAGCACGGATCGCCGCCCATTTCTGGCCGAGATAGGCCTCAATGACGCTGCCGTTGTTGATAATGTCGCTTGGCTGTCCGACCGCCAGAATGCGACCGTGGTCAAGCACAACGAAGCGCTCGGCAAGCCGCATCATGGCACGCATCGTATGCTCGATGATCACAACGGTTGTGCCCTGCGCGGCGAGCGAGCGGATCAGCGCGAGCAGATCCTCGATCTCCTGGGCGGCGAGGCCGGCGAGCGGCTCATCCATCAGCAGAAGACGGGGCTCGCCGGCCAACGCCCTGGCGAGCTCCATGAGCCGCAGTTCCTTGTTGGAGAGGCCGCCCGCGATGGTGTCGGAGCGCCCGCTCAGCCCAACCCGCGCCAGCGCCTTGCTTGCCGCCGCGAACGCATCCGTATCGTTGGACGTCGTTGCGTAAGCGCCCACCACGACGTTATTCAGGACCGAAAGGCGCGGAAACGCCCGTACAACCTGGAAAGTCCGACCGATCCCAAGGCGGCAGACGCGGTTCGGCTTCAGGCCGCTCAGTTCGTGGCCGGCGAACACGACCTTGCCGCTGTCCGGCCGCAGATACCCGTTGAGGAGGTTGAACAGCGTCGTCTTGCCGGCGCCGTTCGGCCCGATGATGCCGAGGATCTCGCCGTCGCCGACGTCGAAGCTTGCGTCCGCCACGGCCCGCAATCCGCCGAACGATTTCGATAGTCCGTGCACCGACAGAATTGGCTTGCGCTGGCGAGGCGATGTCAATGCAGGCTCGACGATGGCCGCACGCGGCGCAGCCGGCATTACCGGCAATGCGCTAGGCGCGCGTTGAATCTGGAAGTAGTCGCGCACGCGCCAGAAAATTCCCTCGGGAGCGAGCAGCACCACGAGGATGATCGCGACACCGTATACGACGCCCTGGATACCCGGAACCACATCGCCAAGATGCGCCTGCAGCGTTTCGCTCAACGGAATCAGGATGGCTGCGCCGATCAACGGCCCCCAAAGGATGCCGACGCCGCCGAACAGCGCGACGATCAATGCCTGCGCCGAGGTGAGCATCCCGAACACGCTGTCCGGGGTCACGACCAGCAGGACGACTGCGTAAAGGCCGCCGGCTGCCGCCGCGATTGCGCCGCTCACCATGATCGCGCGCATCTTCCAGGCGAATGTATCGATGCCTGCGGCTTCGGCGGCCGGCTCGTTTTGTTTGATGGCGACAAGCGCCATGCCGAAGCGCGACCGCTCAATCGCGAGCGAAATCAGGAGCGAGGACACGAGCAACGCCACCGCGAGTGCGATGTACACCCGATAGTCGGAAAACTGCATATAGAAGGCAGGCGCCGCGCGCTTCATCGGCAGAGGAACTTCCTGGTACCCGAGCCACTCGAACACGTAGAGCAGCGCCATCGGATACGCGAGCATGGAGAGCGCGAAATAGTGGCCGCGCAACCGGAAGGTCGGATAACCGATGACGATGCCGGCAATCACGCCGACGATCATGCCAAGCGGAATGCCGATCCAGGGCGTGATGTCGAAATGCACCAGCGCGATCGTCACCGTGTAGGCGCCGAGCCCGAAGAATGCCGCATGACCGAACGAGACAAGGCCCGTATAGCCGCTGAGGATATTCCAGGAGAGCCCCATGACCGCCCAAATCGGCACCAGGGTGAGCATCAACTGGTAGTAGGAATTGGTCACGATCAAGCCGAGGCCGATCCACGCCACCGCCAGGCTCGCGATTACGAGCAGGGGCGCGACCAGGCTTCGGCGGGCCTGCATGATCAAATCCGGTCGGTGGCGCGGCCGAACAGGCCCTGCGGGCGGACCATGACGATCAGGAGAAAAATCACGAAGATCGCCGCATTTTGCAACTGCGTGGGCAGCACCAGCGTAGAGAGTTGCTGGACCAACCCTATGGTCATTCCGCCCCAGAATGCGCCCAGAATGCTGCCCATGCCGCCAAGCACCACGCCGGCGTACATGATGATGACGAAGTCGAGACCGATGTAGGGTTGGAACGGATTATAGGTGGCGACCAAGCCGCCTGCGATCGCTGTGATTCCGATGCCGATCCCGAACGCGATGCGGTAGGCGCGATCGACGTCAATGCCCATGTAGGTCGCAGCCGCAGCATTGTCCGCCGCGGCGCGCAGTGTCTTGCCGAGGCGCGAGCGGTTGATGAGTAGATAGAGAGCGATCGCGGCCACGACCGACACGATGCCGGCAACGGTCCGCGCTTTGTTAAGAAACAACGCGGCATCGGCGTCATAAAGCAGGGGAATTTCCCAGGCCCGCGCCGACAATGGGGTTCGCACCGACTGCGGCGTAGATCCGAATAGGATCAGACCACCATTCTGCAGCACAAGCGCGACCCCGAGGGTGAGGACGAGCTGTGCGTAGTGCCCGTCGCCCTCGGTTCCAACCACGCTGGTGCCGGTCACGCGCGAAATCAGGAGCCGATGCAGCGCGTATCCGACGGCGAATAGTGCCGGTCCTGCCAGCAAGGCGCCGGTATAGGGTCCCAGCACGGGGCCCAAGAACCACAACAAGTTGAACCCGACAACAAGGTAGAATGTGAAGTACATGCCCAGCATCAGGAACTCGCCCTGGGCGAAATTGATGACGCGCATCACGCCAAAGATGATGCCGAGCCCTACGCACATCAGACCATAGATCGCTCCAATCAGAATCCCGGCAGTCAGCGCCTGAAGAAAGATCTCGAGGAAAGTGCCAAGCGAGTTCACGATCGGCTTCCCGTCAGCCCACGCGTAGATTCGAAACGAAAGTCGTCCTGCCGCAAAGCACTGCCGGGCGTACTGTCTCCCGTAGGTGGCTGATGGCTAAGTCCACGCCTCAGTGCCCTGCTTCCGAAGTTCGTGATACATCGCCGCCACTCTGACACGAACTTCGGAAGCAAAGGGGCACTAGCAAACATATGATTCTAGTGTCGCTTTTCGATTTGAAGTTCCTGCTCGAGATTGCCGCAACAAATCGGCGACACTAGATCTGCATCAGGGTGCCGAACCCGGGTACGGGATCCGCGATGCCGCACTGGCGCAACGCCCACCAGGTGGCGGCCTGATTGCTGGTGATCACCGGACGCGCAAGATCGCGCTCCAGTGGCGCAATGACCTCCACCACGCGCACCTGGGCGCAGCTCACGAAATAAGCGTCAGTGTCATTATTGCGGTGGGCGTTCACCAACTGCCGCCAACGATCAGGGGTCACCTCGTCAAACTCCTGTGCGCCGTTGAGCTCGAGACCCTCCCAATCGAGGACCTGAAAGCCGTGGTGTTCGAGATAGCGCGCCTCGCGCTCGTTGACTGTGCGGCGATAGGGGGTGAGCATCACCACTTTGCGGGCGCGCAGCGCCTTCAGGGCCGCGACAACGCCGTCGCCAGTGGTGCTTGACGGCAAGCCGGTCGCGGCCTTGATGCGATCGCTGATGCGCGCGCCGATGGTCGGGTCGGCGGTGGTGACCGCGGTGCAATTGACCAGGATATGCTGGCAGCCGGCGTCCTTGAGGAGCGCCGCGGCGTCCTCGATGTGATCGATGAAGCCGAGCATGGCGTTGGAATCGCGCTCGTCCATCCGCAGCCGGGTCGTGTGCAGCGTAACGCCGTCCGGCAGCATCGCACCGATGTGAGCTTCTGCGTTGCTGTTCACCGACGGAACCACCATGCCGAGCCGCAGACGCTGGCCGTACTTGAGGGCAGGCGTCTCCGCATCGGCCGATTGAATGACCCGTTGTGGCGTGGCCGCGTGCTGGTCCTTCAGGTCTGCCACTGCCTGGGACATCGTATCCTCCTGGTGACGAGCCGCCGTTTGATGGATAATGCAGGCGCGATTGGAACCAGCGGCGGACCTGAGGCTAGTACCGTCGGCGGCCTCCGATCAATAGAACACTGCGATTTTGGGCAAGGAGCACGAGATGTATCGACCGGCCGGCGTGCGGACCTGCGGATCGTTCCCGATCCCCGACACCATGAAGGCATGGGTGCTCGGCAATCCGGGCGAACTCGTCCTCAAGGACAAGCCGGTGCCGGTTCCGCGCAAGGCCGAAGTCCTGGTGCGCATCGACGCGGTGGCCATCTGCGCCACGGACCTCGAGATCATCTATCAGGGTCCGCCGGCGATGATTGCGGGCGGGCTTCCGTTCAACAAGAACTTCACGCCCGGTCATGAATACATGGGGACGGTGGTGGCGCTTGGCCCGGGGGTCGACGAATTTCCGATCGGCCAGCGGGTAACCGTCGAGATCCACGCCGGCTGCGGGCAGTGCAAGCGCTGCCGTGCAGGCATGTACACGGCTTGTCTCAACTACGGGCTCAATTACGGCGAGCAGGACAAGGGTCACCGCGCCAACGGGTTCACCACTGACGGCGGCTTCTGCGAATATCAGGTCAACAACATCAACACGCTGATCGCAATCTCCGACACGATGACGGACGCGGAAGCGACCCTGGTGGTGACTGCGGGCACCGCCATGTACGGCCTCACCGAGCTTGGCGGCCTGGTCGCGGGCGAAAGCGTGGTGGTCATGGGGCCTGGGCCGATCGGCCTTCTCGGCGTCGCGGTCGCAAAATCGCTCGGCGCGCAACCGGTCATTCTGACCGGAACGCGCGACAATCGGCTCAAGATCGGCTGCGAGCTCGGCGCCGATCACGTGATCAACGTGACGCAGGAAAACGCGGTCGAGGCCGTGCGGCGCCTCACCGGCGGCGTCGGTGCCGACTATGTGATCGAATGCTCCGGCGCTGCAGGCGCGGTGAACGATGCGGCGCGCATGCTTAACCGCGGGGGCAAGATCTGCCTCGCCGCCTTTCCGCATGAGGCCGTTCCGGTCGACGTCGCCCACATCGTGCGCAACAATATCTATCTGTTCGGTATTCGCGGGGAGGGCAGGAGCGCCACGCATCGGGCCGAGGCTTTCATGGCACAAAAGCGCTTCGATGCCACCAAGATCCACACCCACACATTTCCGCTCGAGGACCTGCCGACGGCGATCCGGTATGCCAAGGATCGTGTCGAGGACGCCATCAAGGTCGTGGTCAAGCCGCAACGCAAGGCGAGCGCCCGGACGATTGCCGCCGAGTGATGGCAGCCATTGCCGCCATGCGCCGACCGTGGGTCCTTTGGGGTGTCGCCGGTCTCCTGGCATGGGCGCCGGCCGCGAGCGCGCAAAACTGGCCGACCCAGCCGGTGACCATGGTGGTGCCGTTCGCAGCCGGTGGGCCGACCGACGTCGTCGCTCGCGTCGTCGCGGCTCGTCTGGGCGAAATCCTCGGACAGCAGATCGTGGTGGAAAATGTGACCGGCGCCGGTGGAATGACCGGCACGCAGCGCGTTGCACAGGCACCGCCGGATGGATCGCAGATGTTGCTTGGCACCGTCGGCACCCAGGCCTACAGCCAGACCCTTTACAAGCGGCCGCTCTATAACGCGATCCAGGATTTCACGCCGGTGGCGCTGATCGCCGAGCAGTCGCTGATGCTGATTGCCCGCACCGACCTCGCAGCCAGTGCGCTGCCCGAATTCATCGCCTACGCGCGCAGCCACGAGTCCGACATGTCGTTTGGATCGGGCGGCGCCGGCTCTTCGACGCATCTCGGATGCGTCCTGTTCAACACGGCAATCGGTGTACGCATCCAGCACATCCCCTACCGAGGGTCCGCTCCCGCGATGCAGGATCTGGCGGCGGGTCGCATTGATTATCTGTGCGACGCGGTGACCACTGCGCTCCCGCAAGTGCAGGCGCGCACCGTCAAGGGCATCGCGGTGTTTGCGCGCAAGCGCTTTTCGATCTTGCCGGACGTCCCGACCGCCGATGAGCAGGGGCTGGCGAATTTCGAGGCCAGCAACTGGATCGGCTTGTTCTTCCCGCGTGCCGCGCCCGCCGCGATGGTGCGGCGTCTCAACCAGGCAACCGTCGAGGCGATGAACACGGCCTCGGTGAAGGAGCGCATGCAGGCACTCGGGACCGATCTCGTCACGCCCGAACGCACCACCCCGGATTATCTCGAGCGCTTTGTTGCGGCCGAAATCGATAAATGGGCGGAGCCGATCAAGGCGAGCGGCGTTTCGGTCGACTGAAACAGGCGATCTTGCTTATTGAGCCTTGTCGCCGATTGCGACGACCACCCACTCATTGGCGGGATCGTTGATCGCGCGGCCCTGCTTGGTGATGTTTTCCATTATCTCTTCCACCAGACCGCCCGCGGCGTTGGCGGCGATACCGTTCGCGGTCAGGGTTTCCGCTAGCAATTTGGCGAACTGTTCGCCGCGCTCGTTGCCGGTGACATATCGCGCAACGACGCCTTGCGGCGTCCCAACCTGGATCTGCGCAGAGGAGTCATTTCGCGCCGCCGATACGCCGGCGGTTTTGAGCGCGAGGACGACCTGGTCGGCGAACGGGCCGGATTCAGCCGTCACCGGTGAGGCACCAACGGTCACGTGGTGGTGCTTGAACTCGGCCATCTTTTGAATCAGCGACTGAACCTGCTGCTCGGTCAGCGCGCGCGGACCGTTGGCATTTGGCGGAGGCGTCGGCACCGGCGCGTCGGTGGCGTGTCCGCTTGTTTCCGCGACCGCCGTCGCGACTTTCGCGGGCGGTTCCTCCGCGACCTTTGGACTGTCGCGCGGTTCAACCGTTGCGCTGCGCCAGTACTGCTCCTTTACATTGATCGTTTGAATGAGCACAAACGTTGCGACCGCGCCGACCAGAAAACACGCGACCAATACCAGGCTGGCGGCATCGGACCACGCGCTTGCGGCTGACAAAGACAGTCCCTGGAAAGGCCACATCGCTTTACCCGACTAGGTTGTGTTTGGCGGCATGACGCTTGATCTGAGCTAATCGCGTCGCGCAGATTTTGCCACGGAGGTTTTCATGCTGACGCTGTATTTCACGCCCGGCGCGAGCTCGATGGCGACGCACATCGCGCTGCACGAGATCGGTATTCCGTTCGAAAGCCGCCTCATCTCGTTGACCAGGAAGGAAAACCGCACGCCAGAGTATCTCGCGCTCAATCCGGAAGGCAAGGTCCCGACGCTCGTTATCGACGGACGGTCGTTGACCGAGGTTGCGGCAAATTTGTGGTATTTGGCCAAACGGTTTCCCGAGGCCGGCTTGTTGCCGCAGGGCGACCTTGCGGCTGAAGCCGAGGTCATCTCCTGGATGTCGTTCATCGCGGCGACCATCCACCCGGCGCGGCGGATCAGCGTCGAGCGCTGGAAGGAGGTTTTTGTTCTGGCCGAGCAGCGGCTCGCCCGGCGCGACTGGGCGGTCGACCGTTACACGATTGCGGACATTCATCTGTTCCGGCTTTACTGGCGCTTTCACCGCACGCTGAAAACAAAGCCCTCCGACTATCCGGGGCTCGCGGCGCACCATGACCGCATGATGGCGCGGCCGGCCGTGAAGCGAACCTGCGAGATCGAAAGCGCAATCGGCTACGAGTTGCCGTAAGACGCGCGCGAACGGGTCGCATTCGGGCGCGCGCGCGGTACCCCACGCCCAAAGCGTGCTAGCATTACGTCGCCTCGGAGCCTGCGCTCCATCGGGCGGATAGTTCATGGGCGACATCAATCAGATCGAGCGGATCGAGAAAGCCAGCGTCGACGAGCTGCGCAGCCTGCAGCTCGCACGCCTCAAAGACGCGCTGCACATCTGCTATGAGCGGGTGGCACACTATCGCGACAAGTTCGACGCGGCGGGCGTTCACCCGAACGATTTAAAACAGCTCGGCGACCTCGCGCGATTTCCGTTCACCACCAAGGATGATCTGCGGCAGAACTATCCGTTCGGGATGTTCGCGGTACCGATGGACGAGATTGTGCGCATCCATGCGTCAAGTGGCACCACCGGCAAGCCAACCGTCGTTGGGTACACACGCGGCGACATCGAGACCTGGTCGCGGCTGATGGCGCGCTCGATCCGGGCCGCGGGCGGCCGCTCGAGCGACAAGATTCACATCGCCTACGGGTATGGCCTGTTCACCGGCGGGCTGGGGGCGCACTACGGTGGCGAGTATCTCGGCGCGGCTGTCATTCCGGTGAGCGGTGGCTTCACCGAGCGACAGGTGCAGCTGATCAACGATTTCAGGCCCGATATCATCATGGTGACGCCGTCCTATATGCTGGCGATCGCCGACGAGTTCGAACGGCAGGGGCTTGATGCCCGCGCCAGCAGTCTGCGCATCGGGATCTTTGGCGCCGAGCCGTGGACCGAGGCGATGCGGGCGGAGATCGAAAGCCGCATGGCGCTCGCCGCGCTCGACATCTATGGGCTGTCGGAGGTGATGGGGCCGGGCGTCGCCCAAGAATGCGCCGAGACCAAGGACGGCCTCACGCTGTGGGAGGATCATTTCTATCCGGAAATCATCGATCCGGTGACGGGGCAGCCGGTCGCCGACGGCGAGGTCGGGGAACTGGTGCTGACCACGCTGACCAAGGAGGCGATGCCGGTGATCCGTTATCGCACGCGCGATCTGACCCGATTGCTGCCGGGGACGGCGCGCACGATGCGGCGCATGGAACGCGTGCGCGGGCGCAGCGACGACATGCTGATCATCCGTGGCGTCAACGTGTTTCCCTCGCAGATCGAAGCCGTGCTGGCGCAGGAGAAGCGGCTGGCGCCGCACTACATGCTTGAACTGCGTCGACCGGACCGGCTCGACGAGCTTGATGTCGTCGTCGAATCACGGCCGGCCCCGGGCGGCAAGCTGCGAGCGGAGGAGGTGGCCGAGCTTGAACGCAGGGCCGAACATCTGATCAAGGCTTATGTTGGCGTGACGACCAGTGTTCGGGTCGTTGCGCCCGGCACGATCGAACGCTCGCAGGGCAAGGCCAAGCGCGTGCTTGACCTGCGGTCGAGGAATTGAGGCCAGGAACAATCGAGAGGCGATCATGGCACGAACGTCGGCCGCCGTGGCCAACGCAGATTTGCAGACCGGGGCGCTGCCGCGTGCGTCGATTGACGAGTGGCTCGCCGGGGAGCCGCGGCGCACGTCCGATCTAAGCGGCGACCGCGAGCGCTTCAGCGCATTTTGGCACGACGCCGGCGAGCTGATCGAAAAGCTGCCACCGAAGCCAGGGCGCAATCCAGCCCAGACCCAGGCGGCGCAGGCCATCCACCGACGCACCCGCGAGGCACGCGAGCTTTTTCTGCGCGCGCACGCGGCTGCCGTCTATAGCGCCGTCACCCACCGGATGACCCGGTTCGTGCGCGTCGAGGATCTTCTGTTCGCTGCGGCCGAGGCATTTCCATGTCTCACGCCGACGCGCGCGCAGATCGTCGCCGAAACCGACACTGCGCAACGCGACAAGGATGGTCTCGAGACCGATCAAGGGATCCTGATTTCGCACATCCTCGGCCAGGACCGCGCCGGGCTTCACCTGTGCCATGCCATGTTGCTGCCGCACCCGCGCACGCCGGACGCACTCGCGACCTTCGCGGCGAAGGGTGTGCTGGACCTTGGCGCCGTTCGCCTGGAGCGCCGTGGCCGCGCCGTCCACCTGACCATGTCGAACCCGCGTTTCCTCAACGCCGAGGATCAGACCACGATCGATGCCATGGAGATCGGGGTGGACGTCGCAACCCTCGATAGCGCGAGCGATATCGCAGTTCTACGCGGCGGCGTGGTCGACCATCCGAAATATCGCGGTCGGCGCATCTTCGGCAGCGGTATCAATCTGACCCACCTTTATCGCGGCAAGATTCCATTCGTGTGGTTTCTGACGCGAGAGCTCGGCTTCGTGCACAAGTTCCTGCGCGGCGTCGCCAGGCCTGATGTGCTGCCCGACGACGTTCATGGCGTAGGGATTGAAAAGCCCTGGGTTGCCGCGGTCGAGACCTTTGCGATCGGCGGTCACTGTCAAATCCTGCTGACCATGGACTACGTGCTGGCGGCGAACGACGCGTTCCTGACACTGCCGGCGCGCAAGGAAGGCATTGTCCCGGGCGCCGCCAATCTGCGGCTGCCGCGCTTCACCGGCGACCGCATCGCCCGTCAGGCGATCCAGTATGAGCGCAAACTCATCTGCGACAGCCCGGAGGGACGGCTCATCTGCGACGAGATCGCACCCGCCGACGCCATGGATGCGGCGGTCGAGCGCGTCGTCACCGGGCTGACTAGCTCGGGCGCGGTCGGCGCCGTCGGCAACCGGCGCGCGTTCCGGGTCGCGCAGGAGCCGTTGGACGTATTCCGCAGTTATTGCGCGGTCTATGCCCGCGAGCAGGCCTATTGCCATTTCAGCCCCGCCCTGATCGAGAATCTCGAGCGCTTTTGGAATGCGCAGAACCGCGCGGAGTAGTATCGCCAGGGTGATGCGGTGAACGACCGCCCAAAGCTTCGCTCCCGCATCACGACTGACGGCATCGATCGCGCTCCGCACCGCGTCTTCATGCGCGGCATGGGGCTCGATGATGCGGCGATCGCGCGCCCCTTCATCGGCGTCGTGACGACGCACGGCGAGGCGACGCCGTGCACCGGCAATCTCGCCGAGCAGGCTGCGCATGCCTACGCGGGTGTGCTCGCGGCCGGCGGCACGCCGCGCTCGTTCACGACGATCTCGGTGTCGGACGGAATCAGCATGAATCACCAGGGCATGAAATGCTCGCTGGTGTCGCGCGAGATCATCGCCGACTCAATCGAGCTCGTCGTACGCGGCCACGCCTATGACGGCCTTGTCGGCTTCGGCGGCTGCGACAAGAACCTGCCCGGCATCATGATGGCGATGATCCGTTGCAACGTGCCCTCGGTGTTCGTGTTCGGCGGGGGCGCGCTGGTCGGCACCTGGCGCGGCAAGCCGGTCTCCGTTTTGACCGCTTACGAGGCCGCCGGCGCCGTCATGACGGGACAAATGTCGCGCGAGGACCTCGATTCGCTCGAGCGCGCGTGCATGCCAACCATCGGGGCGTGCCCGGGCCAGTTCACGGCCAACACCATGGGCATGGTGTCTGAGGTGCTGGGTCTTGCACCAGCCGGTTCAGCGACGCGGCCGGCGGTCGATGCGAAGCGGCAGGAGGGCGCCCGCCGGGCCGGCGGGCTGGTGATGGATATCCTCAAGAACGGCGGCCCGTTGCCGCGCGATCTCATCACCCGCAAGAGCCTGGAAAATGCTTGCGCGATCGTTGCGGCGACCGGCGGCTCGACCAACGCGGCGCTGCATATTCCCGCGCTCGCCCACGAGGCGGGAGTTCGCTTCACGCTCGACGAGGTCGCCGCCGTGTTTGAACGCACCCCGCTGATCGGCAACCTGCAGCCGGGGGGTCAGTACTATGCGCAAGACGTCGACCGGATCGGCGGCGTTCCCACTATCGTGAAAACGCTCGTTGAGCACGGTCATCTGCACGGCGACACGCCGACCGTGACGGGGCAGACGCTCAGTGAGATCGCGGCCGGCGCACCCGATCCGGACGGATTGGTGATCCGGTCGGTCGATCGCGCGATTGCGCGGACCGGCGGGGTCGTCGTGCTCAAGGGCAATCTTGCCCCCGATGGCGCGCTCATCAAAATCGCCGGCCTCGCGTCGCTCGCGCACGAAGGGCCCGCGCGCGTGTTCGAGAGCGAGGAAGATTGCATGGCCGTCATCCGCGCGCGCGCCTACCAGGCGGGCGATGTGATCGTCATCCGCAACGAAGGCCCCAAGGGCGGGCCGGGCATGCGCGAAATGCTTGGGCCGACCGCGGTGATCTACGGCCAGGGCATGGGCGAGAAGGTCGCGCTGATCACGGACGGCCGCTTCTCCGGCGCGACGCGCGGGATGTGCATTGGCTATCTGTCGCCCGAAGCGCAGGCCGGCGGGCCGATCGCGCTGGTGCAGGATGGCGATCGAATCCGCGTCGACGCCACCGCGCGGCGCATCGATTTGCTGATTGATCAGGAAGAATTCGCGCGTCGTCGTGCGGCCTGGAAACCGCGCCGCCGTGCAACGCCGCTGGCGGGCGCGTTGGAGAAATACGCGAGCCAGGTCGGATCAGCGCATCTCGGCGCCGTTACCCACAGTGGCAACCTGCAGTGGGATTTCGAGGACCCGGAAAAACCTTAGCGGTAGCGGCGCTCGACGTATCGGTGCCGGCGCGCGGCGCTGCGTTTGACGCCAGGCGCTGCATAGGCTGCACCTTGTCCCGCTGGATCGGTCATGATGCGCAAGCCAGGCGAGATCGGTTGCAGACCGGGAACGGTCGGGCCCGTGGCAATGCCGCCCGATCCGCCCGCGCTGCTCGTCCCAAATCCGTAGGCATTCGGGTTAAGCGGCCCGGTCGCGACGCCGCCCGATCCGCCCGCGCTACTGGTTCCAAAACCGAGCGCACCGGGATTGGTCGGTCCGGTCGGCGTACCGCCCGAACCACCGGCGGTGCTGGTCCCCCAGGGCGGGCTGATCTGCGCGAGCGCAAGACCGCCGCTGGCGAGAAGCAGTATGAGCGTGGTGCCGAGAATCGAACCAAATTTTGAACGCACGATGTTCTCCTTGTACGGGCGCAGCAGACCAACGCGCGAAAGTCCGGCAAGATCGCATGGCTCACTATTTCAGCGGCGGCGTCCTGCGGTATGCGGGCTTGTCTCGCGGTTGTTCGTTATGTAGGCACGTCCCAGGGAGCTTGCATGGACAAACACTATCAAGTGATCATCGTGGGCGGTGGGCCGGTGGGGGTCGCGCTTGCGGTCGATCTTGGGCTGCGGGGCGTGTCGTGCGCGCTCATCGAGCGCCGCCGCAAGTTGCAGCAGATACCGAAGGGCCAGAACCTGACCCAGCGCACGCTGGAGCACTTCTATTTCTGGGGCATCGTCGACGAATTGCGCGCAGCGCGCGTCATGCCTCCCGGTTATCCAATCGGCGGGGTGACCGCCTACAAAAGCCTGATGAGCGAGTACTGGCATGCGCCGCCCGGACGGGAGATCGTCCGCTCCTACTATTTCCAGGACAACGAACGGCTGCCGCAATACTGCATGGAAGAGGTGCTGCGCCGGAAGATGGCGAATCTGACGGACGTGGACGCCTATTTCGGGTGGACCGCCAAAACCGTCGAGCAGGACGACGACGAGGCGCGCGTCACGATCGTCGACGAGGCCGGCGTCGGGCAGCAAGTCCTCACCGCAGAATACGTGGTCGGCTGCGACGGTGGACGCTCAATCGTGCGCGATCAGGTCGGGATCGAACGCAGCGGCACGGATTTCGATCAGCTGATGGTGCTTGGCGTCTTTCGTTCGCGGGAATTGCACGAAGGACTCAAGCGCTTTCCGGAGCGCTCAACCTATCGGGTGCTGCACCCGGATCTGAAGGGATACTGGCAGTTCTTCGGACGCATCGATGTGGGGGAGGGGTGGTTTTTCCACGCGCCGATGCCGCTCGAGTCCACAACCGATAATTTCGACTTCCACCGCCTTATCCAGAGCGTCGCCGGTTTCGAGTTTGCCTGCGAGTTCGATCACGTCGGGTTCTGGGATTTGCGGGTTTCGGTGGCGGAGACATATCAGGTCGGACGTGTGTTCATCGCGGGCGACTCGGCGCACAGTCATCCGCCCTATGGCGGCTTCGGTCTCAACAATGGTCTTGAGGACGTGACCAACCTCGGCTGGAAGCTCACCGCTGCGCTGCAGGGGTGGGGCGGCGATGCCTTGCTGCAGTCCTACAGCGACGAGCGCCGCCCGATCTTCAAGGAGACCGGCGAAGATTTCATTGCCGCGCGGATCGAGGAGGAAGCGCAGTTTCTGGCGCACTACAGCCCGGAGCGCAATCCAACGGAATTCGCGCGGGCGTGGGACAAGCTCGAAGTCTACGGCGGCAACCGGGTGCTGATCTACGAGCCCAACTACGAGGGATCGGCGGTGGTGATGGGACCGGCGAGCGGTGTCTGCAGCGCGCACGGCCAGCACACCTACAAGGCACGCCCGGGACACCACCTGACGCCACAGCTGCTCTCATCCGGCCGCAATGTATTTGAGGAACTCGGCCCGGGCTTTACCTTGCTGGCGTTCGGCGATCAGGATGAGGCCACGCGCGCCTTCGCGGACGCTGCGCGCTCACGCAACGTGCCGCTCAAAATCGTTCGCGACACCTATGCGCAGGGCCGTACCGCCTATGCGACGCAACTGGCCTTGGTGCGGCCGGACCAGTACGTGGTCTGGACCGGCGACCGCGCGCCGATGGACGCGGCGCAGCTGATCGACCGGGTGGTGGGCCGCGCCTAGCAGGGCTGCCTGTCGCGGAGCGATGGTCAATTTTTCTTGAATGTACGAGACACGTAGTCTCGCACGCGCGCCAGGGTCTCGTCCGCGCACCAGAGCTTGGTCACTTCTTCGTCGACGTGGCGGGCGTGCGCGACGCGCTGGACCGCGCTCGCGCGTAACTGGCGCTTGCTGAGCGCAAACGCTGGCGGCGAGAGTGCAGCGAGCGTCTGCGCCGCCAACACGGCGCGCTTGATCAGTGCCTCCGGATCCACGACCTCGTCGATGAGGCCGCGCGCAACCGCGTCATCCGGCGCAAAAGTCGCGCCGCTCAAAATCGTGTCTTCGAACCGGTGCGGCGTAACCGCGTGGCGCATGATCTCCAGCGCGATCGGCGGAAACGGCACACCGACTAGAAGCTCAGTCACCCCGATGCGGCCTTGTTCGCGCGCCATCAGCCGCTTGTCGGCCGCACATGCCAGCACGCAGCCGCCGGCGATGGCGTGGCCGTTGATCGCGGCGACGACCGGCTTCGGGCACGAGAACGTGGCCTCGAACATGGCGTTCAGCGCCGGTAGGAATTGGCGAACGTAGGACGCTCCGCCTTCGGACAAACGCAGGAGGTCCACCCCGGCCGAGAAAATCCCTCCGGTCCCCGTAATCACGAGAGCGCGCGACGGCGACGTGCGAAACTCCTCCCACTGGCGGGAGAGCGCCGAGCAGAACTCGATGCTCATGGCATTGGCTTTGCCATGGGCCATCCGCAGAATCGTCACATCGCCTTCGTGTGAGATGTCGAACATGATGCAATCGTTGCTGGAAGCTTACTTGGGCGCGGGCATATGCTGCTCTAAGCTAGGGCCCTGTGAGACGTATCACAGCAAGCGCATGACCGTACGGCCGATTGACATTCGCATGGGCGGCTATGGGCCGCCCCAGACCGGGTTCAGCCGCGCGCTCAAGCGCATGGGTGAGCGGCTGCAGCAGCGTTTTGGCGATCAGATCGAGGTCAAGTACGTCTGGAATATCATGGACCTCGGTTATCGCGCCGACGACATCCTGGGGCTTGTGGAAAGCGGTATCCTGACCCTCGGCTACCAGTCCTCGAGCTATCTGACCGACCAAGTCCCCGAACTTGGCTTCGTCGACCTGCCGTTTCTGTTCGACTCCAACGACCACGCGCGCGCGGCCATGGACGGTCCGCTCGGGGCATTTCTGGCGCGAAAGATCGAAGAGCAGATGAACTACCGGATCCTGGGCTGGTTTGAGAACGGCTTCCGGCACATCTCCAATCGCCTGCGGTCGGTGCGGCGGCCGTCCGATCTCGCCGGCATGCGCATCAGGATACTGCCGAGCGACGTCCACAAGCGCACTTTCGAGCTCCTCGGTGCCGTCCCGCTGCGCATGGATCTGACCGAGGCGGTAGCGATGATCGGGGCGGGGACGATCGACGCGCAGGAAAACCCGCTCAGCAACACCGTCACCTACGGGGTCCACAAGTTCCACCGCTTCCACACCTTGACAGGTCATTTCTATATTTCGCGGCCGATCTTCATCAATCGCGATCAATTCGAATCCTGGCCCGAGGATCTGCAGGCCGAAATGCAGGCGGCAGCGACCGACGCAGTGGCGTTTCAACGCGACGCCGCTGTCGAAGAGCATGAGAGCGCACGTCGGGCCATCGAGGTGGCCAACGGTGAAATCATCGCGCTGGACGCGGTCCACCATCGCGCCTTTGTGGACGCTGTGCAGCCGCTGCACGCGGAGGCGCTGACGACATTTGGAACCACAATGTTTGATCACGCCACGAATGCGCGGCAACAATCTGGGGTAGGGGGGGATGACACAAGCGTTATCCGATGACGCCCTGCACCAGCCGCTCGGGCCAACAGTCGATACCCGCCCCGCGCAACGGCCGCGGGATGTCCGGCTCCAGGGCCGCTTCGGTGCAGTCGAAAAACTTGCTGCTCGGCATGCCGCCGGCCTATGGGACGCGATCCGGGGTCACGACCAAATCTGGACCTACATGTCAGCCTATGGGCCCTTCCCTAGCTGGTCATCGTTTTCAGACTGGGTTGCGACCCGTGCGCAGCTTGAGGATCCGTTTTCGTATGCGGTTCTCGATCGCAGCGGCGGCGCGATCGGAATTGCAACTTTGATGGAAATTCGCCCCGCCACGCGGGTGATCGAAATCGGCCACATCGTCTACGCGCCGGAACTGCAGCGCACGCCCCTTGCCACCGAGGCGCAGTTTCTTCTTGCACGCTACGTGTTCGATGCTCTCGGCTATCGGCGATACGAGTGGAAGTGCAACGCGCTGAACGCGCCCTCACGCCGCGCCGCCGAGCGTCTGGGGTTTACGTTCGAGGGCATCCTCCGGCAGCACATGGTGGCGAAAGGCCGCAATCGCGACACCGCGTACTACTCCATGCTCGACGGTGAATGGCCCTCGCGCAAGCGCGCGTTCGAGAAATGGCTTGGATCCGCCAATTTCGACGCCGATGGACATCAAAAAAAGCGGTTGAGCGATTTCATGGGAGGAAGCGGCCGGTGAAATCGTCCGCAAAGGGCATCGGGCTTGCGATCGTCGGAGGGGGGCGGGTCGGGCTCTTCCGCGGCGAGGTGGCGGCGCGCCATCCGGCGGTCGAATGGATCGGGCTGGCGGAGAAGAATCCAAACCGCGCCGGCGAAGTGGCACCGCGGATCGCCGCCGATTTCGTCACCGGCGATCATCGCGAGTTGCTCAAGCGCCCGGAGGTGACCGCCGCGATCATCTGTACCGACGAGCATCTACACGTCGATCCGATCATGGCCGGCGTCGAGGCCGGCGTCCCGATGCTGATCGAAAAGCCGCTTGCGACCGATCTCGCCCAGTCGGCGCGCGTGCTCAAAGCCATCCAGGAGGCCGGGCTCGATGCGGTTGTCGGCTATACTCAGCGCTTTCGCCGGCGCTGGCTCGCCGCCAAGGAAAAATGCCGCACCGGGGCGCTGGGCGACATCACGCTCGTGACATCGCGCGCCTTCATGAACCGGCTGGTCGCAATCGACAATTATAAGCGCACCGACGACGCATCGGCGATCTCGCCGCTGGTGATCTCAGGGACCCACGCGCTCGACATCTGCATGTGGTGTCTGGAAGGTAAGACCCCTGTCGAGTGTTACGCGCGGTCGGTCGACAAGGTGCTCGGCCCGCTCTATGGCGGGATTGATGCGACCGCCGGCATGATCATGTTCGGCGACGGAACGGTCTATCACCTCAATATTTCCTGGGCGTTGCCGGTGACCTGGCCGGGCGCCGTCTACAGCCTCGAGGTCGGGATTGTGGGAACGACCGGCGTCCTCACCATTGACGATACCCATCGCGATATCGTGCTCGCGGTCTCCAAGCCCCAACAGGAGGGCTATAACCCGGACGCAAGCCGCCTGGTCGATTTCATGGGCAGCTATCCGCCCGGAGACATGGCGCTGGGCGAGCTGCGCGGGCCGATGGCGGACGAGACGGTGTCGTGGCTCTCGCGCGTGTCGCTCGGACTGCCGACGCCGGCAGCGACCGTGGCCGAGGCGCACCGCAACCTGATGCTCACCAAAGCCCTCGATCTGTCGGCCAAGCGCAAGCAGCCGGTGCAGTTGCCGCTCGACCCGAGCTGATGGGCGGTTGCGCGGAAGCCATGGCCGGACCATAGATCGACGAGTCACCTCTTGTCGCGGAGGCAGCGACTTGAGGGCGATTGCCAAGCGGATTGGTATTGCTAAACACTCGTTCTGGATCAAGCTGGAACGGGCAGGGGATCTTGAGCGGAGCAACGAAGCCGCGGCGAGCGCGGCGCAGGCAGGGACGGCCGCACAAGGATGCGCCGACAGTCGGGCGAGAAGCGCTCATTGCGGCGACCCGCAATCTGACCAAGACGATCCCAGCGGGACGGATCACGCGGTTAGACATCGCGCGCGCGGCCGGGGTCGATCCCGCGCTTATCCGTTATTATTTTGGCGACAAGTCCAAGCTTCTAGTCGCTGCGGTGTTGCAGGCCGGCGCCGAACTGCGAGAACGTCAGGCACGGGCCTTTGCCGAAGAGACGTCCGTTCGCGAGCGGATCAGACGGCGCATCTTCGTGCTTTTGGAAATGCTCTACCAGGACCCCTCGCTGCATCACCTCATCATCGAACGGATCATTCACAGCAAATCCAAGGAAGCCCGCCAGCTGCGGCACGACATGGTGCACGGGACCTGCAAGCAACTGGCCGCCGTCATCAATGAAGGGGTTGCCAAGGGGGAATTTCACCGCGTCGATCCCAGGCATCTGTTCCTCGCAACTGTGGGTGCGTGCAGCTTCCCGATGGCGGAGCGCGCCATGTTCGAAGAACTGATGGGCGGGCCGACGACGGAAGCGGACCTGCACGCCTACGCCCAGTTCGTATCCGACATATTTCTCGACGGTCTGTCCGCGCCGGCGCCCCGAAAAAGAGGGTCATGCGCAAACGCCCGGTTTCTTGACTATTCCTTCATGCGGGAATATTTGCGGAACTGCGGGTGCGACAGGCGCCGACAGGCGACGCTGTTTGCGGAGGAAACCCGGCGAAAGCCGCTCGAGGAGCTTTCGCCCTAGACACCGGGTGCCGTCGGAGTCACACAGGCGCCTGGTAGCGTCGCACGCGATCCTCATCGACCTCGACGCCAAGCCCCGGCCGATCGGGGACGTTCGCATAGCCGCGTTCGGCCCAAATGGGGTCAGTGACAACGTCGTCGGCAAGCCCGGTGTGGGTCAATGTAAGGCCCCAGGCGACGTTCGGGATGACTGAGGCGACGTGCAGCGCTGCCGCGCATCGAACGCTCGACTCGCCGGTCTTGCAGGACACGTTCACGCGCATGCGAAGGTCGTCGGCCAGCCGGCCGGCCTCGACGACAGCCCGAATGCCGCCAAGCTTGATCGCCTTCAGGCTCACACCGCGTGCGGCGCCCCGTTCGTGGTGGCGCGCGATGTCCGCCGCGCTGTGGATCCCTTCGTCGGCGCCGATGGCAATGTCGGTTGCGGCCGCGACGGCCGCCATGCCGGCAAGATCCTCGGCTGCCACCGGCTGCTCAACAAAGTCGAGACCGGCGCCCGCGACCGCGCGCACGAACGCAATCGCCTCCTCGGTGGTAAATCCCTGGTTGGCGTCCGCCGAAATCAGACAACCGTTTCGAAGGGCCGCGCAGATCGCGCGAGTGCGCGCCGCGTCATGCGCGGGCGTATCGATCCCAACCTTGATCTTGAAGGCCGTAATGCCTGAAGCCTTTTTCAAGGCGGCCGCGCGCGCGTCATCGTCAACATCGCCACCGCCGATCGGGCTCATCAGCGGCAACCGGCTGCGCCGCTTGTTGCCGATGAGCGCGTGCACCGGCCGGCCAGTCGCCCGCCCGAGGAGATCGTGCAGGGCGATCTCGATCGCTGCCTTGGCGCCGTGGTTGGCATACATGCGCCCGTGCATGGCCCTCACCGCGCCGGCAATGTCGGCTGCATCACGGCCTATCAGAACCGGCGCCAGGTAGTGCACGGCCGCGACCATGCCCGCGACCGTTTCGCCGGTCATGGTCGGCGCCGCGGCGGCTTCCCCCCATCCAATCTGTTCGTCGGCGGACGCAATCCGCACGAGCATGTTCTCGGCCCGGCGCACCTCTTCGCCCGCCATGATCAGCGGCTTGACCATGGGAAGGCTGACGGCGAACGGCTCGATCGAGCGGATGTGCATATTGGTTTCAAGGGCCGTGGCGGGCGGCGTTTAGAGCTTCTTGATCCCGGCCTGGGTGATGATGTTGGCAAACATCGGGACTTCGCGGGCGACGCGCGCCATGTGCTCCTTGCCGGTCTTGGCGCGGATCTCGAATCCTGACTTCGCCAGCAACGCCTGCATGTCGGGCCGCGCCAGGATGGCGAGCACCTCCCGTTCGAGCCGCCCGACGATCTCGGGCGGCGTGCCCGCCGGCGCCAGCAGCGCCGTGTAAGTCTCGAACACGAAGTCCTTGTAGCCTTGCTCCAGCATGGTCGGGACTTCGGGCAAATCGGGCCAGCGCTTTTCGCTGCAGATCGCAAGCCCCTTGATGGTGCCGGACTTGATGAACGGCAGCGCGGGCGCGATCGTGCCGGAGGAAAGCTGGACCGTGCCGCTGAGCAGCGCCTGCAACGCTTCACCACCGCCGCCAAAGACGATCGAAGCCATCTTGGTAAGGCCTTCGCGGATCTTCAGCACCTCGGCTTCGAGCTGCGGTGTGGTGCCGACCGGGGGGACCGACACGTTGAACTTCTCAGGATTGGCTTTAGCCAGCTGCACGAATTCCTTCATGGCGTTGACGCCGAGATCGGGCTTGACCGCGAACAGATTGGGCGACGCCGCGAGCTCGCTGATGGCCACGAAATCCTTGAACGGATCGTAGGGCAGGGTGGTGTAGAGGCCCGGGTTGACGGAGAAAACGCTGGTTGCAAGCAGCAGCGTGTAGCCGTCGGCCTCGGCGCGCGCAACGTAGCCCATGCCGATGTTGCCGCCGGCACCGCCCTTGTTCTCAACCACGAACGAGCCTGACATCTTGTCCTGCAGTGCAGCCGCCATGATGCGCGCGATGATGTCCGATGGGCCGCCAGGCGAATTTGCAACGACGATCCGTACCGGCCGGTCCGGATAGGCGGCGAATGCGACGCCGGCCCGCAGCAGCGCCGGTGCTGCGAGCCCGGCGGCGAGCGCCCTCGTCACCGCACGCCGCGACAAGACTCCCCGAGTGACACGCGATTGCGCCATGGGTTCCCTCCTCGCCCTGCCGCGTTTCTTCGGCGCGGCTTGTGGAGGATCAGGTTAGGCATTCGTCGCCACGACGGCAACGGGCTAACATCGTCGAGGCCAAGGCCGCCGTCCCGCGGACCTATTTGGGTGAGGCAATCTTATTGGTGTTGTTCTCGAGATAACGTTGCAGTTGCCAATCGCGAAAGGTGAATGCGCGCCAGTCGGCGTTCCGCTTGAGCTCGGCGGCGGCCAGCTGATCACGCCAAACGGACAGCGTGCGCAGGACGCCCCCGCTTCGCCCGGTGATCGCCATATAGCGGTCCATAGCTGGAATCGCCCGCGTGCCAAGGCTCCCGAGATAGGGGACATCCACGAGCTGGCCTTGACCGGTCCGTTCCCAGCTGTGGTCGACGTTGTAGTTCGCGATGACGTCGGCAAAATTGACAAAGCAACAGACGTAGATCGTCAAGACGAGCGCACCGATGTTTGCAAAGATAAGCCAGTTGTTCGAGCGGCGAAGAAAAATTCGCGCGAGGACCAAAACGAGGCCGATTGCGACGAGCAGCATCCAAATGAAAGCAGCCGCGCGTAAGTACGTGAGGGAGTAAATCTCAACGTAGAGATCCAGCCGCAGCATCGACGAGATCACCAGCACGACGTTCTGGGCGATCCAGAGAAAGACCAGGGCTCTGATCACGGGCGACCGCTCGGCGGCGCTGCCGGGACGCAGGGCGGCGATGACAAAGCCCGCGGCCAGCAGCGCAGTCAGGATCAGCGGGTACGCGCCGCGATGTGCATAGGTTGCGTAGGTCATGGCGTCCGGTAGCGCGACGCCCTGCCACAAGTAGGCGACATCCATGCAGGTTTGCACTGCGAACAGCAGGTTGAACACAACGAGCGAGCGCAGGATTGCGGCCTCGCCAAAAAACCGCTGTCCGGTTGCCAACTCCGAAGCCTCCAACGGTGGCAACTCGAGCTTCACCTCGACGTTGCGGCGAGCGCGCATCCAGATGAACGGCCACGTGATCGCGAGCACGAAAAGCCAGAACAACACGCGTCCGCCGTCGAGCTTGGCCAGCCAACTCCTGAGGTCAATCGCGGTGAACCAGGTCTCGATTATCGGGTTGGCCGCAGCAAACAGCGCCACGAATACCAGGGCAAACAGCAAGGGGACGACCCACGCTGAGAGGGACCGAACCCATGGCGCTAGCGGGGCGTGCGGTTGGTCCGATTCATAGGCACGCAGCAGGTCTGCGAGAATCTGAAACGGCGCGGCACCCAGCAATGTGAACGTGGCGATGCATTTGCCCCGCAGCGAATCGGACACGCGTGTTGCCGCCGTCAGCGCGAAATAACAGAGGCCGACGATGGCGAATCCAATGGAGATCACGCCTGGTGCTTCTAGAAGCGGGAGCAGCGCCGCCAATAGAATGCCGGTGGCGATGGCGAGCTCACGCCGGCCCGATTGCACGGAATTCGCGATCGGCACCAGGGCGGCCAGCGCAACTGTAAAGATCGCGACCGATATACCGATTGCGCGCCCGAAGAAGAGCCAGTCGGCAAGGGCGATCATCGCCGCGATGACAAAGAGCTTGAGGGGAAGACTGCGCGTGATCGAGAAGGGTTGAGATACCGCCAGTGATGGGGTGGTCATGGGATCATTCTCGCTGGTGGGGGGTGATAGAGCGGAGAATTCAGAGACTTGATGAGCGCAGGAGCGGTCGTTCGCTTGCTCACGCGCTCGCCATTTGCGGTTGGGTGGCGACGGTGCCGAGGCCGCCGAAGCGACGTTCGCGTCCACGAAAGTCGCAAACAGCGGAGCGCAAATCGTCGGGGCTGAACTCTGGCCACATCTTGTCGGTGAACAACAACTCGGCGTAGGCGCACTCCCACAACAGAAAATCCGACAAGCGCTTTTCGCCGCCGGTGCGGATCAACAAATCGACATCGGGGGCGCTCGCGTCGTCATCGGTCGCCTGCGTGATCAGCCGGGCGAACGACTCCATCGAGATCGGAAGCGCCAGACAGATGGCCGCCTGCGCGATTGCGGCGCGCGCCGAGTAGTCGATGGCGATCCGAAGGTTGAGGCCGTCGCCGCTCGCGGTCGCCAATTCGGCGCGCGCGATCTCCTGCGCCAGGCCTCTCGGCAGCCGGTCGCGCCGGCCGATGACGGTGAGACGCGTGCGGCTGTCGACGAGGCGCGCAATTTCGGTGGTCAGATAGGTCCGCAGCAGTGTCATCAGCGCGTCGACTTCGCTCGGCGGACGCCGCCAATTGTCCGAGGAAAACGCAAACAATGTCAGCTTTGAAATCCCAAGGTCGGGTGCGACCTCGGCAATGCTCCGCGCTGTCTCGACGCCGGCGCGGTGACCGGCGAGGCGGGGCAGTGCGCGCCGGGCGGCCCAGCGGCCGTTGCCGTCCATGATGATGGCGACATGGAAGCTTGCTTTTCGTCCAAGAGTACTTTGCATTGTAAAGTCTCCTCGCAAAAAAATTACGCCGGCGCCAGACGCTGGCGAGAAGTGCCGGCCGGTTTGGTTTTCACCGCGTCGGCCGCATCACGCACGACCTTCTCCAGGACGCGCAGATATTCGAGATAGCGTGCCCGCCCTTCGCGCGTGATCCGGCAGATCGTCTGCGGACGATTGCGTTCGAAGCCTTTGGCGAGTTCGACCAGGCCGGCCTGCTGGAGGACCTGCAGGTGACGGCTGAGATTGCCGTCGGTCAGGCCGCACAGGAGTTTGAGGTCGCCGAACAAACATCCCTTGGGGTGGGCGATGAGCGAGGTCAGGATGCTCAAGCGAGCCTTCTCGTGAATAATGCGATCGAGGCCCTCGTAAGCAAAACGGCCCGGATCGTTGTCGGCGCTAGGGTTCTCCATCGCCGCCTCCGAAACTGCGCCACAACAGAAACGCGGCGAGGAACTGGCCCGGTCCGAACGGCAGACCCATTTCCCAGGGGGACAGTGATTGCGTCTGGCTCGCGACCGCGATGCAGACAAGACCCGCGATCAGATACCACAGGGCCGCCGCGATCATCAGGCGAGGCAAGGAGCGGCAGGCTGCGAAGACGCCCAGGCTGAACAGGATTTGCCACAGGCCGGGCAGCATCCAGACGCTGGCGGAGGCGAAGCGAACAACAACAGCGGTCAGCAACACGCCCGCGGCTGCGGCCGGAATGAACTCCTCAGCCGCCGTCCGCAACATATCGTCGGCTAACCCCGAATGGACGCGATGCGAACGCCGAACCGCTTCGATCCCGACAATCACGACGGATGTGACCGCCGTCGCTATCCACAGCGCCAGGTAGGATCCGATATCGCGTATGGGATCATCGAGCCACGCACCCTGGAGCACCGCCGCCAGAAGCGCCAGACACCCGGTTGTCGCCAGAGCGGCCGGCCCGTAGCCACGAAAGGTGGTGCCGCGGGCCATCTGTCCCCGGATGGCCGAGATGTCAGCCAGCGCCTTTTGCAGGTCTCGCATGGTCGCCCGTGCTAGCTTTGTATTGCAAAGTATACACGAATGCAAAGTTTGCGCAAGATGTGGCGATCGCGCGGACCCGGCGCGGAGTCATGCACCTCCGGCAGATCTCACGGCCAGTGTTGTCTCTCCCGCAAACGAGGGCATCCATGGGCGGTTTCGGTCATCCAGGGGCAAAGGCCCGCGGCACGCGCATGGCTCCGGGAGAGTTTTCGGTCCAGCCGGCGCGGAATCACCCGTCGCCCAGATACGCGGCCCGCACCTTCTCATCCTTGGCCAGGGCCTGCGCGGTGTCCGCCCCGACGATATGCCCGTTGTCCAGGAGGTAGCCGCGGTCGGCGATCGCGAGGCTTTGCTTGGCGTTCTGCTCCACCAGGAAGATGCCGACGCCGGTCTCCTTGACGCGGGCGAGGGTGCGGAACAATTCGCTGCACAGCAGCGGTGCCAACCCGAGCGACGGCTCGTCCAGCATCAGGATCGTCGGCGCTGACATCATGGCGCGTCCGATCGCAACCATCTGGCGCTCGCCGCCGCTCATGGTTCGCACCAATTGCTTGCGCCGCTCGGCGAGCTTTGGAAACAGCGCCAGGACTCGCTCCTTGTTCTCCGCCTCGTGCGACCGTGCGCGCCTGGGATGCGCACCAAGGGTGAGGTTCTCCTGTACGGTGAGATCGGCAAAGATGCCGCGATCTTCCGGGACGAGCGCGATTCCCGCTTCGACGATGTCGTGCGGCGGCATCCGGGTGATGTCGTTCCCGTCCATCAGCACGCTGCCGCCGTCGGTCTGGCGGATCTGACCGGCGATCGCGCGCAGAAACGTGCTCTTCCCGGCGCCGTTGGCGCCGAGCATGACGACGATCTCACCCTGTCCGACCGACACCGACACGTTCTCGAGCGCGCGGTGGCGCCCGTAGAACACCGACACGTTGCGGCTCTCAAGCATCGGCCTCACCGAGATAAGCGCGGATCACTTCGCCGTCCGCCAGTACGTCCCGCGGGGTGCCCTCCGCGATCTTGACCCCGCTGTTCATGACGATGCAGCGGTCGCACAGGCTGCGGATCGCATGCATCACGTGCTCGACGATGATGATGGTGCGGCCTTCGACCCGCAGTTGCTCGATCAGGGCGATGCCGGTCTTGAGCTCAGTCGGATTGAGGCCGGCGAGCCATTCGTCGAGCAGCAATACCTTGGGATCGGACGCCAGCGCGCGGGCAAGCTCGACCCGCTTCTGGTCGATATAGGTCAGCGCCCGGACGGCGACGTCGCCCGCATTCGGCAGTCCAACCCGTTGCAGCAGGCCGTGGGCATAGTCGTCGAGCTCCTTGCCCCACCGGCGCGCGTGGCCGAACACGCCGCCAGCCGCGACGTTCTCGAGCACCGTGAGGCCGGGCAGCATGCGGACCAGCTGGAACGTTCGGGCAATTCCTTTGTTGGCGATGCGGCTCGCGCCTATACCGGCAATGTCGTCACCGTAAAGCCTGATCTCCCCCGAACTCGGCCGCATTGCGCCGGAGATCAGGTTCATCATGGTGGTCTTGCCCGACCCGTTCGGCCCGATCAGGCCGAGCACTTCATTGTCGGCGAGCGCAAACGACATGCTTTGAACCGCGACAAGGCCGCCGAAGCGCTTGGTGACGTCGCCGACCGTCAGGGCGTCCGTGCTATGCATTGCGGCTCCTCCAGCGCGCCAACAGTCCCTTGACCAGGCCGCTTGAGCCGCCGGCGGATTGCAGCAGTCGATGGCGTTGACGCAGCGTGTCCTCCAACAACCCGACGATGCCGTTGGGAATGAAATAGACGATCAGCAGGAATGTCGCGCCGAGCAACAACGTCGTTTGCGCGGGAAAATTCGCCGAGATCAGTTCCCAGAGCAGGGTGAATGGAATGACTCCCAGGAGCGGGCCCCACAGCCGGTGCACGCCGCCGAGCAGCGCCATGATCACGACCTGGAAGGACAGGAACGGGCTGAACGCAACGGTCGGCTCCACGTAGCTCCAGCGCGGCGCTGCCAGGGCGCCGACTATCGCCGCGAACGTACTCGAGATGACAAACAGGACGACCTTGGCGCGCGCCGTGTTGATGCCGGAATGAACCGCGACGACCTCGTCATTGCCGATGATGCGCAGCGCGAATCCGAGCCGCGAGCGGCCGATCCACCAACCGATCAGAAAAATGAGGGCCGTCAGCGCCAGTAGCTGCCAGTAGTATTCGTCCTCGGTCCGGTCGATCAGGACATAGAGACCACTCAGGGTGCCGAGGACGTGCTGCAGCCAGGTCATGATCTGGCGCACCAGTTCGGCAAGCCCCAGTGAAAAAATGACGAAATAGACCCCGGACACCCGCAGCGTCGCCAGTCCGACCACCACGGAGAGGGCTGCGCCGGCGAGAGCCGCGAGCACGATCAGGAGCGGATAGGGCATCAGGTCGATTCCCCAGGCCACCACGTACATCCCGATCCCGAAGAACGCAGCGGTCGCTAGAGAAATGTAGTTGGTCGGGCCGGAGAACAGCATCCAGGACGTCGCCAGCGCCGTATAGAACAGGATCGATGTACTGATCGAAAGCACGTAACCGGAACTGATCAGCGGCACCAGCGCCACCACGACGAAGATCAACACGGCGACCGCGAGGTTGCGCACCTCTCGGAGGCTGAGCTTGATGGACGAGCCTAGGGCCTGCACGGGCGGCTGCGTCACGATGCGCGCCTCCCGAACAGGCCTTCCGGCCGGACCAGCAAAATGATCATGAACAGCACGTAGGCTGCCGCGAGCGTGAGACCGGGGTCCACCAGGGTGGCGACCGCCGTTTCGGCGAGGCCGAGGATAAACGCCGCAACGATCGTTCCGCGAATGTCGCTAACGCCGCCGAGGATGACGATGATCAGGGCCTTCAGGGTGAAGACGACGCCGAGCGAGGCGTCGAACGTCAAGAACATGCTGAGTAGCGCGCCGCCCGCGGCGGTGACTGCGCCGCCGAGCGCGAAGGCGAGGGCGGATGCGCGCATGACATTGATCGAGACCAGGCTGGCGGCGGCCGGGTTGACCGAGACGGCGCGCAGGGACAGCCCCGCCCGCGTGTGGTGCAGCCAGACATAAAGCCCGATACAGAGCGCCGCCGCTCCGAGAAATGCTGCGACCCGATTGAGCCCGTACGGCTCGCCCAGGATGAAGATCGGACGCGCCAAGTAGGAGTAGCTCAGATATTCGCCGCCAAATATGGCGAGCAGGATTCCAACCAGAATGAAGCTCAGGCCGAACGTAGCGAGGATGCAATCGACTTCGAGCTGACCCTGGCTGCGGGCGCGCCGCACCAGCGGCGCGATCAGAACGCGGTAGATCGCCCAGTTCACCCCGAACGCAAGCGGGACGATGCCGATGATCGCGTAGAATGGGCTCGCCTGCGACGCGCTGAAGAACCAGAAGGTACCGAATGCCCCGGCGATCAGCATTTCGCCGTTGGCGAGGTTCATGATGCGGGCAACGCCGTATTGCAGCTGCAGTCCCATCGCCATCAGCGCATAGGTGCCCCCCAGCAGCAGGCCGATGATGATGACGTCCATGACGACTTCTCTGCGTTATGCCCGCGCTTATCGGGGCCCCCGCGCGCAAGCGCGTAGGGTCCGTCGCGGGTATCCACGTCTTTGGGGCCTCATTATGCGCTCAATACGTGGATGGCCGGGACAAGCCCGGCCATGACGACGCGTGAACATGTTTGGTCCACAGTTAGGGCCGTGGCAGACGCTTACCCCCAGCTGGTCTTCAAGTTGACCGGCTTGAAGTCGGTGAAACCGACGCCGTCCACCGCGTTAAAGAATCCATTCTGCCATTGGCCGACGGTGTAGAATTTATCGAGCTTCTGGTTGCGGATGTCGAGCTCGCCCACGATGGTCTTGAACGTGTGGCTCTTGAGGTAGGCGGTGATTGCCTTCAAATCCATCGAGCCGACACCCTCGATCGACTGGGTGATCATCTGCAGCAGGGAATAGTAGAACGGGCTGCCCCAATAGTCCGCGTCGACGCCGGTCACATCCTTGTGCGCCTTGTAGTAGGCTCGGATTTCCGGCGAATCCTTGATGCCGCCGGCTCCCAGCACATTCTCGGCCGCCGCGCCGAATTTCTGAGCGAAGCCCGGGAACGCGGTCGCGACCGCACTGTAGTAGGCCTTGACGTTGAGGCCTTCGATCTTGGCTTGTTCCGCCAAGCCGAACGTGTCGGGCGGGTATGACCAGGCCACGAAGGCGTCCGGGTTGGCGGCCTTGGCAGCCTTCAACACCGGCGCGAGATCCTGGGTGCCGAGGGGATACGACTTGTCGTAGACGATGTCGAAGCCGGCCTTCTTGAAGATAGGGCGTCCGGCGTTGGCGAGCTCGATCCCGAAATCGTCCGCCACGTTGACCACTGCCACCTTGTTTCCAATTTGTCCGGCGTCCTTGAGTTTCTTGAGCACGTTGATTGCAGAGCTGGCGTAGGCCGTGGTCGAGCCTTGCACGAAGAACATGTTGGGATAGCGCTTGATGAGCGGCTCGATCTGGTCGGTGACGCAGGCCTGCGTGATCAGTGGATAGTTGTACTTGGCATAGATCGGCGCGACCGCGAGATTGAAGCCGGTGGCGTAGACCGGCATGATGAAGTCGACCTTGTCGACGGTCGCCAGCCGCTCCACGGCCTTGATCGCTTCGGGCGGCTGCGTGCGGTCGTCGTATTCGATCAGCTCGACCTTGTGCAAGCCATCCTTGAGCTTCAGGCCGCCGCGTTGATTGACCTCGTAGGCCCAGAGCTTGAAGTTCGGAAAATGGGTGACCGCGGCACCGGGGGCGAGCGGACCGGTTTTTGGCCCGACCACACCGACTTTGACAACGACCGGATCTGCGGCTCGCGCGATCCGAGGACCGAACGATCCCGCGACGGCCGTCGCGGCGGCATACTTCAGCAATTCGCGTCGTCGCATTGCGTTTCTCCCTCGTGTGTTGGCTTCGCTAGCATGCGTGCCAGGTCTTCTTCGTCGGCCAGTTGAACGGGTCCCGGCAACCAACCCAAGATTAGCGGTCCCACCGGCGGCGGGATAGCGCGTTACAACCGCACGCCTGCAATAATTACGCCCAGACAGCGGACAGACGCGCCTGGGTACCTCAGCTCAGAAACGTCGCGACCGCGTCGACCGCCTCGGGCTTCTCAAGGTGGACGAGGTGGCCGGCACCTTTGAACACTTTGATG
The DNA here is from genome assembly GCA_035472475.1 of Xanthobacteraceae bacterium. Taxonomy (GTDB): domain Bacteria; phylum Pseudomonadota; class Alphaproteobacteria; order Rhizobiales; family Xanthobacteraceae; genus JAFAXD01. The sequence continues at coordinate 4,130 of DATIPA010000092.1, read as the reverse complement.
TCCGCCTGCGGCAGAAACTTGCGCCAGGCCTCGGTGTGCTGCACCGGGATGAGCTTGTCCTCGTCACCCCACAAGATCAGCGTCGGCATCTTGATCCGATGCAGGTAGCGCATGAACTTCGGATCGGCGGGATGCTCCCACAGGAGGCGCGCGACCGTTGCCGCCTCGCGATAGCGCTCCCCAATGAAATCGAGATCGGGCTGGGCTGGCAGTCGCTTTTTCAGGACATCGAAATTCGAAACCAGCAATCCGGGAATTTGCTCGCCTGGCACGGCGATAACGTCCATCATCGGGTGCTGGGGATCGATGATGCCAGCCGGCGCGATGAGGGCGAGCTTCTTGACGCGATGCCCGTGCTCGCTGGCAAACTTCGCCGCCAGGTAGCCGCCGAGGGACAGTCCGACCAGATGAAAGCGGTCGAGCCCGAGCAGGTCGAACAGCTCGAGGTAATGCATGACGTAATCATGCAGGTCGGTAAATGAAGGGTCGTCTCCAGACTCGCCGAAGCCCGGGTGGTAGGGAACAATCACCTTGAACTTTTCGGCCCACGGTTCGGCGAAATCAAACCCGTCGACCGTGCCTGCACCATGAAAGAACACGACCGGCTCGCCGCTGCCGGCGGAATGCACGACGGTCTTAACCCCGTCGACCGTCAGGGTCTCGCGTTTGAACTTGCCCATCGCCCGCCTCCTATTCGGCCGCCACCCGTTGTGAGGCGTCGCTCCGGCTGCGCAGGCGCGGAATTACCTCCTCGGCAAACAGCGTGAGGTTCTTCACGGTTTTCCAATGCGGCATGTCGGCGATATGCATCACGCCGTTGATATGGCTGGTCTTCATCCACGCCGTCCAATCGCCGATCTGGTTCGCGACCTTTTCGGGCGTGCCGACGGCGACGAAGAACGACCCGCTGATGGCGTTGAAGTCGAAGCCGCCGTGCAGTTTGTCCGCCATGGCGGCACGGGTCTTGAGCTGATCGACCGAGAGGTAGCCGGGCGGGGCGAGGTAGTGCGGGATCGTGCGCAGGTAGTCGGAGAAGAAATGTTCCAGATGGCCGACGTATTCGCGCTCTGCCTGCTCCTGTGTTTCAGCCACATAAATGAACGTCAGCAGCGGAAGCTGATCGGGACGGATCGTGTGCCCGTACTGCGCGGCGCGGCTGCGCAGATTCTCGTTGAGCTCGAAGGCGCGCTGCTGGGTGACGAACACGGAGGCGTAGCCGAAGCCGTGTTCGGCCGCAATTTCGATCGTCTCCGGGCTTCCGGTGCCGACGATGTAGCAGGGCGGATGCGGACGCTGGAACGGCCGCGGCCACGGGTTGAGGAACCGGTACGTGTAGAACTGACCATAGTGCGTGGTCGGCCCGTCCTCGGTCCAGGCCTGCAGAATGACCTTGAGCGACTCGCGAAACCGGTCGCGGGCCGTTGCCGGGTTTACCGGGTTGGCCCAGTATTCCATTCCGGTCCCGAGCGGAAACGCAACCTCGAGCCGGCCTTTAGACATGACGTCGAGGATTGCATATTCCTCGGCCAGCCGGTTCGGCAGCATGAGATTGGGCGGCGTTCCCCAGACGCAAATCTTGACGTTGGTGGTCTGCGGCACGAGCGCGGCGGCGATCAGGTTCGGCGTTGCCATCATGCTGTAGACGGTGTTGTGATGCTCGTTGACTACGATCGCGTCGTAGCCGAGCCGATCCGCCAGAACCAGTTCCTGCAGGTAGCGCTGATAGAGCTCGTGACCACGCTCGGGGTCATAGAACTTGTTGGGAAAATTGACCCAGGTCGATTTGAATTGCTTGTGATTTTCAGGCAGGTGCACATAGGGCATGAAGTGCATCGCGTTGAAACGAAGAGCGCTCATTCGTCGCCTCCCGCCTCGCGCATGCGATCGTCGCGCGAGGGCTGTGTTTCGTCCCAGCATGGGCGAGGTTGGCGCGAGAGGTGTCGGCTACCGCGGCGTCGTTGTGACCGAACCGCGTCGGCCCGCGCTACGTCTCTCGTCCCTGTGTACGCTATGGTTGTAGTATGAAGCCGCGGATGCGGGAGTCAACGGCGCGACCTTTGCGCAGACGCGCGAACGAAGTTCGATTAGCGAACGGCGCCATTCGGCTATGCCGATGGGACGCTGCTAAGATGACCGGGGCCGATACGCGGACATGATCGCGATATGACGTCCAGGATCGTTGTGGTTCCGCCCTCGGCCGAGACCGGCGAGATTGCTCGCGAGCTGGCGCCAGCGGGATTTGCGCTTGCGCTCGTGCAGCACGAAAGCCCGCAATTTGCCGCCGCATTCGGCGAGGCCGAGTACATGGTGTGCTACCCGAGCGTGAAGATGCCCGACGCGTTCTATCGCGCCGCCCCGCGGTTGCGGCTCGTGCAGTTGCTGAGTGCCGGCTACGACAACGTCGATCTCGCGGCCGCGCGCCGTGCCAAGGTTCCAGTTGCGAACAACGGCGGCGCCAACGCCATCTCGGTGTCCGAGCACGCGATGATGCTGATGCTCACCGTAGCCCGCCGGGTGATCTGGCAGCACGGCAGCGTGTCGGGGGGCCGCTGGCGCGGCAACGAGCCTTCGCCGCGCATGTACGAGCTCTTCGGCAAGACGCTCGGCATTATCGGATTGGGCACCATTGGCAAGAAGGTGGCCCGTCTCGCACGATCGTTTGGCATGCGCATCGAGTACTACGATATCGTTCGCTTGAGCGAAGACACCGAGGATGCGCTCGGCGTGCGCTTTCGTCTGCTCAACGAATTGCTCGGCAACGCCGACGTCGTTTCGCTGCACGTGCCGCTTAATGAGTCCACCCGGCATATGATCGCCGAAGGTGAACTGGCCCACATGAAATCGACCGCGATCCTGATCAATACCAGCCGCGGACCGGTGATCAACGAGGCCGCGCTGCTTCGCGCATTGAGCGGCGGCCGGTTGTTCGGCGCCGGCCTCGATGTGTTCGATCCTGAACCGCCGCGTGCCGAAAATCCTTTGCTCAAGCTCGACAACGTCGTCCTGACCGCGCATTTCGCCGGGCCGACGTGGGACAACCACGTCGCCCGTTTCCGCAACGCCTTCGACAATGTACAGCGGGTAGCCCGCGGCGAGCCACCGCTGTGGGTGGTGCCGGAGCTCGCAGATCTGCTGACGGGCGCGCAGGGCACCTAGGGCTTCCCGGCATTACAACGCCGTTCGCACCGACCACAGTTCGGGAAACAACGTCAGGTCGAGCACACTCTTGAGGTAGGGAACGCCGGCGCTGCCGCCGGTCCCGGCACGCATGCCAATGATACGTTCGACCGTCTTCATGTGGCGAAACCGCCAAGTCTGGAACGCGTCTTCGAGGTCGACCAGCTCCTCGGCGAGTTCATAGAGATCGAAGTGCTGATCGGCATTCCGGTAGATCGTAGCCCATACGGCTTCGACGCCGGCGTCAGGCACGTGACGCTTGCGAACGTCGGCCGCGATCACCTCGGCCGGCACCGGAAACCCGCGTCGCGCCAGGAGCCGCAGCGCTTCGTCGTAGACGCTTGGCGCGTCGAGCGCGTGCTGCAGGCGCTCCATGATCTCCGGCCGGTGCGCGTGCGGCTTCATCATGTCTTCGTTCTTCAACCCGAGCTTGAATTCGAGCAGCCGATATTGCCACGACTGAAATCCGGACGAGCGCCCGAGCACGGGCCGGAATGATAGATAGTCTGCCGGCGTCATGGTGGAGAGCACGTCCCAGGCCTGGATCAGCTGCTGCTGGATGCGCGAGATGCGCGCGAGGCACTTGAACGCAGGCCGCAGCGCATCGGCGCGAATGTTTGCGATTGCGGTTTCCAGCTCATGGTTCATCAACTTCATCCAGAGTTCCTTGACCTGGTGAATCGTGATGAACAGGAGTTCGTCGTGCTGGCCGGAGAGCGGGTTCTGTGCAGCGAACAGGGTATCGAGGTGTAGATAGTCCCCATAGCTCATCTGCCCGCTGAAATCGGTGTGGACATCCGGGGTTGTCATGGCCGGACAAGCTCCTGTCACAGGTAACTGAATTGGAATTCTATTCCGGCATTTGTCAATCTTGTCACAATCAAGCCATTGGGCGCGCGGGACATGTATCTTTGTGCTTGGATTTGCGCTCGAGCAATTACGACGAAACTTCG